>JAGNNV010000030.1 GCA_017990495.1 Vicinamibacteria bacterium
AGTCCGCTGGGCGTGGGCACGAAGATCGGCCCGGATGGTTTCACCCTGCATGCGCCGCGCGTTCCCATGGGCCACAAGATTCAATACCAGTACGTGGTGGACGGTCTGACCAGAACCGGTTCGGTCGTCGCGGCGGGTGATGCGGATATGGAGCAGGCCATCTACACCGGCGGACAGCCCTCTTCGGTGAGGATCCTTTCGGTGCTCGCTCCCGGTCAGCGTCCCCCCGTGGTTCCCGAACGGCCGATTCGGAACCGCGATGAGCGGAACCTCGATCGCCGCTCTGACGACGACACGCCCTTCCGCAGCTACCCTTCCGCGTACTGACGCGCCACCGTGCGCGCCATCGTCCACGGTGCGCGTCCTTCCGATCGCGATCTCGCCGGTCGCAGCCTGCGCGCCCTGCGTCTCTTCGGTGTGTCCGCGTCCGATGCGATTGACGAGCCGTGGCCGCGCCTGCTCGCGCGGATTCGTGCCGAGCCTGGTCCGGTCTGGCTGGTCCGCGCCGGCGCCTTTCCCATGGCGCCAGTCACCGAGCCGCCGCCTTCGGCCACCGGTCGGCCCATCGTCGCCTTGGGTCAGGTCCTCCCGGCCGAGGGTTCCGAGGCGCTTGCAAAGGTGAGGTGGCCGGATGGCCCGGGCGTTGCCGCGCCGGCGCCGCCTCTGAGCGCGTGGCTTGATGCGCGTGTGGCCGCGTCGCTGTGCGAGGCCGCTGATCTCGACGCCGCGCTACGAGCCGCGGTTCTTGCGATCGACGCGCGCGTCGTCGCGTTTCCCGGTCTCGACGTCCGCGACGACCAGTGTCTGCGCATCGCCGAAGTGGTGACGAGCGCGCAGCAGGGCGGGGCCGAGCGCATCGCCCTCGATCTCGCGCGCGGTCTGCGCGACCACGGTTTGAAGTCGCGGCTGGTTCTGCTCGGGCGACCCACCCGCGCCGCGTTCGACGTACCCGAAGACGCCATCGACCTCTCCCGTCTCGGCGGTCCCGACCCGGACCATCGAGCGCGCCGCGTCGCCCGGTATCTGGTGTCGGAGGGTTTCGATCTCGTGCACGGTCACCTGCTCGACGAGAGCACGGTGCGCGCTTTCGCCGCGCGCGGCCTTCTGGTGGCCCTCACCATCCACAACATGCCGGCCAGCTGGCCCACGGGGACGCGCCGCCTGCGCCGGGCCGACGTTCAACTGCTGATCGGTTGCGCGCAGGTGGTGGAGCGCGAACTCGCCGACCTCGTTCCCGGAATCCCCGCACGAACGGTGTGGAACGGCGTCGACTTTCGCGCGTTGTCCCCCGACGCGGAACGCCACGGTCGCGCCCGTTCCTGGCGCGAGGGCCTGGGATTCGATGACGCCGACTTCGTGCTTCTGGCTCTCGCGAACGCCCGGCCCCAGAAGCGCCTGCATCTCCTGCCCGCGATCCTTCGCGCTACGAAGCACGCCCTCGGTGCGCGCGGCCTGGGCGGGCGCGCGCGCCTGGTCATCGCGGGAGCGCCCTCGGCGCGGAGTCCCCACGGGGAACGCGCGGTCAGGCAGCTCGATCGCGCGATCGACGCCTGTGGTGTCCGCGAGGACGTCCGTCTCGTGGGCTCGACGGCCGACGTGGCCGCGTGCCTGCTCGGATCCGATGTTCTGATTTCCGCAAGCGCCCACGAGGGACTGAGCCTGGCCCAGATCGAGGCGCTCTTTGCGGGCCGGCCCGTCGTCACCACGAACGTGGGCGGGGCCTCCGAGATCGCAGTCGACAACCCTGCCGTCCACCTGATCGATCGCGAGGCTCCACCTGCGGAGTTCGCGCGGGCGTTGGGCGACATCGCGTCGAGGCCGGCGATGTCCGGTGCGGAGCCGGCGCGCCGGCATTTCGACGTGTCGCGCATGGTTGAGGGCTACGCGCGGTTGCTCCCGCGCGCTCTGCGCCAGGCCTCGCGCCGAGGAGAGGGGACGGGCTTGTGGCTCGTCACCAACAATTTCTCCACCGGCGGAGCGCAGACGAGTGCGCGACGCCTTCTTCTCGGTTTGCGCGAGCGGGGGATCATGGTCCGGGCCGCGGTGGTGGAGGAGCAACCCGCGTTCCCGACGCCGGGACGTCGCGCCCTGATCGACGCCGGCGTGCGCGTCCTCGCCCTGCCCGATCCGGCCACGGAGGATGCGCCCGGCGCGGTGTCTCACCTGATCGAGGCCATGGATCTCGACCCGCCGGAGGCGGTGCTTTTCTGGAATCTGCGGCCCGACTACAAGCTCCTCGTCGTCGACGCCCTCCTCGACACCCCGGTGTTCGACGTCAGCCCCGGCGAGATGTTCTTCTCGTCTTTCGAACGACACTTCGAAAAGCCGCGCGCCGGCCTGCCTTACCGAACCTTCCGCGACTATGGCCGGCGGCTCGCCGGTGTGATCGTGAAATACGAAGGGGAGCGGGAGCGCGCGCACCGCCTGCTCGGCGCGCCGGCGCACGTCATTCAGAACGGCGTCCCCGCCGAGGACGAGCGATCTCCGCGCCCCGTCGATGGCCCGATCGTCATCGGCACCGCGGCGCGTCTCGATCCGCGCAAACATGTGGATCGCCTCCTGCGGGCGTTGCGTCTCGCCCATGACCGCCTGCCGCCGTACGTGCTTCGCATCGCCGGTGGCGAGGAGCCGGGGTTCTCCGGATACGCGAGCGAACTGCGTTCGCTCGCGCGCTCCATGCCCGTGAAGTTCGTGGGTGAGCTGACGGACACCCGCGCGTTCCTGCGTGATCTCGACGTCTTCGCGCTGGTCGCGGAACCGGCGGGTTGTCCGAACGCTTCGCTCGAAGCCATGGCCCAGGGTCTTCCCGTGGTGGCGACCGACGTGGGCGGGATGTCCGAGCAGGTCGAGGACGGGATCACGGGCAGACTGGTGGGAAGAGAGGACGAGGAAGCGCTCGCCTCCGCCTTGGTGGAACTGGCGAGCGATCCCCGCCTTCGCCGGGCGATGGGGACCGCCGGTCGAGAACGGGTGCGCCGGCGATTCGGTCTGCAGACCATGGTCGACCGGTATGCCGCGGTATGCCTTGGCCGGCCTCTTTCCCCGAAAGATCCGATGTGAGATATGTCCGTTGACCTTGGCGACACCGCGAGGGTAGGGTCGATGACGTCTGGCCATGTCTGCCAAATCACGAAAGGAAGTCGAATGAAACTGAAAGAACTCGCGGTTGCGGCGTTGACCGTATCTCTGACTCTTGGCTCCCTTCCCGCCCACGCCCAGGAAACCGCGGTGGTGGTCGACCGTGCCGCAATGGAGCAGGCCCTTTCGGGGCGCGCCCATTCGGATAGCGCGGATCGCGAGGTCGTCCGCACCCTGCTGCGACGCGATGACGTGCGGGCCATGGTGGGCGACCTTGGCGTCGATTTGCGCCGGGCTGAATCCGCGGTGGCGACTCTCGAGGGTCGAGACCTCCAGAACACGGCCGCCCGCGCCCGCGCCGCCCACGAGATGTTGTCAGGTGGAGCGCAGACGATCCAGATCAGCGTGGTCACCCTTCTCCTGATCATCATCATCGTCATCCTGCTCGCCGACTGACGTCCCGGGTCCTTCGAACCCTCCTCCTGGTCGGCGTCTGGCTTGGGCAGGCCGGGCTTTCGTCCGGGCAGGAGAAGGGCGTGAGTCTGGTCGACGTGCCGTTCATGGCCCAGACCGAGGCCCTGTGCGGAGGCGCCGCGGCGGCCATGGTTCTGCGTTACTGGGGCGTCGACGATGTGCAGCCTTTGGATTTCGCCTCTCTCGTTGATTTCAGCAAGGGCGGAATCAGCACCGGTGATCTCGTCGGCGCGTTGACCGCACGCGGTTTCGCGGCGCGGCCGATCAGCGCGGAGAGCGCCGACGTCGTTCACGAGATCGGCCAGGGCCGACCCGTGATCGCTCTCATCGATGCCGGCCGCGGCCGCTTTCACTACGTCGTGATCGTGGCCTGGGCTTCGGGCCGTGTGCTCTTTCACGATCCCTCGGTCGGTCCGTTTCAGGTGAAGGACGAGGCCGAGTTCCAGCGTCTGTGGAAGGCGAGCGAGGGATGGGCGCTGATCCTTACCCCAGGGACGAGCGCGCCCCTGCCGAAGGCCCCGCCCAAAGAAGAGCCCACGCGACCAGCCCCGACCACGCCCACGCCCTCCCCCTGCGATCCCCTGATCGATCAGGGAATAGCGGCCGGCCGCGGCGCCGATCCCGAAGTCGCGGTTCCGGTTTTGACCGCGGTCCTCGAGACGTGTCCCGGGAACGCGCGCGCCCTGATGGCTCTCGCCGGTGTCCGCTTCCGTCAGGAGCAATGGAAGGAAGCGGCGCGCATCGCACGTCAGGCCACACAGGTCGATCCGACCGACCAGGACACCTGGCGGCTGCTGGCCACGAGCCTTTACCTCGCCGAGGAGCGCGAGGAGGCGATCGTCGCGTGGAATCAGGTTCAGGAGCCGAGGATCGACCGCATCCAGATCGAAGGGCTGATTCGCACCCGCCAGGATGTGGCTGCCGCGGTTCTTGGATTGAACGCGCGCGATGTGCTCACTCTGGATTCATGGACCCTCGCCGCTCGAAGGCTGGACCAGATGCCCACCTCCACCGGAGCGCGCGTGACCTACCGCCCCGCCCGCGGAGGGCGCGCCGATATCGTGGCCTCGGTGGGCGAGTCTCCGCTGATCGAACCTTTCAAGCTTCTCGTGCTTCGCCTTGGTGTCGAAGCGGCCGCGCGTCGCGAGAGCGCGCTCGCGCTCAACAGTCCGACCGGGCGTGGAGAGCGGGTGGAGGTGGGCGGACGTTTCGCGACCAACCGTCCCGCGGCCTGGGCGAAGCTCGAGACCCCGCGTCTCGGCGGCCTGCCCGGTGTGGTCACCCTCACCGGTTTGTGGGATCGGCAAACCTATCGACCCCTTGGGCCGGAGGGCGTCGACCGTGTGGTGGAGACGCGCCGGCGCGGGGCCGTCGACTGGAGTTCCTGGACCTCCGCTTCCACCGCGGTGGAGGTTGGGCTCGCGGTTGACCGTTTCGCCGTCGATACTGTGGCGCTTGATCCCCTCGATGACCCCACGACTTTCGTCGCGATCAGGGGAGGCGTCGATCGACGCCGGGCGAAAGACCGGCTGGCTGTGCTTGCCGATGCCGCGGCGTGGCGCGGGGTGCGAGCGGGCCGGGGGTTCACGGAGTTCGGGGGCAGCGTGGTTCTTCGAAGCCGCGTCCGACCGGAAGGCTGGGTGTTCCACGCGCGCGCGGACGCGCGCCGCGCCAGCGATAAAGCCCCATTTGCGATATGGCCCGGTGCGGGAAAGGGACCGGGGCGGCCTCTGCTCTTGCGTGCCTCACGCTTGCATAGTGATGGCGAGGTCACGGGCGATGCCTTCGGGCGGGGACTGCTTCACGCCACCGTCGAAGTCGAGCGGGCGGTGGCCATGCGAGGTCCGGCGCGCCTCGGCGTGGCCGCGTTCGTGGATTGGGCCAAGCCGTGGGACAACAGCGTCCGAACCGGGGCGGGGCCCGACGTCTTCGCCCTCGGCGTGGGCCTTCGGCTGAGGGTGTTTTCCACCGCCGCGTTCCGCGCCGATGTGGCGAGGCGCCCGAACCGAGGGGGATGGGTTGTCTCCGCGGGAGTGATCCCCGTGTGGCCCCGCTGAGCGACGGCGGCCGCTAGCGACGGGAGGGCTTGGGGCGGTTTCGCTCGTCTGCGGCCAGATGGGCGCAGGCCTTTCCCGCCTCGCCCTCGACCTTCACCACCACACGTTCGAAGAGGCCGGCCGCGACCTTGAGCTCCGCGGACGTCGCTTCGGCGAGGAACAGCCGCTTCACCCCGTCGAGATGGACCTTCTGGGCCGCGCGGTACTTCGTCCATCCGCGTTCAGTGAGCACAGCGAAAACGCCGCGGCCATCGGCCGGACACGAACGTCGCTCGATCAGCCCGAGTTTCTCGAGGCGGGCCACGATGCGGGTGACGCCGCCTCCGGTGAGGATCACGTCATCGGCGATCTGGGCCATCCGTCTCTCGCCCCCGGCCCAGGCGAGATGCAGCAGGATCTCGAACTCACTCAGGGCGAGGTCGCCTCGGGTCCGCAGGTCGGAGTCGAGTTGCCGGGTGATGAGGGCATGGCCGCGCAGGAATCCGCCCCAGGCCGCGCTTTCGAGGGCGGAAAGTGGGGCGGGCGTGGGGGAGGAGGCCATCAGGGGGCGAAGCGTAGCCGTCGGTGCTTGACAAGTCAATGATTCGCCCATATCCTTGACGCATCAAGTATCAGATGAAAGCGAGGAACAACCCATGAGTGAAACCATCGTCGTCCGAAGATCCGAAGAGCGCGGCCATGCCAACCACGGCTGGCTCGACACCCATCACACCTTCTCGTTCGCGGGCTACTACGACCCGCGTCACGTGGGCTTCCGCTCGCTGCTCGTTCTGAACGAGGATCGCGTCAGCCCGGGGAAGGGTTTCGGCAAACACCCCCACGCGGACATGGAGATCATCTCGTACGTGGTCTCGGGCGCTCTCGAGCATCAGGACAGCATGGGAACCCGCGCCATCATGAAGGCGGGCGACGTGCAGCGGATCAGCGCGGGACGAGGCGTTCGCCACAGTGAGTTCAACGCGTCCCTCGTGGAACCCGTCCACTTCCTGCAGATCTGGATCGAGCCCGATACCCAAGGCGTGACTCCCGACTACGCGGAGAAGTCCTTCGCCGAGGCGCCCGCGGGCGTGCTGCAGCTCATCGCCTCAAAGGGCGGGCGTCACGACTCCATCTCCATTCACCAGGACGCGGACGTCTACGTGGCGAAACTCGCCCTTGGCCAAAGCTTCGACCATGACTTTGCCGATGGCCGCGCGGGCTGGGTGCAGCTGATCGAGGGTGAACTGACGGTGAACGGCGAGACCCTGCGCCCGGGCGACGGCGCCTCGATCAGCCACGCCGCGCGTGTGCGCCTGGCCGCGAAGAAGCCCGCCCACTTCCTCTTCTTCGACCTGCGCTGATGCAGGGGTTCAGCCCTTCAACGAGGCCATGTCGATCACGAAGCGGTACTTGACGTCGCTCTTGAGCATGCGCTCGTAGGCCTCGTCGATCTTCTGCATCGGGATGGTCTCGATGTCGGAGACGATGTTGTGCTCGGCGCAGAAGTCGAGCATCTCCTGGGTCTCTTTGAGCCCGCCGATCAGCGAGCCCGCGATGGTCCGGCGGCGGAAGATCAGGTTGAGGGCGGAGGGCGAAGGATGCGGAGTCTCGGGCACGCCGACAAGGATGAGCGCTCCGTCGCGCTTGAGCAGGTTCGTGTACTGATCGAGATTGTGAGAGGCGGAGACGGTGTTGAGGATGAGGTCGAACGAGCCCGCGTGTTTCGCCATGGCGTCGGCATCCTTCGAGATCACCACCTCGTCGGCGCCCAGACGGCGGGCGTCTTCGGCCTTCCCGGGCGAGGTGGTGAAGAGCACGGTGTGGGCTCCGAACGCGTGGGAGAACTTCACTCCCATGTGTCCAAGCCCGCCCAGACCGACGATGCCCACCTTCTTGCCCTTCGAGGCGCCCCAGTGACGGAGCGGCGAGTAGGTGGTGATGCCCGCGCACAGCAAGGGAGCCACTGCCGCGGGGTTCAGCTTGTCGGAAACGTGCAGGCAGAACGCCTCGTCGACCACCAGGCGAGTGGAGTATCCGCCGAAGGTGTGCTGACCGGGCAGATGTTTATCCGGGCTGTTGTAGGTGAAGATCATGCCGAAGACGTCGCAGTACTGCTCGTTGCCGGCCTTGCAGCTCTCGCAGGTGCGGCACGAATCGACAAGGCATCCGACCGCGGCCAGATCGCCGGCCTTGAACGTCTTGACCTCGGCGCCCACCCGAGTGACCCGGCCCACGATCTCGTGACCGGGCACGCAGGGATACAGCGTCCCCGGCCATTCGCTGCGCGCGGTGTGGAGGTCGGAATGGCAGACGCCGCAGAACAGGACATCGAATTCGACGTCCTTGGCGAGGGGCTCGCGACGCTCGAGGGTCAAGGGTCCGAGGGGGGACGATTTGTCGAAGGCGGCGAAGGCTTTGGCTTGGGTCAAGGGGAGGGTCCTTTGGGCGTTGGGGAAAGGGATGTTTCGAGAAGGAGCTTACCGGTCACCCGCCCCCGGCCCCACTGCCCAGCCCGTTGAACCTGTCGACACGACGCTCCCGCTCCACTACCCAGCCAGTTGACCCTGTCGTCATGCGGCCCCCGCTCCACTGCCCAGCCAGTTGACCCTGTCGTCATGCCGCCCCCGCTCCACTACCCAGCGGGTTGGACCTGTCGTCACCCCCGGGCGAAGCCACTCCGTTTTGATGTGCGAGAACCGGGGGCCTAGTGTCCCACGGCTCCTTCGGGCCGATCGTGTCGATCAGCGGCTTCAAAGAACCCCGGTTGAAAAGATTGGACTTAGGCGGAAGCCGCTTAGGAGCGCGAGCGCTCCGTTGGTAACCGCGACTGATGCCTTTGGCTCATGGCACGGGCTACGGGTGGGGCGTACCGTACCTTCGATGGTGAATCAGCCGCACGGAGGATCCAGTGAGAATCAGTGTCGCCGTCGCCCGAGTCCTCTTCCTCATCTCCGTCGTCGCCCTGGGTGCGCCCGCGGTTAGCTCCGCGGCCGAGACGCCCGCAAGCCGCTGCGCCGACTGCCACTTCGCGAACATCAGCCCCGACTGGCGTTTTCATCTCTCGGAATGGGACCATTCCGCTCACGGTCGCGCGGATGTGGGTTGCGAGGGTTGTCACGGCGGCGATCCCTCGACCTTCGAGTCGTTCCTCGCTCACCGGGGAATGCTGAGCAAGGGGAACCCCGCAAGCCCCGTCCACCGGACGAACCTCCCGAAGACCTGTGGCGCTTGCCACCCCGCGGCCTTCGCGGCGTTTCAGAAGAGCCGCCACTACGAACTGCTGCGCGAAGGGAACCTCGAAACCCCCACCTGCACCACCTGCCACGGGAACGCGGGGGCCTATCTGATGTCGCCGAAGGCTCTGGCCGCCGAGTGCGCCGGCTGCCATGGCGCGGGAAAGGTGGCGCCCCACTCCGATCGTCCCGCGGAGGGTCGGATGCGGCTCTCCGATGTCCGCGAGATCCGGGCGTCTCTCGCCGAGGCCCGGGGTCTCGTCAAGCGGGTGCGGGACACCCAGCGCCGAGCCCGCCTGGAACTCGAACTCCGGGACGCCCAGGCTACCCTGCACGAGGCTGTGCTCTCGGCCCACATGTTCGTCTTCGCTCCGATGGAGGAGCGCCTTAAGATCGCAAGGCAGCGTATGGATCTGCTCATGGAGCAGCTGGCCAATCCCCAGCCGTCTCCGGGAAAGTAGGTGACGTGATGTACCGAGTGAAGGACGTCATGACCGACGAGGTCGAGAGTTGCCGGATGGACGACTGCCTCGAAAAGGCCGCGGGCATCATGAAGGAACGCGGCTGCGGCTGCGTGCCGGTGACCGACGAGGCCGGGCATGTGGTCGGACTGCTGACCGATCGCGACGCCTTGATGTGCGCGCTTCGCCTCGGTCGACGCCTCGCCGACCTTCCGGTGAGTGAGGCCTGTTCGCGCACCGTGATCTGCTGCCAGGCCGAAGACACTCTCGAGCGCGCCGAAATGCTGATGCGGGTCAATCACGTCCGCCGCCTGCCTGTGGTGGAGCCCGGTCGAGTTCTTTCGGGCGTCGTCTCCCTCACCGATCTGGCCCGCCACATCGAGTTGTCCGCGGTCGATGGAGGATCCGGCCTCAGTCCGCGGCACATCGCGCTCGTCCTCGCCGAGACTTCGGGTGTGCGCCGTTCGCCGGCGCCCGAGGAAAATGGACCTCACACCAACGTCGAGCCGTTCTTCCACGGTTAGGAACCGCCATGACCACGCTCAAGGATCCGCCCAAGAACATCCTCGTTCCCATCGACTTCTCGGAGCAGTCCGAGAAGGCGGCCACCGCCGCCTGCGCCCTGGCGGCGAAGACGGGAGCGACCGTGCATCTCTTGCATGCCTACGTGATTCCCGTGGAGTCGGTGGGGCTCGCCCACACCGTCTCCCAGGACTACGTCCGCCAGTTCGTGGCGGAATCCACCGCTCAGTTGCAGGAACTCGCGGGCCGACTATGCCCGGGCGCGAACCTCGGGCCGTTCCAGGTGGTCAGCGGAGATCCTCGCGCGGTGATCGTGGGGAAGGCGGAGGAACTGCACGCCGAGCTGATCGTCCTCGGCACTCACGGCCGACGCGGCCTGAGACGGGCGCTCATGGGCAGCGTGGCCGAGAGCGTGGCTCACACCGCGCATTGCTCCGTTCTGGTCGTGCGCTGAGAGGCTGAACCGCTCGCTCTACTTGCCCTCGGCGAGGGACGGCTGAAGTGCGGCCGACCGCACCACGATGCGATCCCGGCCCAAAACCTTCGCCGAGTACAACGCTTCGTCCGCCCGCGCCACCACGGCCTCGAAGTCTTGGTCCTCCGCGGTCGTCAGGGCCAGGCCGCCGCTGATCGTGATGGGAGTGGAGAGTCCGGTGAGTTCCCCGGACAAGGAGCGGATAGCCTGGCGAAGTCGCTCCGCCACCGCCTGCGCCGCCTCTTCCGTGGTGTCGGTGAGGACCACGACGAACTCCTCGCCTCCATAGCGGCCCAGGTGATCCGAGTCGCGCAGGCAGCGCTTCATCTCCGCCACCACTATTTTGAGCACACGGTCCCCCGCGGCGTGGCCGTGTTCGTCGTTCACCCGCTTGAAGTGGTCGATGTCGAGCATGGCCACGGTCAGGGGCTTGTTGTCGTGGCGGCAGCGCGACATGGCCTTCTCCCCTAGTTCCTCGATGCTGCGGCGATTGTGGGCGCCGGTCAGCGGATCGGTGCCGACGAGGTCGCTCATGGTGCGGCTGCGCTCGTACTGGCGCCACAGGCTGACCAGGGCCAGAACACCGGTGATGCTGAGGAGAATCACCAGGGCCAGACGCAGGCGTGATTGACCCTCGGCCGCTTCCAGGGCCCGTCGATTCGCCTCGGCTTCGCGGCGAAGGAGTTCGTTGTCCTTGGCCAGGCGCTGGCTTTCGAGCTGGCCTCTTTGCGCGGCGAGCCCTCGCGCCATCCGTTGCGCGTTCCACTCGGTGTTCACCTTGACCAGGGCCTTAAGCTCCTCTCCGGCCTCCCGATGCCGCCCGAGCGCGGCCAGGCCCGCCGCCATCACCTCGTGATAGCGGACGCGACTGTCGGGAAGGCTCGGAGCCTTCTCCAGGGCTTTCGCCTCGGCGAGGAACCGGGCGAGCCCGTCGGTCTTCCGGTGACGCGCGAGAATATCGATCCGGCTCAGCACCACACTGAGCCGCGCCTCGGGGCCCTCGTCACGCCGGATCAGGCGCAGGGCCCGGTCGCTCGCCGCGAGCGCTTCGGGGAGGCGGCCCAGGGCGGCAAGCGCAACCCCGCGTCCGCCCTCGGACATGCCCACCCCGTACTCGTCGTGGAGCCTCTCCGCGGCCACGATCGTTTCGTCCGCTACCTCGAGCGCCTCGTCGAAGCGCTTGAGCGCGCGCAGCTTGAAGGCCATGGCGCGTCCCATGTCCGACGCCATGAGAGGGTTCTCGGCCTTCAAGTAGGCGTCGTGCGCGATGCGGTATCGCTCGAGCGCGCCCGCGTCGTCACCGAGGCTGTTCGCGAGTTCGGCCGCGGCGTCGGCGACACTCGCCTGGCGGAGAAGGTCGGCTCCACGGGGGATCAGCTGCTCCGCCTGGTCGAGCTGGAAATAGGCTTTCTCGAGGTCGCCGAGGCCGAGGTGCAGATAAACGATGATGACGAGCGCGTCGACCTGGAGATTCACGTCCCCCTTGTCCCGGGAGATCTTGAGGCTGCGCTCCATCTCGGCCATGGAGGCGTTGGTGTTCCCCAGCATGTAGAAGGCGCTGCCCTTGGCGAGATGGGCCTCGGCCAGCAGCAGAGGATCGTTCAAAGCCTGGGCCGCGATCAGTGCGCCCTCCGCTCGCTTGAGCGCCTCGCTCGTTCGCACTTGCCCAAGCGCCACGGTAGCCCGCGCGAGTTCGAGCCGCACCGATTCTTGGGGGGTGAGGGTGAGGCCGCTGCGCTCGAGCCGTTCGATCTCTTCGGCCGCGCGCTGCGGTTCGCGGTCGGCGAAGTACTTGATGCGGTGAAGCCGGGTGGTCGCGGAGGACTCCGGGCCCGCCATGGGCGCTTCGACCGCGTGCGCGAGTCCCGGTAGAAGGCCGGCCAGCAGCCATCCGAGGAGCGCGCGGGGGCGCGGGAATCCGGGAACGGTGGCTCGGGGCGGCATCCTCCGGAGGGAGAGTAGCTGATCCGGGCCCCCTCGTGGGGCGCTCGTCGAGGACGGTCCGAGCAGGAACCGCGGCCGCATTTTCAAGGTGCTACAGTACGGAGCATCGACTCCGTCGCTCTGGGGCAGCGACTCCCGACCTCTTGAGGACACCGAAGATGGCTGCTGAAGCGAAGTTCAGTCTGGTGAGCGAACCACCGACCGAGCCGTGGCGTGTTCTGGTGGTGGACGACGAGCCGGATGTCCACGACGTGACCACCATGCTGTTCAAGCGCTTCCAGCTCGACGGCCGGCCGCTGGAACTGCTCCACGTCTTCACCGCCGCCGAAGCGCGCGAGGTGATGGAGAACAACTCCGACATCGCCCTCATCCTGCTCGACGTGGTCATGGAGAATGAGCGCAGCGGCCTCGAATTCGTGCGCTGGTGCCGTGAAACTCTGGGCAACCGTTTCGTGCGCATCGTCCTGCGCACCGGCCAGCCCGGGCAGGCTCCCGAGCAGCAGGTCATCGTCGACTACGACATCAACGACTACCGTGAGAAGACGGAACTCGACCGCAAGCGCTTCTTCACCGTGATGATCACCGCCCTGCGCGGTTATCGCGACATCATGGCGGTGGAGCGGGCGGCCCAGATGCAGCGTCGCTACCGCCAGGGCCTCGAACGCGTGCTCGCCGCCACCAACAGCCTCTTCGAACATCGCCGCCTCACCGACTTCGCGGGCGGCCTGCTCCAGCAGATCATGGCGGTGTTGCAGATGAGCGAGAAGGGCGTGCTCGTCCAGGCGCGGGGCGTGAGCGGCGTGCACAGCGGCTCCAACTTCGAGGTGCTGGCCTGCGTGCCCGACGTTCCTCTGAAGGACGCCCTCGATCCCGACCTCAACGAAGCCCTGATCCGCGCCCAGGTGGCCCGGCAGTCGGGACTCATCGGGGACATCTTCGTGGGCTACTACGCGAGCCGCACCCCCAAAGCCACCTTGCTCGCGCTCAAGGGAGCCGGGCACATCGATGAGATCGACATGCAGCTCCTGCAGGTCTTCTCCTCCGGCATCGCCATCGCCTTCGACAACATCCTCCTCAATCAGGAGGTGCTCGATACCCAGGGCGAACTCATCTACCGCATGGGCGACGCGGTCGAGTCACGCTCCCACGAGACCGGGTATCACGTGAAGCGGATGGCCGAGTTGTGCCATCACCTCGCCCTTGCCTACGGGATGTCGACTGATGAGGCGGACATCCTTCGGCGCGCTGCTCCCATGCACGACATCGGCAAGATCGCCACTCCCGACGCCATCCTGCTCAAGCCCGGCGAACTCACTCCTCCCGAGTGGGAGATCATGAAGAAGCACCCCGCGCTTGGCCATTCGATTCTCGACGGGTCGCAGCGCCCGGTGATCGCCGCCGCCGCCACCATCGCCCACCAGCATCACGAAAAGTACGACGGCACCGGCTACCCGCAGGGACTTAAGGGCGATCAGATCCACATCTACGCGCGGATCATCGCGGTGGCCGACGTGTTCGACGCCCTGAGTCACGCGCGCTGCTACAAACACGCCTGGCCTCTCGAGGACGTGGTCGCCTATCTCAAGGACGCCCGGGGCTCCCACCTCGACGCCACTCTCGTGGACCTGCTCCTTCAGAACCTCGACGCCGCCCTCGCCATCAACGCCCGTTATCCGTCCTGAGAAACGGCGGCTCCGGTTCGGGCCGACGGATCGAGGCCGAGGGGCAGCCGGATGTCGAAGCGCACGCCCTTCTCGGGCGCGCTTTCCACCTGCACCCGTCCGCCCAGCGGCCCGGTGATCAGGTTGTAGACGATGTGGGCGCCGAGGCCCGAGCCTCCGGAACCCCGCTTGGTGGTGAAGAAGGGATCGAACAGTTTCTTGAGCGCCTCCGCCTCCATCCCCCGGCCGTCGTCCGCGTATTGCAGGCACAGGGCGTTCTCCTCGCCCCTGACCACGATGTCCATGCGGCCCCGAGGCCGGCCCTCGAAACCGTGGATGACCGAGTTCATGACGAGGTTGGTGATGACCTGGGCCAGAGCGCCCGGATAGGTGTGGGCGGTCAGGTCCTCCGGGCAGTCGAGTTCGATGTGCACCGTTCGCCCCTTGAGGGTGGGACGCAGGGCGGCGAGGACCTCGCGGAGATATTCGGCGAGATGGACAGTGCGCATTTCTCCGGACGACTGGTCGACCGAGATCTGCTTGAAGCTCTGGATCAGACGAGCCGCGCGCCTGGTGTTGCTCTTCAGGATTCGCAGGGCCTCCTCCGCGGATTCGAGGAACACGGTCAAGGTGGCTTCGCTCAGGGCGCCGCGCGCGCGTTCGGCCAGGACCGGTTTCAACTCCTCCTCGAGATGGCTGGTCGCGGTCACGCAGACGCCGAGTGGAGTGTTGATCTCGTGGGAAACTCCCGCGACCAACGCGCCGAGGGAGGCGAGTCGCTCCTGACGGACGAGTTCCCCCTGGGTCGAGCGCAGGTCGTCGAGGGCCGCGCTCAGGGCCTCGTTTCGCTTCACCAGTTCCCGCTGCACTTCCTCGAGGGCATGGCGGGCTTCGAGTTTCTCAATGGCGCCGGCCACGTTCTCGCCCACGAACTTCACGAGTTCGAGGTCCTGACGGGAGTAGGTGACGCGCGCGTCGTAGCTTTGGGTCACGATGGCGCCGATAGTCTTCCCGAGAAGAATCAGGGGCACGCCCAGCCAATGCACGAAACTCTGGGTGCCGATGCGGCGGCCGATCTGCCCGCTGCGCACGAGTTCCTCGACCTGTGGCTGATCAAGCAGCAGGGGCTCGCCGGTCCGGAACAGCAACGAGGTGAGGCCGTCGCCCATCGGCACTCTTTGGCCCTGTCGCGACACGGGTTCGGTTTCGTCCACGAAGTAGTCCATGCGGAAGTGATCGCCGTCGGGCTCGCGGATGGCCACGAAGAAGTTCCTCGCCGGGATGAGCCGTCCGATGATCTTGTGGAGCTTCGCGTAACGCGTGGTCTGGTCGGCCCCGTCGGTGAAGAGGGCGGAAATTTCGTAGAGCGCGCCCTGGAGCGCCTCGGACCGGCGCCGTTCGGCCACCTCGGCCTCGAGGTCGCGGGTGCGGCCGCGCACCGCCTCCTCGAGCCAGGCCAGACGCTGCACCCGGCCGATGGAAAGGGCCACGTTGTTGGCCAACAGCTTGAAGAGCGCCTGGTCCTCGCCGTTGTAGTTGCGGGCGGGGTCGTAGCTTTGCACCACCATCGCTCCCACCGCCTGCCCGTCGTCGCGGAGCAGGGGCATGCCCATCCAGTGATTGGGGCGAGGCCCCACGGGACCGGGGGCGCCCGCGCGATCTCTCGCGAGGAAGCCTTCGGCGTCGAGGATCAGGGGCATGCCCTCTTTGATGACCCACGCGGTCAACATGCCGTTCTCGGGCTCGAGAGGGATCCACGCATCGCGGGTGGGTCCTTCCGGGTCGACGGTGTCCCGGTAGTAGGCGAAGCGGAAGTGACGCCGTTCCTCGTCGCAAAGCGCGACGTAGAAGTTCTGCGCGTCCATGAGCTGGGAGATCCCCTCATGGACGGTGACCAGAAGTTCGTCGAGCCCGCCCCGCCGCGCCTGCACCCGGTCGATGGCGAGGCCCATGGCCAGCACCACTTCGAGACGGCTGAGGCGCTGCGACTGCGGGCTATCGGGCATATCGGGCATGACGGACCGGGCCTTCTTGAACTAAGGGAGATTCCTAATTGTCGCCGAATTCTCCTGAGGGAGTTGCGGGGGATTAGGCTCCGAGCAGGCGAGCGAGAGATCATCACTCTTGCCGACAGACCCCGGCGACCTTTCGTGAGGCCTCAATCCGGCGCCCTGTCCGCTTTCATTCTGGTCTTTTCCTACTTCATCGATCGGGGGACCCTGAGCCCATGACCCATAACGTCCCCAACCGCCGCGGATTTCTAGGTGCGGTCATCGGCGCGGCCGCCGGCCTTCTGGTTCCCGCCATTGCTTCCGCCCAGCTGCGCGATCCCAGGGTGCTTCGCTTCAACCACACCCATACCGGCGAGAAACTCGCGATCGAGTACTGGCGCGCCGGAACCTATGAGCCTCAAGGGCTCGATGCCATCAATCGATTGATGCGCGACTTCCGCACCGGCGACATCTATCCCATCGATCCCTCGCTGCTCGACCTGCTTCATGACGTCGCGCGCCGAACCGAATCGAACCGGCCCTTCGAGATCATCTCCGCTTACCGCTCACCGAAGACGAACGCGGCCCTCAACAGTCACAGCGACGGTGTGGCCCGGAACAGTCTGCATCTGCGGGGCAAGGCCATCGATATTCGCCTCGGCGATGTGGCCCTTCCAGATCTGCGCCGCGCCGCCCTCGCCGCCGGTCGCGGCGGCGTCGGCTACTACGCGGGCTCGAACTTCATCCACGTCGACACCGGCCGCGTCCGCACCTGGTAGGCAGCCAGCCCGCCCAGGGGCCTTATCGAACGCGGGCCTTCAGAGCCTTGTCAAGCCTTGGATCCTGCTTGTAGATGTCCTCGGCGAAGTGGATGGTGTTGGTGTCCGGCATCACGGTGGCGGTGACGTAGTAGATCACCACGCGGATGGGCTTGGTCAGGTTCACCTTGAATGACGGCTTGCCGTTCATCGCGGCCACGATCTTCTCTCTCGTCCACTCGGGCTGATCCTTGAGCGCCCAGACCGCCAGGGCCACCGGGTCCTCCACGCGCACGCAGCCGTGGGAGAAGTCGCGCCGGGCGCGTCCGAAGAGTTCGGGCGCGGGGGTCGAGTGCAGATAGATGTTCTCGTCGTTCGGGAACATGAACTTCACCTGCCCCAGAGCGTTCTTGGGTCCCGGACGCTGGCGCAGGCGCAACTCGCCCCGGGCCAGACGCTCCACGTTGTCGGAGGACGCGGCCACGATCTTGGCGTCGTCGCCCTGACCGTCGACCATCTCCATGTGCTGACGCGTCAGGTAACCGAGGTCGCGGCGCAGGATCGGCAGGATTTCACTTCGCAGGATCGACTTCGGCACGTTCCAGTAGGGCTGGAAGATGAGGTGAGTCATCTCTTCGAGGAAAACCGGGGTCCGGGTGTTTAGCGCCTTGCCCACGATGACGCCCATCTCGAAGTCGGGAATGCCGCTTTCGGGGACCTTGTCCCAGGCGAACAACCGGAACATCGGCACGTTCACCGCCACGAAGGCGCGTTCCCCGAGGTGGGGCAGCCAGCGCATCCGCTCCATGGCCAGTTCGATCTGGCGCAGCCGCAAGCTGAGCGGCACGCTGAGAGCGGCCCAGGTGGCCTTACCCAGGATGCCGTCGTCCTCGAAACCATGTCGGAGCTGAAAGCGCTTGACCCCCTCCACGATTTCACCGTCGTAGAGCGTGGGGTCGGCGAGGGGCGCCGCGGTTTCGGGCAGGTCGCCCATGGCGATGAGACGGGTGCGGAGAATCTCGAGCGCGGGAGCCGGCGTGCTTCCGCCCGGCTTGATCGATTTCGCCGGGGCCTTGGTCATCCGGGGCAGGGTGACCCCGTCAACCAGCGCGAGGGCCCGGTACTTCGGCAACATCGAGCGCAAGGCGCGATATTGCACGAGCGGCGGCATGACCTTGGCGATCACTTCCTTCAAGCGTGATTGGGTCGCCGCCTCGCGGACCAGATCCGCGTAGTCGTGTGGGTCTTCGGGCAGGGAGACGAGAAAGCCGATCTCGCGCGGGTTCACCCGGCCGCGATGGAACTGGCGCAGGTACCGCATCATGGAGAGGCTCAGGGAGACGTCGAAGGCAGCGGTCTCTTCGGGGAGGGAGGCGTCCGCGCCCAGCGTGGCCGCTTTCGCGGTGAGGATCGGGGCGGCGTAGGCCGAAGGGTCGAGACCCTCGGCGGCCGCGTCGTTGAGCAAGGCCAGCGCGGCGGTGGCGGTTTGCGTGGGACGCAGATCGGAACCAAGCCACAATGGGACCTCGGATCCTTGCGGATAGATGCCGCCGAGCGCGGTGCGATCGGCCTTCGAGGCGGCGATCGGGCTCTTCGGATCGGCCAAGAACGCGCCGATGGCCGCGCGCAACTCGGCGGAGGGCGTGGGCGCGTTGATGGGCGACGGAGAGGGTGAGGCTTGCGCCGAGGACGTCGGGGTGCCCGCGCGGGGCGTGCAGGCGCACAGCCCGAGGATCAGGCTCGCGAGCAGGGCTCTGGAAAGGGAAAGCGACAAGTTCATTTCCCCGAACCAGAGCAAGGGGGATGCCAGCGGCATGCGGGCGAAAGTCGCCTCAGCTCTTCCCCTCGCCTCGCGGATTGAATTTGAAGGCCCGCGCCATCGCTCGGTAGGCCTCTTGTTCCGCTTCGGTGGTGGCGGGGGGCAAGGCCACGGACAGCGCGACATACAGATCGCCCGCGGGTTGTCCGGGAATGCCGCGACCCTTGAGCCGCATCTGGCGTCCCGCCGCCGAGCCTGGGGGAATGGTGAGTTGGATCGGCCCTTCCGGCGTCGGCGCCTCGACCTTGGCCCCGAGCGCCGCTTCCCACGGAGCCAGATTCAGATTCACGTGAACGTCGCGGTCATCGACCCGGAAGAGGGGATGGGGATTAAACGCGACCTCGAGATAGAGGTCGCCGGCCGAACCGCGACCGGTGCCGGGGCCGCCTTGGCCCGCGAGGCGAAGGTGCTGCCCGGCCCGGATGCCTCGCGGGATGTTCACGTCGAGCCGGCGTTCCTGCGACACCAGCCGGCCCGCGTTGTCGTACGAGGGCATGCGCAGGGTGATGGCGCGCTGGGCTCCGCGGTAGGCGTCCTCGAGATCGATCATCACCTTGGCGTGGTGGTCCTCGCCCTGGGCGTTGACGTTGGGCCGCCGCGAACCACCGCGCTTCCGTCCGCCGAAGAAGGCTTCGAAGAAGTCGTTCGGGTCGAAGTCCTGAGCCTCGCCGCCGCCGCCGCGGAATTCGAAGCCCGCATCCCAGCCCGGTGCGGGCTTGAAGTCCTGGCCCGACTTCCACTCGCTTCCCATCCGGTCGTACAGCGTGCGCTTCTCCGGGTCCTTCAGAACCTCGTGGGCTTCACCGAGTTCCTTGAAGCGGGCCTCGGCGTTGGGGTCTTTGCTGACGTCCGGGTGGAACTTGCGCGCGAGCTTGCGGTAAGCGGCCTTGATCTCCTCGGGGGTGGCGGTGCGGCTCACGCCCAGGATCTCGTAGTAGTCCTTGAATTTCATGGTCTCAAGACGGATTCATGGGCGTGGAGGCGGAGTCGGCCAATGTTGGAGGTGGAACCTCGACCGGCGCTTCGGCCGGCACACGAGCCACTGCCAGTTCCTTCTGGCACATCCGCACCACGGCGAGGAAAAACGCGACGATCAGGGGGCCCACCAGAAGACCCACCGGCCCGAAAGTGGCGACACCTCCGAGCAGGGCGAAGAAGGTCACCCCGGTGTTGACTTCGAGTTTGCCTCGCATCAGCAGGGGTTTGACGAAGTTGTCAATTGAAGAAACTACCGCCACCCCCCACAAGGCGAGGAAGAGCGCCGAGGTCGAATGGCCGGTGAGGAAAAGCACCGCCGCCGAGACGATGACCACCGCTCCCGCGCCCACGACCGGAATGAACGCGCCGATGAAAGTGGCCACTGAAAGCAGCAGCGCGTGTTTCGCTCCGGCTATCCAGTAGCCGAGAAGCGCGACCAGGGTCTGGATCAGCGCGGTGCCGAGCGAGCCGAGAAGAACGGCCATGGAGACGTCGCGGAAGCCGTCGAGCAGGTCCTTCATCTGCTCCTCGGTCAGAGGAGACACCGCGATGATCCAGCGCACGAGAAGCGGGCCGTCCACCAGGAGGAAGAAGAAGGCCACCAGCATCATCGAGAGCTGGAACATCAGGTTGCCGGTGGCCACGAAGAAATACCCGACACCGCCCAGGACTCGGCCCGTTGACGAACGCACCAGCTCCTCGACGGTCTGCCCGCCGCGGGGCAGACGCTTCATCACGTCGCGGACCAGCACGGGCAGGGGATGGGGAAGCCCGTCGATGACCCCGTTGAGGCCCTCTTCCTGGAAGGTCGTGCGGATGGGTTGAAAGGCGTCGTCGGCCTGCTCGGCCACCGCGAGGACCACGCCGACCACGGGCAGCACGATGGCGAAGACGACGGCGGCCACGAAGACCGCGCCTGCCACCACACGCTGTTGTCGGAACCACTTCGCCAGCCGTTCGTAGAGGGGCGACATGGCCGCGGCCATGACCGCCGCCATCAGCAGCACCTCGGCGAATGGCGCGGCCACCACCAGCACGAGCATGATGGCCAGCAGGGCGAGGCCGATGAGGATGCGCCGACCCAGTTCGCTCATCTTCAGAGGGTCCTCGAGGTCATGGCCCGAGCAGACTAACAGGACGCGCGAGTCGCTCGCATGCCGCGCCTCAACGGACCAGCCGTCCCATCATGAAGTACACCCGCAGCTTGCCGTTGTGGCCCAGGCTTCCTCCCGCGAAGAAGGGCCCGAGCAGAGTATCCGCGGCGAGACCGGCGGTGAAGCTCCCCTTCACCTGGGCGCTCGACAGGCGGTCGAAAACGCTGCCGGCCTCCACCAGAGCGTCGGCGTACAACTTCCCGCCCAGGAGATTGGGCAGCCGCAGGAGTGGCTGACGGTAGCCCACGCTGCCCAGGGCATAGCGGGGGCCGCGGAGGGCGTAAGGAGGGAAGCCCCCGAGGCGGAAAGCGCCGCCGAGACTGAACTGATAGAGGGTGGGGGCGAGGCCGCCGAACGTGGTTCCGCCTTCGAGGGCCAGGGTGAAGACCCGCCCGCCCTTCACCGCGCGCGCGGCATCCCAGGCCGCCTGGACCGTGCCGAAAGAGAGCCGGGCTTCGGGCGCCTCCATGAACCACTGCGCGGTGGAGCGAAAACGCACGCCCTGGGTCGGCAGGTAGGCGGCGTTCCGGCCGTCGTAGTCGAAGCGCGCGCGCAACGAGTGTTCGGCTCCGGTGCTTCGGGGCAGCAGGGGATCGCCCACGCGGGTCACGTTCCGAACGTAGGCCACGTCGTACCCCGCGAGAAATCGAGTGCTGCCGCTCGAATTCCACCCGATGTCGAGGCCGGCGCCCGCCCGCTGGCGTCCGTAGATGGCCACGAGTTCACTGTCCCGGTAGAGGTTCTCGCTGGTGCGGGTGTAGATGGCGCGCGGGCTGAAGAAGGCCCCGCCGTGAACCGGCCGGTCTCCGCCGATGGGCTGATACAGCTCCGTGCCCAGGCTGAGCGTGGTTCCGAGCGCCCCGTCGATCCGCCATTCCGAACCGAGGCCGGTGACATCCATCAAGGTGACCCGCGAGCCGAGGTTCAGATTGATGTCCTTGCCCTCGTTGTTGACGTCGAGGGAGAACCGCACGAAGGGAGGCCCGTACGACTTGTCGCGGATGTCGACCCGAAGACCCGCGGTGCTCTCGATCTCCCGCCGCCCGTAGGTGGCGCTCGCGTAGCGGCCAAGCCCCACGATGCGGCTCAGGTCGGCCTCGAGCGCCAAGGGATCCGGCGGCCGGCCGATGTGCCGGCCGAGCTGCGAGGCGATCTGGGTCCCCGCGCCGTCCCGGGCGCCCGTCACCTCCACGAATGAGATGGGATCGAGGTGCCCCGTCCGCCGAGCCTGCAACGCGGCCTGGTATTCGGCCCACGCCGTCTCATCGAGCGCGTAGGGCAGGAGTTTCTCTTTTTGCGCCTCGGCCGCCTGATAGCCGCGGGCCGCGAACTCGTCGCTTCGGCGGAAGTCGGATGCGGTGAGACCATCGAGGTCCGGCACGATCACCACACTGGCCCGCCGCAGCCGCGGCCTCTCCATGGTCTGCATCATCAGCGTGATGGCGCGGTTCGCCACGCCGGCGATGGTCTCGGGCACCTCTTCCTCCGCCTTCGGTCCCACTCGCACCGCGATCACCACCTCGGCGCCCATGTCCCGGGCCACATCGACCGGCACGTTGTTGAGGACGCCGCCGTCGGTGAACAATCGACCGTCGAGACGCACCGGATCGTAGGTGCCGGGCAGAGACATCGAAGCGCGCACCGCGGGCGCTATCGGCCCCCGGTCGAACACCACGATCTCGCCTTTCTCCAGATCGGTGGCCACGCAGCGGAAGGGGATGGGCAGATCGTCGAACGTCGTCACCCCTGAGTAAGGCAGCAGGATACGGCTGATCAGGAGGCCGAGATGGTGGCCGGGGTTCAAGCCGCTTTGCAGACGGAAGCCGTGGCTCAGGCCCGCCTCGATCCGGACCGAATACTCACGATCGTCCTCCTTGCGGCGATACGACTTCTGCGCGTACGGGATGTCGGCGCGCAGGATGCTGTCCCAGTCGGCCGTGCGCAGCAGCGTCTTGATTTCTTCCGCCGAGATGCCCGTGGCGTACGCCGCGCCCATGAGCGCGCCCGTGCTGTTGCCCGCGATCCGGTCAACGGGGATGCGGTGTTCCTCGAGCCAGAGCAGCACGCCCGCGTGAGCCATGCCGCGGGCGGAGCCGCCGCCCAGGGCCACGCCCACGAGCGGACGGGGTGTGGGGGTGGGAGAGGCGTCTTGCGCCAGCGCGGAGTGAGGGGCGAAAGTGACGAGGCCCAGGCAGACGAGGAGCGCCCATCCGTGTGCGCTCAACCCACGTGTCGGTCCGCCCCCGTCGCTTGAGCTGTGCATCGCTACCTGTCTGGTCTCGATTCTATTCTCGCCGCAGGTCCGCGCCCCTGTAGCATTCGACGCTCGGCCGGGCACGGGGCCTGGGGATCAACTTGAGGGAACCTGACGATGTTCAATCCGGAACAACTCCTGGGACAACTTCTGAAGAGTGGCTTGAGCGGAGGCTTTGGCAAGGGCCGCAAGCGCAAACGCGGCGGCTCGATGCTTGGCGGGATGAGCACCGGGGCCAAGGCCCAGATCGGCATGGGCCTTCTTGGGGTGGCGATCGCCGCCTACGAGCACTACAGCCAGAAAAGCTCGGCCCCTTCGTCGCCCTCGCCAACGCCTTCTCCCGGTTCGGGCGCCGCGGGCACGCCTCAGTCTCTCGCCCCGATGCCCCGGACGTCTTTGGGTGTGGCCTCCGGCATCACTCCCGCTCCCGCGGGCTTCACCGATGCCATGTTGCTCGTTCAGGCCATGGTGGCGGCGGCGGCCGCCGACGGAGTGGTCGATGACGAGGAGAAGGCGCAGATGCTCCGACGCGCCAACGAGGCGGGCTTCGACGATGAGACCAAACGTTTCCTCGAAGCCGAGCTCGCGAACCCGAAGTCGCTCGCGGTGATCGCGGCCTCCGCCCGCCCCGAACTCGCGACCGACGTCTACGCGGCATCGTGCGCGGCCATCACCGCCGACACCGACGCGGAGCGCGCCTACCTCGACACGCTGGCCAAGCGTCTCAACCTCTCGGAAGAGACGCGCGCCGAAGTCCATCGTCATCTGGAGATGGCATGAGTTCCCTGCTCCGCTCTCTCCTGGGCGTGGCCGGGTTGGCGGGCTCCGTTCTGATCGTGGGCGGCGTGACGCGCGCGGCCGAGAACGAGGTCCGCATGGTCGAGGTGACCGGGGAAGGGTCGAAATACTGGTCGCGTTGGCGAGGCCCCTCCGGACAGGGCCACGTGATCAGCGGAAAGTACCGCGACACATGGTCGGCCACGGACGGGGTGAAGTGGAGGACCCCTCTGCCCGGCAGCGGGAACTCCTCGCCCATTGTCTGGAAGAACCGCCTGTTTCTGACCACGGCCGAGAACGACGGCGCGAAACTCTCTCTCCTCGCTTTCAACCGGTCGGACGGGAAGATGGTGTGGCAGACCGTGGTGCCGCAGGAGGCGACGGAGAAGGTGCACGCGAAGAATGGCTATGCCTCGGCCACGCCGGTGACGGACGGCAAGCTGATCTACGCGTCCTTCGGGCGGCATGGCCTCGTGGCCTTCGACTTCGACGGGAAGATCGTCTGGCACCGCAAGTTCAGCCAGATCGACAACTACCATGGCCCGGCGGGTTCGCCCGTCCTCTACAAGGATCGCGTGTTCCTGTATCAGGACCAGAAACCGGTGGCCGATCAGACCGCCTTCGTGGCCGCCTTCGACAAGGCCACGGGGAAGACCCTGTGGACGACGCCGCGCACCGAGAGTGTGGGGTGGGGCACGCCCGTGGTCATCACCGCCGGCGATCACGACGAGCTGGTGGTGCATGGTCAGCGCCGGGTGGCCGCCTACGATGTGGAGACCGGCACCGAACTCTGGACGGTGAAGGGCAACACTTTCGAAGTGATTCCGACGCCGGTGGTGGCGCACAATCTTCTTTTCGTTTCCTCGGGTCGCGCCGGGCCGACATTCGCGATCAGGCCCGGAGGCAGCGGCGATGTCACGGGCACGAATGTGGTGTGGACCTCACCCAAGGGTTCGCCTTTCGTGCCCTCGGGCATCGTGGTCGACGATCTTCTTTATCTGATCAACGACATGCAGAGCATCCTCACCGTTTTCGAGGCGAAAACCGGGACGCTCGTGTATCAGGAGCGGATGGGGACGGCGCTCAAGGA
>JAGNNV010000203.1:0-3210 GCA_017990495.1 Vicinamibacteria bacterium
GCCATCAGTCCCGTCGACGTGCTGCTGGGCGTGCACAAGACCTTCGGGCGGTTCACCCTCGCGGCTTCGCTTCTGCGTCACTTCCGCTCGTTGCCCTCGGGCGCACTGCGGGTGAATCCCCTCGGTGGCGCCATCGACCTGTCGAACGTGAGCGCCGCCGACCGCAATGCCTTCCTCGCCCAGGTGGGCCTCGGCGCGGCCGCCCCCAACCTCCGCGAAGGCGCGCACATCGTGGCCATCGGCGTCACCGCCGCCACCCTTCCCGCAGGCGCCGTCCGCATCGCCCCGACCTACACCATCCGCTCCGAACACAACATCGGCTACGTCTTCAACCTGACGTTCCGGCCGTAGCGCACGGGGCGCGCAGCGTCGCCTGGGCCAAGTGCCGCCGTACGGTCGCTGAGGGAACTCCGTGCTTCGAGCGGTCGAAGCGACCACCGCAGGGCACACCCTCCGCCGTCGCGACGCAAAGGCCGGTCGCTTCGACCGCTTCGCAGCACGGACTCCCCTCAGCGACCGGTCGCTGCAATTGGTGACCGCGGCACCCCGCGGGCCGCAACGATTGTGCACGCGACGTCGCCGCCGCGCCCATGGGGTTTACACCATGTTTTCGCGGCTGCGTTCCAGAACCGTCTTCAGGTTCGCCACCACCTTGTCGGTCTCCTTCTGCTTGAGGCCGAGGATCTCCGTCAGCGCGATGCCGATGTGGGGAATGAACTTGTCGATGTAACCGCGCTTCTTCGCTTCGGCCGCTTCGCGCTTCCCGCGACGAATGTGGACGCCGAGGCGTCGACCCACTTCCATCAGGGCGAGCCGCAGCTCCTTGACGATCTCGGGATAATGCGCGATCGCTTCCTTCGACTCCGAGGTGAAGGGCACCCACACCGAAGCGATGTGCAGCATCAGCACCATCGGCCCTGACGGCAAAGCGCCCTTCGACATCTGCATGCCGTAGCTGCGCCAGTCGATGCTCAGCACCGACTTGGTTACCGCGCACGCGGACGCTTGGTACTGCAAAGGCACGCGGTTCGCGAAGCGGAAGACTTCGACCAACTCGTCCGACGGCAGATCGCCGCCGTGGGCCAGCGCCACCTCAACCTGAAAAGGGTTCCCGCGATACACCGCGGGCGGACGGGTGACCGCGTCGTAATAATCCGCCTTGAAGCGCGCGCGCAGACCCTTGAGCAAGGCCTCCTGGCCCACCGGCGACAAACAGTTGGTGGGCGGCGCCATGATCTTCACTTTCGTGAAGGCCTTGTGCACGCGCTCCGTGGCCGGCGTATCGAGATCGCGCGGGCGCATCTTCGGCGACACTCCCGCGATCTTCAGGATGTCGTCGACCACCTTCGGGGTCATGCGCGAGAAGTCGTTCTTGAGCGCGGTGGAAACGTGACGCTCCGGTGAGTCCTGGAACATGCGCATCAAACGCCCGAGTTCGACGCCGTAAGGATGGGGCTTGATCTCCTTCGCCTCTTCGGGAAGCTCGTGCACCGCGCGTTCGTAGGTGACGGTCGGGCTGCCGGGCGCGGTGTAGATGACCTTGCAGTGCGGATTGGACAGCGCGGTCTGCTCGACGTAGTCGTCGACGCTGCGGCGGCCTTTCTTGTAGCTCGCCTCCATTTCGATCTCGACCCTTGTGCCGTGATCCTTCTCCCAGTCGGTCTTCTCTTCCTTCAAGACGAGGGGATGGTTCTTGCGGGTATCGACGGTGATCTCGAAAAGGTGGGGCACGGCCTGGGGCGACGTGCGCGACACGATGGTGACGGGTTTGCCGGTGGTGAGCTGGCCGTACATGCCGGCCGCGGACACGCCGATGCCCTGCTGACCGCGCTGCTGCTTCAAGCGGTGGAACTTCGAACCGTAAAGCAGCTTGCCGAAGATCTTCGGGATCTGCGCCTTGACGATGCCGGGGCCGTTGTCCTCCACCGCGATGCGGAAACGTTCCTCCGACAGTTCGCGGATCTCGATGCGCAGCTCCGGCAGGATGCCCGCCTCTTCGCAGGCGTCGAGTGAGTTGTCGACGCACTCGCGCACCGCGGTGAGCAGCGCCTTCTGCTTGTTGTCGAAGCCGAGCAGGTGGCGGTTCTTGACGAAGAACTCGGAGACCGAAATCTCGCGCTGCTTCTCGGCCAGGCTTTCGGCGGTGGCGCGGCGGGCCGGAACCTTGCGGACCGGTTCGGCGGGGGCGGCCTCGAGAGGCTCTTCAGCTTCGTCTTCGATGGCGGGAGGGACCTCGGGAAGAACCGCTCCGACCGGGGAGGATGAAGCCGTCAAAGGCTCGGCTTCACTGGCGTTCGCATCGAAAAGAGAGGGCTGCGACGACTGCGCGCGAACGTTCTTGTTTGACTTGGGCAAGATGGACCAACGACCTCCTGAAGGGCCCGAGACGGCATCCGCCCGGGCGAGAACGGTGGAGTTTAAGGGGTCCGCGCCGCCTCGGTGGAATAAAGTGCGACGTCTGGCCGTGACCCAAGCTCATTCACCCTCGAGAGAACGCACCCTCGCCTACATCGCCCTCGGGGTGGTCTACATCGTGTGGGGCTCCACCTATGTGGGCATCCGCCTCGTCATCGAGCACATGCCCCCCTATGTCGCGGCGGCCATCCGGTTCATGGTCGCGGGGGGCGCCTTGCTCGCCTTCACCCTGGTGCGCGGCCGCTGGCAGCCGCCCACTTCCGCGCAGTGGCGCAACGCGGTGATCGTGGGAATCCTGCTCATGGGCATCGGCAACGGCCTCATTATGTCGGCCCAGCGCTCTATCCCAAGCGGCATCACCGCCCTGCTCGTGGCCACCTTCCCGCTATGGCTCACCCTGGCCGAAGCCCTGCTCAGCCGAGGCGCGAGCCTGCGCCTTCCCGTGGTTTCGGGCGTTCTGGTGGGCCTCGCCGGGGTCTTCGTGATCGCCTCGGCCAAGGGCGACGTGTCGTTCGCGGGTGCGGCCACTCCGGTAGGCGCGTTGATCGCGGTTCAGGCCGCTTCCATCTGCTGGACCATCGGCTATCTCAAAGCCAAGCGGCTGAAAGAGCGTCTGCCTCTGGTCATGGCCTCGGGCCTCGAAATGACCGCGGGCGGACTGTTTCTTCTCGTGCAGTCGATCGTCCTGCGCGAGGATTGGGGCCGCGTGGTGCGCGCGCCCCTCTCCGCCTGGGGTGGCGTCGCCTTCCTCGCCATCTTCGGCTCGATCATCGGCTTCACCGCGTTCTCGTTCAC
>JAGNNV010000203.1:3310-6519 GCA_017990495.1 Vicinamibacteria bacterium
TACGAGTACAACAAATACGGTTTCCGGATGACTTCGAAGGCGCGGGCTTCTGATTCGAACTGGTCCTTCATCTTCTTCACCGGACGACCGGCTTCGATCGCTTCCCGCACGTCGGACGTGCCGCAGAGGATATCGATGGGCGGCTTCACGAACTCGTATTCGTAGGGCGGTTTGCGCCAGGCGAACTTCTTCTTGTCCTGGGCCCGCGCCTTCTCGATGAGCACGAGATACGCGTAGAACGCGTCGACCTGACGGCGGTCGGTGATGTGAACCTCGACCCCGCCGCAAACCACACCGGCGTGCTTCTGGAAAGTGGGAGTGAAGTAGCAGGGGCGGAACCCAAGTCCGCTGAGCTCGGCGCGGCTGAGATCGTCCGCGAGTTTCCAGGGATCAAGCCAGGGCGCGCCCACGAGATGGAAGGGCCTGGTGGTGCCGCGACCTTCGGAGAGATTGGTGCCTTCGATCAGACAACCGCCCGGATAGACAACCGCGGTGTCGACCGTGGGCATGTTGGGCGAAGGCAGAACCCAGGGGAGCCCGGTGTCCTCGAAGTCCATGGCGCGCCGATAACCCTTCATCGGCACCACTTCGAGATCGAGAGAGAGACCGAGTTCATCCGCGAACATGAGTGCGAGTTCGCCCACCGTCATCCCGTGCCGCACCGCCAGCGGGTGCATGCCCACGAACGAGAGAAAACGCGGATCGAGGACGTTGCCCTGCACGCCCATCCCATTGATGGGGTTGGGACGATCGAGAACGATGAGCCTCACCCCGTGCTCCGCGCAGGCCTGCATGGCATGAAGCATGGTGTAGATGAACGTGTAGTAGCGGGAGCCCACGTCCTGCACGTCGAAGACCAGGGTATCGAGGCCCTTCAGCATCTTCGCGGTGGGCACACGCGTCTCGCCGTAGAGACTCCACACCCGAAGACCCGTCTTCGCGTCCTTCTGATCTCCCACTTCCTCGAGGTCCTGAGCGTTCGCGAACACGCCATGTTCCGGACCGAAGAGGGCAGCGAGCTTCGTGCTCTTGAGCGCCTTCAGATGAAGGGCGGCGTGGGTGAGATCGGGGGTGACCGCGGTGGGGTTCGCGATCAGGCCCACCCGCGAGCCGCGCAAGCGGGAAGGTCGGGCAAGGAGTTCTTCGAGTCCGGTGCGTACGCGCTTCATGGGGACCTCCTGAGCGGAGAAACGAGCTAGCGGGTGAGCTTCAGTGTGAGAGGGCCGAGACGGCCGCCCGCCGCTTTGGTGACCGCGCCGGTGATGGCGTCGCCGTCGAGCCGACCCGTGAAGGTCAGCTCTTCACCGGTGTCGGTGAACGAGAAGGACAACTGACGACGGTCGTATCGGAGATCGCGCAGGGTGACATCGCTCGACAGTCGCCCCTGTCGCGAAGTGCGTTGCCCCACGAGACCCGACGGGGTTGCGGTGAGACTGATCTCGACGGGCCGCGGCTTGTTACCGCCCGGCACTTCGATCACACCCGCCCACCGGCCGTCGAGCAGCGCGAGAGCTTCGCCCGAACCCATGGTCGGCCGGGTGGCCAGCGCAGCGAGCGAGCGAGCCCAGGCCGGATCAAGGGAGTAGAGCAGCCCTTGCGGGACGCCCGGTTCCGCGGACCGGCGGCGCGCGGCGGTGAACATGTCGAGGAACACTCTCCCCTCGGGCGACATCTCGACGGTGCGGCCGGGACGCCGGCCCTGCAGGAACAGATCGAACATGTCGGAGAGCTGGGCGGCCCACAGCGCGGCCAGCCCGGACGGATTGCCCGACCCGTCGGCGGCGGCCACCACAAGGACCGCCCCACCCCGCGCGTTGATGGTGGCGCCCGAGGTGGTGAATTCCACGCGGGTGGCGCGGCCCGAAGCGACCAGCGCGTTCAGCTTGGCCGCTGCGTCGTGCGCGCGCTGTCGCGAGGCCGGGTCGGCGCCCAAAACCATCACTGGTCCGAGTTCGCAGGCCACGGCAGCGCGGCCCGACTCGACGACCTCGACGAAGAAGCGGGGCGAGTAGAGACCGGCCGACTCACGGAGGACTTCGATGGGATGAGGGATCGAAGTCTTCTCGTTCGCTTGCATCGTCAAGGAACGTTCACCCGCGCCTTCGGAGAGACGCAATCCGGGAAGGGACATCCGGATCTCGGTGTCGGTGGCGGAGAGGACGGCCGCGGCGCGTCCGCTCAGGTTCACCGCGAGGTCAGGACCGGCAAGCCCCAGACCGGTCAGGGTGACGACCTCGCCGGGCAACGCGCGGACGGGAGAAATCGACTCGATGAAAGGCATGCGGCCGAAGTTGAGGAGCGCTTCCTTGCTCACATCCTCGCCCACCGCCACTCTCACGCTCACCCGCTGACCCTCGGTGGCGGCCACCTCGGGCACTTTGAAGCGGATCCGCGTGGCCGTGGCTTCGAGGATCTCGGCCTCGTTCCCCGCCACCGTGACCTTGGTTGGCGTCTTCGAATGGACCAGCCACTTCCCGACGACCGCGACCTCGTCCCCGGTGAGAGCCACGCGCGGCGTGAGCGAAGTGATCTTCGGAACGACGGTGATCTTCAGGAGGCGTCCAACGGATCGGGTGTCCTGCGCGGTCACATGCAGGTTGACCGTCTGCGTACCCGCGGCCGCGAACGACTCGGGCACGTTCAGGTTGATACGGGTGGGGTTGGCGTCGAGGACGGGCACTTCGATCTTGCCCAGCGTGACTTTCACCACCGTGGGGTCAGGATCCGTGCCGAAACCCGATCCGTTGATGGTGAAGAGCTGACCCGGCTCGACGGGATTGGGCAGGTAGGTGTCGACCACGGGAATCACGAATGACTCCGAATACTTCTGGAAGGCGAACCAGGAGCCGGCGACGAGCACCAGAGCCACCACGCCGACCCGTGCAACCTTGAGGGCGATCGACGGCCCTTCCTTCTTCGGAGCCGCGGCAGGCGCAGGAGCGTCTTCGACAGGCGGCGGCGGCTCGAAAGGTTCGTCGCTGTGGCCGCCGAGAGATTCCGCCAGGCCAGCGAGCGGATCGTCGGCATCCTCACCGGCGTGGGCTTTCGGCGTGGCCTTGCGGGCCGCCGGCGCCTTCGGCGCGAGCTTGGCAACCGGTTTAGGCGCGGGTTTGGCGGCAGGCTTCGGCGCGGGCCGGGGAGTTGGCGCCGGCGCGGGTGCCGGTTCGGGTTCCGGCTGGGGCTCCGCCGCGGGAAGTTCGAAGGCGGGA
>JAGNNV010000204.1 GCA_017990495.1 Vicinamibacteria bacterium
CGCCTGGTCTTCGCGGACGACGGCCTGATCCACGGCGTGGCCAAGGGTTTCCGCTACGTGGAAACCTCCACCATCTCGCCCGACCTTTCCCGCAAGGTCGATGCCGCGCTGCAGGCAAAGGGCGCAGCCATGCTGGAGGCTCCGGTTACGGGCTCCAAGAATGGCGCCCTCAATGCGACTCTTCTCATGATGACCGGCGGTTCGCGTGAGGTTCACGACGAACTGCTGCCGCTCCTGCAGGTGATCGGCTCCAAAGCGATCTACTGCGGGCCGATGGGCGCCGCTTCGTTCGTGAAGCTCCTCGGAAACACCTACATCTCGTTCATGCTCGAAGCCCTCGCCGAGACCTCCGTGCTCGCGAAGAAGGCCGATATCCCGCTCGAGACCGTTCTCGAAGTGGTGATGGCCTCGGGCTTCGCCTCGCCGTACTACACGTTCAAGGGCGGCGCGCTGATCAAGCGCGACTTCGACCAGCATTTTTCGATCGATCTTCTCGTCAAGGACCAGAACCTGATGCTCCGGGAGGCCGCCTCGCTGGGCGCCTCGATGCCCGGCCTCGTCGCCATACGCGACGTGTGCCAGCAGGCGCGCGATCAAGGGGATGGCCAGGACGACATCATCGGTGTCGCAAAAGTGCTGGAGCGCGCCGCGGGAATCAAGTAGTCCGTGGCGTCGAGCCCCTGGCCCAGGAGCGCGCCCAAGGGCGTGGTCGCCATCATCGTGGCCGCGGGCCGGGGCGAGCGGCTGGGCGGTGAGGTGCCCAAGGCCTTCATCGAAGTCGGCGGCCGTTCGCTGCTGCGCCTCTCCGCCGAGGCGCTTTCCGCCTGCGCGGACGTGAGTGCGCTCATTGTGGTGGCGCCCAAGGGGCTTGAGAAGGCGGCTCGGGCCGAGGCGTCGCATGGCGGGAAGCTTCGCGCGGTAGTGGCCGGAGGGGCCACGCGGCAAGACTCGGTGCGCGCCGGTCTCGCCCGCACCACCAAGGCGGACGTGGTGATACTGGTCCACGACGCCGCCCGGCCTTTTGTCGATCCTGGTCTTGTGAGCCGGGTGATCGAAGCGGCGCGGACCCACGGCGCTGCCATTCCAGTGGCTCCCGTGGTCGACACCATCAAGCGCGTGGCTGCGGGCCGGATCGGTGAAACCGTCGACCGCGAGGCCCTGGGGGCGGCTCAGACGCCGCAGGGTTTCAAGCGTGCGGCCCTGCTCCAGGCTTACGCCCGCGCCGCTCGCGCCCGGGTGAACCTCACCGACGAAGCGATGGCCATGGAGCGCGACGGGCATTCGGTGGCCGCGGTTCCGGGCTCCGCGCGCAACTTCAAGATCACCACCGCGGATGATCTCGACCGGGCCCGCGGTCTGGTCGCCCCGTCCGCCGCGGGATTTCGCGTGGGCCATGGCTTCGATGCCCATCGCCTGGTCCCGGGCCGCAAGCTCATGCTGGGCGGCATCCACGTGCCCGCCGCGGTGGGTCTTGAAGGCCATTCCGACGGCGACGTCCTGCTCCATGCCCTGTGCGACGCCCTGCTCGGCGCGGCCGCGCTCGGCGAGATCGGCTCGCTTTTTCCGAGCACCAACAAGAAGCTCAAGGGCGCTGCTTCCGCCCGTTTCGTGGCCGAGGTGATGTCCCGCCTCGCCGCCGCCCGATTTTCAATTGTCAACGTGGACGCGACGCTCATCGCCGAGCGCCCGCGTCTTTCCGCTCACCTGGAGGCGATGAGGAAACACGTCGCCCGTCTGCTCGACGTCGGGCCGGACCAGGTGTCGATCAAGGTCAAAAGCACCGACGCGCTCGGGGCCATCGGTCGCGGCGAAGGAATCGCCGCCCAGGTCCTGGCGCTGCTGGCGCGCTCATGAGTCCGGCGTCTCGACGTCGGCATCCCAAGTAAGGAATTTCGAATGCCCATTGTCTGTGGAATTCATCCCGTCCTCGAAGCCCTCGCCGCCGGTTCGCGGACCATCGAACGTGTCGTCGTGACCAAGGGGGTTCGCAACAAGCGGATCCTCGAGGTCATCAAGAAGGCCAGCGAGCGCGGTGTGCCCCTGCGCTTCGAGCCGCGCGAGGCGCTCGACCGCGCGGCCGACGGCGAGCGTCATCAGGGTGTTCTCGCCATCGTGGCCGAGAAGGGCCTGCTCACTCTCGAAGACCTGCAAAAGTCCGCGCGCACTCCCGCCCTTTTCATGCTGCTCGATGGCGTCGAGGATCCGCGGAACCTCGGCGCCATCATCCGCAGCGTCGACGCCGCGGGCGCCGACGGCGTGATCCTGCCCGATCGCCACACCGCGTCGCTTTCGGACGCCGCTTCACGCACCGCGGCCGGAGCGCTCGAGAGCGTCAAGATCGCGCGCATCGGCAACGTGGTTCAGGCCCTAGAGACACTGAAGTCGAAGGGTTTCTGGATCGTGGGCTTCGACGGCTCGGGCAAGGAGCGCTGGGACGCCATCGACTACAAGCGGCCCATCGTTCTCGTCCTCGGCGGTGAAGGCAAGGGCATCAGGCGTCTGGTCAAGGAACACTGCGATCACGTGGTGTCGCTGCCGGTCTTCGGCCAGGTGTCCTCGCTCAACGTTTCGGTCGCCGCGGGGATCGCATTGTATGAAGCGGTCCGTCAGCGTGGAACCGTGCCCACCCTTGCCCGTCCCATTCCTCCGCGCGCGCTCGCCGCGAAGAAGCCGGTGGTGATCGGGCCTCCTCCCGAGGATCGGGAAGAGGATCCCGGCGCACGCCGGCGCGCCGCCGCCATCGCTTCGATCGTTTCCGCGGCCGAGTCCGCGCGGCTGGTGAAGCCGGAGGCTGTCGCTCCGGTGGTCACGGCTTCGGAGCCGTCCACGGCGCGCCCCGAGGGTTCCGTCGTGGATGAGCCCGAGTCGACGGTGCCCGAGGCCTCGGTGGAGCCGATCCGGCCCGACGAGGATGCCGATGACGAGAGTCGCGCGGCCCGTGCGGCGCGCGCCGCCGATGTCGACGAAGACGAGGATGACGCCGGCGACGACGATGCCGATGGGTCGGACGATGACGACAGCGATGACGACGGCGCGGACGATGACGATGGCGACGATGATGATCGCGATGATGATGACGACGAAGAAGAAGGCGACGACGACTCTGACGACGAAGACGGCGACGAAGACGACTCCGACGACGACGGGGACGAGGAAGGCGACGACGACCGCGACGATGACGGTGACGATGCTGACGACGACGAAGAAGAAGACGATGAAGACGACGAGGATGAGGATCCGGGCGACGAAGCCTCGGACCTGGCCACCCCCTTCATGCCCGAGGACAACTCGGGCGGCGGTGAGGTGACCTGGGGTTCCGAGAAGGAACTCCACGCGCATCGTCCGCGCCGAGAAGGCGAACGCCGCTTCGGCAACAACGGGGGCCGACGTTCGGGTCGTCCTCAAGATCGAAAGAAGCGGCCGAAGCCTCAGGGCGGCGCCGCCGCCCCCTCGGGTGGTGGCCGGCCCTCAGGACAGGGCCAGCAGAATCAGGGCCAACCGAACCAGGGTCAACCCGGCCAGCCGCAGCAGAACCGCGACCAGGGCCGCAATCAGGGCGGGCGCGATCAGAATCGCAATCAGCAGAACCGGAACCAGCAGCGACGCGGTCCCGACCGCAATCGCGAACCGCGACCTCCCCAGGAAGGTGGTCAAGGCGGCGCGCCGAACGACGCCGAGAATCCGCGTCCGCAGAACGGGCCCGGGCCCGAAGGTGGATCGTCGCCCGAGAACGGTCAGCAAAACGGCGGCGGAGAACGTCGCCCGGATCAGCCGCGTGAGCAGAATCGTCCCGGTCAGGGCCGCAATCGGAATCGTCGCCGTCGCGGAGGCCGTGGCCGCACCAACGGGCAGGGTCGTCCGCCCGCGGATCCGAACGCGCCGCAGGGGCCGCCCCGCGAAGGTGGCGAGCCGCGCGAGCGTGGCCCGCGTCCCGAGCGCTCGGATTCGCAGGGACCCGCATCGGGTGGCGAGCCCGGCGGCAATCGTGAACCGCGTCCGGAGGGAGACCGCGCTCCGCGCCCCGAAGGGGATCGCGGCCCACGTCCCGAAGGTGATCGCGGACCTCGTGAAGGCGGGGGCGGATCCGAGCAGAGCCGTCGCGACCGCGATCGTCGCCGTCGCCGTCGGCGGGGACGTCGTGGTCCTGGCGGCGGCGCGGGCGGCGGGCAGAACGGTGGCGGTCAGAATGGCGGCGGCCAGGGCGGCGGTTCCGAAGGCGGGGGCTCTGGTTCGTCTGGAGGCTCGGGCGGCGCTGGTTCGGGTTCCGGCGGCTCCGGTTCCGGCGGTTCCGGTTCGGAATAGTCCGCGCTCTTAGAACGAGCATCCGCTCAGGCCGGATATGCGCAGCTTCATCGTCGGCACGGCCGGGCACATCGACCATGGGAAGAGTTCGCTCGTCCGTGGCCTGACCGGCACCGATCCCGATCGCCTCAAGGAGGAGAAGGAACGGGGCATCACCATCGATCTCGGCTTCGCTCACGCGCGGCTGTCGGATGAAGTGGTGGCCTCGTTCATCGACGTTCCCGGTCACGAGAAGTTCGTGCGCAACATGCTGGCCGGTGTCTCCGGCATCGATGCCGTCCTGCTCGTGGTCGCGGCCACCGAAGGGGTGATGCCGCAAACGCGCGAGCACTTCCACATCTGTCGGCTGCTTGGGATCGAGCGCGGGATCATCGCCCTGACCAAGATCGACGTGGCGGAAGGTCCCATGGCCGACCTCGCCGAGGAGGATGTCCGCGATCTGGTGCGGGGTTCGTTCCTCGAGGACGCGCCCATCATCCGCGTGTCGGGCCGCACCGGAGAGGGGCTCGAGGCACTGAAGGCCGCATTGCTCGGCCTCGCTGGCCAGACGCGCGCGCGCGGCCAATCGGGCCTCCTTCGGCTACCCGTCGATCGTGTGTTCACACTCCGGGGATTCGGAACCGTGGTCACGGGGACGTTGATGGGGGGGCGAGCCGCGGTGGGCGAGGAGCTGCTCGTCCTGCCCTCGGGAAAGACGACGCGGGTTCGTGGTGTCCAGGTGCACGGGGAAGGGGTCGAGGTCGCGGTCTCGGGCGAGCGCACGGCCATCAACCTCGCCGGGGTGTTGGTTGAGGACCTCACGCGCGGCGACGTCCTCGTGCGCGAGGGGACACTTGAGAGCACGCGGGTCGCCCACATCGCCCTTCAGCTGCTGGCCGGCGAGGGCCTGAAACACGGGGCGCGCGTGAGAGCGCACGCCGCCAGTGCCGAAGTGTTGGGACGGGTTCGCTTCACCGACGCCGAACTTCCAAACGGCGGCCAAACCGTCGCCGAGCTCCGTTTCGAAGGGCCGGTGGTGCTGGGGCGCGGCGACCGGATCGTGCTGCGGAGTTATTCGCCGGTGGAGACCATCGGCGGCGCGCGGGTTCTCGACGCGCAGCCCCGGCCGCGTCGGCGCGCGGAGATGGCGGCGCTTCAGGCCATCGCCGAAGAGACCGATGCCGTCGCCACCGCGCGTTTTCTTCGGGAAGCCGAGGCCGCGGGCCTCGACACCGCGGCTCTGGCCGTTCGCCTGGCCTTGCCGCGGATGGACGCGGCGCGGATCATCGGCGCGGTTCCCACCGCGGTGGAACTCGCCGGGTCCTTAGGGTCGTACGTCGACGCCGCGGTTCTCGCGGATCTCGAAGCCAAGGCCCTGTCGCAGGTGCAGGCCCAGCACGCGAAGGATCCGCTGGCCAAGGGCATCTCCAAGGAAGAACTTCGCCGGCGCATCTTCGGCAAAGCGCACGCCGGGGTCTTCGAGACCGCCCTCACCCGACTCGCGGCGGCGGGCCGGATCACCGTCTCGACCGATCTCATCGCCCTGGCCGCTCATCAGGTTCGGCTGAGCGGTCCGGAGGGCGCGGCTCGCGCCGCCATCGAAGCCGCTCTGGCCACGGCCGGCCTCGAAGGTCTCGCTCTCCAGAACCTCCACGTCCAGCTTCGTCAGGACCAGAAGGCCTGCGAAAACGCGGTGAGGATCCTGGTTCAGGAGAAAGCGGCGGAGCGCCTGGGCGGCGGTCTGCTGATGTCACGTTCCACGCTCGAGAAGTTTCGCGCCGACGCCCGCGCGCGTTTCGTCTCGGGCAGCCGTCTCGATGTGGCCGAGGTGAAGGAACTCACCGGCCTCTCCCGCAAGTACGTGATCCCCCTGCTCGAGTGGCTCGACCGGGAGCGGGTGACGCGACGAGTCGGGGCGGAGAGAATTGTCCTGTGAGAGCGAAGACCCCCAAAGCCGTGAAGGCGTCGGCGTCCGCCGGTGAGCCGCCGCGCATCGTCGTGCTTGACGTGGACGGGCATCCCATCAGCCTCAGCGTTCACGGCGCGGGGCCGTGCGCGGTTGTGCTGGCTCCGGGTGCGGGGGGCACGCGCAACACGCCGCAACTCCTCGCCTGTGCTTCGTCCCTCGACCCCACGCGCTACACCACGATTCTTCTCAACTTCCCTTATCAGGAAGCGCGTCGCAAGTTTCCCGACCGGGCCCCGCTCTGCGAGGCGAC
>JAGNNV010000205.1 GCA_017990495.1 Vicinamibacteria bacterium
TCGGAAGAGCCTCGCGAAGGCGCCGAACCGCGGTCTCTTCCAAACGCACGTCGTCGTTGAGGACCAGGAGGAGGTCGCCTTGAGCCGCCTCCACCCCGGCGTTCACCGCGGGTCCGTACCCGCGGGACACCGGGAGTGAGACAAGGCGGGCGTTCGCCGGGGCCGATTGCAGCATCTGGCCATCATCGACAACCACGATCTCCCAGGTGTCGCCGCTCGAGGTGAGGGCGTCGACGACGCTCGGCACATTGCGGGCGAGGCGAGCGTCGCCTCCGCGCGTTGGGATGACCGCGGTGATCAAAGGGTGTCCGCGCGCAGCAGATCAGCGAGGACGCGGAGTCGACGACGGACCTCCCGGGCGCGCAGAGGTGATAGCGACGCGATCTCCCCCAATTGGCCGGCCAATCCAGCCATCAGCTCCCGATGATGGGTGAGAAGTGATTCGTGGGCGGCCGAGGCTTTCCGACGCTCTTCGCCAGCGTCCTCTATCGCTCTGGTTCGCAGAATCGCCTCAGCTTCGAGAGCGCTGATGGCCTCGCGCAGCCGAGCCTTCTCTCCTTCGAGGGCGCCGATGGTTTCACGCAGCCAGACTCTCTCGGCCTCGAGGTTTCCCAGGGTTTCGCGCAGCCAGGCCCTCTCCCCCTCGAGGGCACCAACAGTTTCGCGCAACCAGACTGTCTCGCCCTCGAGCGTGCCAACGGTTTCGCGGAGCCGGGCTTTCTCTCCTTCGAGGGCGAGATGGGTTTCGCGCAGCCAGTCTGTCTCCGCTTCCAGGGCGGCGTGAGTCTCGCGCAGCCAGTCTCGCTCGCGTTCAAGGGTGGCGATGGTTTCACGGAGCCAGGCGTTCTCCCCTTCCAGGGTGGCCATCGCGCCTTTGAGGCTGGTCACCGTGTCCCTTTGCCACTGGTTTTCACTTTCCAGGACCCGGAGCTTCGTCTCCGCCCGCCCCAGACGCTCCGCGATGACCCGGTCCGCACGCTCGCGGAGACCGTTCACGAAGGCGTTGAGGTTCTCTCCTTCGAGGGCTCCTTCCTGCTGCGCCAGCTTCAGAAACGCGGCCAGCGGATCGGCATCCACCGGGGCCGGTCCGGGCCCAGGTGGCGGTTGATCTCCCGTCATCGCCCCTCGTCGAGGCGCCGCACCTCGAAGCGATGAGGCAACCACACGAGACCGTGATCCGGACGCTCGGTCAGCACGGCAAAAGGATACAAGCGATGGTGCCACGCGTAGGCATAGACGTGCTGCTTGTCATAGAAGGCCACTGACGCTTCGTACCGGCCGCCGAGGAGGGGCAGGTTTTCGAAGGTCGCGACGAGGACATACCGACCGTCGTACGACCCGGCCAACTGTCCATCGAAGAGGGTATTGGGTCCGTAGCAGTACACCCCGTCGTCCCGGAAGAGGGCGACGCCCATGACGGGAGAATCCAGAGGCTCACGGGTTTCGAACTCGACTTCGACGCGCAGGGTCTCTCCGTTGCGAAACTCCGTCCGCGGGACGCACTGGGCATCGGTCAGACGCACCTTTCGGATCACCACCTCTCCGGTTCCGCCCGTTCCCGGGACCTCGACGCGGGCGGCGCCTCTCTTTCGCAGGTGATCCTCGTAGCTTGAGAGCACGACGTCTGTCGGCCCCAATGCCGCCACTCGCCCACCCTGGAGCCATAGAGCCTGATCGCAGAGGCCGCGCAGAGCATGCAGGTCATGGGCCGCGATCACGAGGGTGGTTTGATCCCGGCGCATCTCAACGAGTCGATCGATGCATTTGCGTTGAAAGTAGCCGTCGCCGACGGCAAGGACCTCATCGATGATGATCACGGGCGCCTTGAGGTTCGAGGCTACGGCGAAGCCGAGGCGCATGAGCATGCCTGCCGAATACGTGCGCACCGGGCGGTCGAAGAAGTCTCCGATCTCGGCGAACTCCGCGGCCCGCAGGGCCAGGGCGCGGGCCTCTGCCGGAGAGGCGCCCGACAAGAGCGCCAGCTGCATGGCATTCTCCCGCCCCGTGAGCTCGTGGAAAAATCCGGCGCCCAACTCGAGAAGAGCAGCGGTGTCGCCGTCGACGCGAACTCGGCCGGAAGAGGGCGGGGTCAGGCCCAGGAGGATGTCAAGGAGAGTGCTCTTGCCGGACCCGTTCTCGCCCACGATGGCGAGGGCCGACCCGGGCGGCACGTCGAAGGTCACGTCGAGGAGGGCCGCTACCTGTTCACGTCCCGCGCCGAATGTCTTCGTCAGCGACTGGACCTCGATGGCTGGCGCAGAGGTCACAGAACGTCCCGCGCCTTGAAGCGAAGCCGCGCTTGCGCGAAGACCCCTGTGGCCAGGAAGAAGATGGCCGAACCTGCCCCCACAGCCACGGAAAAGAAGGCCGAAGGCCAGGGGAGGGGCTCGAGGGGACTTCGATAGAGGCGGAGCGCGTGGGTGAAGGGGTTCCAAAGGAGAGCGTCTGAGAAGGGCCCTTGGACGAAGGCTTCCGGGTAGAGAACCGGGCTTGCGAAGGTGAGGAGGGTCAGGCCCGAAACGACGGTGGGCCGCAAATCGGGGAACAGCGTGGTCAGCGGCGCCATGGCGAGGCCCAGGCCGAACGTGGCGAGGCCCTGCAGCACAAGAGCGACGAGGGGCAATGCCCAGGTTCCGACTGAAGTCATCGGCCCGTTGATCGCCGCGTAGCCGAAGACCACCATCAAGCCAACGAGGGCGCGCAGTGAGGACACGAGCAGAACGCGGGCCACGAGCAGCTCCGAGGGAACCCTCGAGCGTCGCACCCAACGGTTGTCGCTCAGAACCGTCGAGCAACCCTCGATCGTCTCGCGAAACCACAGCCAGGGGAAGAGGCCGGAGGCGATGAGGATGGCATAGGGCATGCCTGGTCCACGACCGGCGCCAAGGACCCAGCCAAAGACGATGCCGTAGGCCGCGACCTCCAGAAGCGGCGACAGGAAGGCCCACAAGCCGCCGAGCACGGATCCGGCGTATCGGCGGCGAAGATCCGCCACCACGAGAGGGGCGAGGGACTGCGACCATTTGGGCAGCAAGGACATGCGGAACTGACCGGAACTGTAGCACCCGGGGAACGGTGCGGGCGCTATGCTGCCAGGGGCCGATACCATGAGGATTCTCCACGTAACCCCTTTCTATGAACCGTTCTGGGCCTACGGCGGGATGGCGCGTTCGTCGTCGGCCCTGTGCCGGGCGCTCGTCGCTTTAGGGCACGAAGTGACCGTGGCGACCGCGCTTCTGGGCGAGGGCGTGCCCAGGGAGGCCGTGGAGGGAGGCGTCCGCGTCCTGCGTTTCCCTGGCCCGAAAGCTCCCGCGCGCTTTCTCTTTCCGCTCGCCTGGGGTCTGCGTCGATTTCTCGGGGCCGAGCTCAAATCGTTCGACGTGGTGCACCTCCAGGGACATCGGAATGGACTGGCGGTTGCGGCCTGGCGGGCCGTCTCGTCCTCTCTCTCCCCCTGGCTTCTCCAGCCGGCGGGAACGTTCCCTCATCACGGGCAACGCTCGTTGGTGAAGTCGCTGTTCGACAGAGTCCTGGGCAACCGGCTGGTGAACGACGCGGGCGCGCTCATCGCGGTGAGCGCCAGCGAGGCCCGGGACCTCCCGCGTCCCGCTCAAGTGATACCGAACGGCGTAGAGGCGTGTGGCTCGTCGTCTGCAAAGCCCCCGGCCCGGGATCGGCCACGCCTTCTCTTTGTGGGAAGCGATCGTCCCCAGAAACGCGGCCACCTTCTGGTTGACCTTCTCTCCCGCCTCCCGGAAGTTGACCTTGAGTTCGTGGGTCCTTTCGGTCCGGCCTTCCCCCGCCTTTTCACCTCCATGGAAGGGCGAGTGATGTTCCGCGGCGTACGCTCCGGCGACGATCTGGCCCAGGCTTATGCAACCGCCGACCTTCTGGTGCATCCCGCGGTGGGAGAGGCCTTTGGACTGGTCCCCTTCGAGGCGGCGCTTGCCGGGACCGCCGCCGTCGTCGCCGGCGGCCACGGCTGCGGCGAGTGGTACGGGCGCGCGGGCGGCTGCGTGGTGCCTCCCGACGATGTCGGCGCACTCGCGGACGCGGTGCGCTCGCGACTTCGCGACCGCCACCTTGCCGGACAGGAGGCGCTTCAGGTCGCCGAGTTCACCAGGACGCATCTCACGTGGACCGCCACGGCCAAAGCCTTTGAGTCCGCGTACCGGGAACTGCTGAAGCGCTCGTGAGTCGACCTCGAAAGAGAAAACCGGACCCGGGCCAGGCCGACCAGGAGCCGGGGCCGAAGGAGCGAAGCCAGGGGTGGCTTTCGCGCGGACCGCTGGTCGCCGCCGCACTTGCGTTCCTCGTCTATCTGCCGTCCCTGGCCGGCGGTTTCGTCTACGACGACGGGGAACTCATCTTGAGGAACCCGTCCATCCGCAGTCTCGACAACCTCGGCGTGGTGCTTCGGTACGAGCCGTCGCGTCCTCTCCTGAATGTCACCTGGGCTCTCAACTACGCGTTCGGCGGCCTCGATCCCTGGCACTACCACCTCGTCAATGTCCTCATCCACGCTGGGAACGCGGCGCTCCTCGCCTCGTTGTTCCTGTGGATGGCGCAGCGCCTGAAGCTCGCCCAGGCCGGGCCCGTGGCTCTGCTCGGCGCCTGCATTTTCGGAGCGAGCCCGATGGCCGCCGAAACCGTGGCCTACATCGCCAGCCGCTCCAGCGCGCTCTCGGCGTTGTTCACCCTCGCGAGTCTGCGGGTTTCGGTCAGCGTCCTTGAAGGTGGCCCGAGGCGGCGTCTGTTCGCCGCGATGGGTTTCTTCTTTCTCGCCCTCGCCACGAAGGAAGAGGCTGCCGCCTTGCCTTTGATTTTGATCCTCCTCGACTACTTCTTCGTCTCCGGGCAGCGAGTCGCGGCCTTGAAGGGTCGAGTCTGGCTCCACGCTTGTTTCGTCGCGGTGGTGCCTCTCGGGCTCGTCGCTCGACGTTTGGTCACGGGCGCATGGCTGCCACCGCAAGTCATCGATCCTGGTCTGTACCTGCTCACCCAGGCCGCGGCCTTCCCCCTCTACTTCTTTCGCGCCGTGATCCCTCTCGACCCGGCCCTGTATCGCGGACATCTCCCGGCCACATGGCCTCCCGGAGGTACCACGGTGGCCTTCTTGTTCCTGGCGGCGGTGATCGCGGTCATCGCCGCCGTCCGTCGGCGAGAACGGCCCGAGTGGTCGTTCGCGGCGGCGTGCCTGGTCGCGGGCTTGCTGCCGTCTTCTTCGATCGTGTCGCTCAACGAGATGGTGGTTGACCACCGTGCGTACCTGGGCAGCATCGGCGTCGCCTTTGCCCTTGGACTCCTCCTCTGGAGGTTGGGCGGGTTCCGCCTCGGCCTGCTGGTCCTCGTTGTGCTCTCAGCCCGCAGTGTCTCGTATCAGTGGGTGCTTGGCGACCCGGTTCGGGCCTGGGAAGATGCCGTGGCGCGAGCACCCAACGCCCCCGATGCGTTGTGCGCTCTCGGTGAGTCTTACGCGGAACGCGGCGACCCGAGGGCCGAGGCTCTCTTTCTTCAGGCCACGCGACTGGACCCTTCCAACTATCGCTACTGGGCCAATCTGGGCGTGCTTTACGGGGACCTTGGCCGTCTGCCTCAGGCGGTCGACGCGCTCCGACTGGCCCTGCAGAGGAAGCCCGAGGCTTCGGTTCACGATTACCGCGGACAACTTCTTCTAAGGCTGGGGCGTGACGATGAAGCGGCCACCGAGTTTGAGGCCGCGATCTCCGCCGAGCCGACTTTCGCCACCGCCTACGCGAATCTCGCGGCGCTCCTGCTCAAGCACGGGGACGAGCAAGAGGCGCGCCGGCTCATCGACGCAGGCGCCCCGTTCGTAAGCGACGCAGAGGAAGCCGACGCCTTCGCCCGTCTGCGGGCCAGGCTCCGGTGAGCAAAGTGCGGGCCGTGACGGCGATCGTCCTGAACTACAACGGCCACGGCTTCGTGACGGAATCAGTAAAGAGCCTCCTCGATCAGGAGTTTCGCGACCTCGAGGTGGTTGTGGTCGACAACGCATCGACCGATGGATCAGCGGAGGAGATCGAGGCGACGTTCGGCGGCCGCGTGCGCCTCGTGCGCGCTCCCCGCAATCTGGGGTTTGGGGCGGGGAATAATCTTGCCATCCGTGAGGCTCGCGGGCGCCATATCGTGCTGCTGAACAACGACGCGGTCGCCACTCCCGCGTTCGTCGCGGAGATGGTCAAGGCCGCGGAGGCCGACATCACCATCGGCATGGTCGCGCCGAAGGTGCTCCTGTTTTCGCAACCCGATCGGATCGATACCACGGGGCACCTTCTCTACCCGGACGGACTCAACCGTGGCCGAGGCCGGCTGGAGAAAGATGAGGGGCAATACGACCACTGCGCCACTGCCCTTTTTCCAAGCGGCGCCGCGGCGCTCTACACCCGCCGAATGCTGGACGACATCGGCCTGTTCGATGAGTCCTTCTTTCTCTACGGCGACGATAC
>JAGNNV010000206.1 GCA_017990495.1 Vicinamibacteria bacterium
GCCCTGGCCGCTCCCGAGGCCGCGCCGGTTTCCGAGGCTGAGACAATGCCGCCTCCGCGGCCTACCGACGTCCGCCCCTCGGTGCTGGTGGTCGACGACGAGGCGGACGTCCGCACTTTCCTGATGAAGCGCCTGGTCGAGAACGGATACGAGGATGTGGTGGGCGCCGCTACGCTGGAATCCGCGCTGCAACTGGCTCAGCAGATGGGCCGCGCGGGGGCCATGTTCCTCGCCGTGGTCGATCTCTCGATCCCCGATCCGACGGGCGGCGACCTTTCGGGCGGCCTCGAACTCACCCAGCGCCTCCGCGGTTTCGCAAACGCTCCAAGGGTGGTGCTGGTAACGCCGGATCCGGAGCCCTCGATTGTGCGTAAGGGCAGGCAGGCCGGCGCGCGGCGCGTGGTTTTCCGACCCACGCTTGGCCGGCTCAACAAGGCGCTTTTCGAGAGGCACCTCGACACCTTCTGCCACAAGCTGATGAACGTCCTGCAGCAGGTGACGGACGGTCGGCCCCAGGGCTCCGTCGCCTCCGCCTCGCCTATCGGGCTGATCGATGGCCTCGACCTGCTCGGCTGCATCGCGGAGAGCGTCGGCATTCGCGACCTGTTGTTGCGGGTGGCAAGCGGCATGGTCGAGCGGGTGATCCTGCTGATCCGCAGCGAGGATGTGTTGTATCCCGCTTCCGGCGTGGGCTTCCCGCTCGGACCCATGGGTTTCGACCTGACGGTCTCGGCGTACACCTCGCCGTTCGCCGAGGCCTTGCAGGGCCGGGCGGCCCAGAGCTTCGTCACCGATGCCACGTTCTGGCGGGAGATGTCGGCCTTGTCGATCCTGCGCGGCCGGTCGCTCGAGGCCGCTCTTATCCCGCTCCGGGCCCACGGAGACGCGGTCGCCCTGCTCTTCGTCGACAACCCCATCTCCGGTGAGGCGCTCACCCGGCTCGATCCGCTCGAGGCCTTCGTGGAAGAGGCCGGACGCCGTCTCGAGGAGATTCGCGACCAGGAACTGGCGCGGACGGGCACCGACAAAAGGGGTACGATCTCAAGGTAATCGATGGCTGACCAATCGAATCGATACCGGGAGTTGTCCGACTTCTTCGTCAAGACCCAGGATCTGGTCGAAGACATCGTGCGGGAGAACGCCCAGTTGCGCGCCTGCCTTCGCGCCTTCGAGTCGCTCGGCGACACTCCCCAGGAAGCCGACATCCAGGCGCGCCTTCGACGGTCGGAAGAGGATCGCATGGCCCTCGACCGGAACTTCGCCCAGGTTCAGGACGAGCTCGGCGAGGTGAAGGCTCAGCTCGCCGACTCGGCCCAGCGCTTCGCCGACCTGAACGAGCAGGTCAACCTGCTCACCAACCTGCACGTGGCGGCTTCGCAGCTCCACGCTTCGCTCGATCATGCCGAGGTCCTTCGTTCCATCCAGGAGATCGCAACCAACCTGGTCGGGGCCGAGGCCTTCCATCTGTTCATCGTCGACGAGAAGACCGGCCGGGCGGAACTGGTTCTTTCCGAGGGACCGCCCGCGCCCGCCCAGAGCATCGGCCGGGGCGAAGGGATCATCGGCGCGTGTCTGGAGTCGGGCTTGCCGCACTTCGCGACGGATACCCGGGTTTCGGAGGCCACGCCGTTCGAATCGCCCCTGGCCGTGATTCCCTTTGATCTTTCGGGCGTGGTGGTGGGCCTGCTCAGCATCCACAAGCTCTTTCAGCAGAAGGTCTCGTTCACGGAACTCGACTTCGAGCTGTTTCGACTGCTCGGGGCGCAAGCCGCCACCGCGGTGTACGCGTCTCGTCTGCACATGACGTCGGAGCGCAAGCTCGCCACCCTGCGCGGGTTCATCGACATGCTGAAGGGCCCGACCGGCGCCTGACCAAGGCCGGGTTCCGGCCTGCCGTCTTCGTGGCTTAAGAGAGCGGCAGCAGCTCGAGGATCCCCGCGCCCACGTTCTGCAGAGGAAGGATGCGTGAAGCGGCGCCGATGGCGATCGCTTCCTTGGGCATGCCGAACACGATCGAAGTGCTCTCGTCCTGGGCGATGGTCTGGCCGCCGCGTTGCTTCATTTCGAGGAGGCCCGCCGCGCCGTCTTTACCCATGCCGGTGAGCAGCACGCCCACGCTGCGCGGCCCGAAAGTCCCGGCCACCGAGCGGAACAGCACGTCGACGCTCGGCCGGTGCCGGTTGACGTGAGGCGTCTGATCCACTCTCACCGCGAAATGCGGCCCGTCGCGGACCACGGACATGTGCTTGTTGCCGGGAGCGAGCAGCACCAGGCCCTGGCGCACGGGGTCGCCGTCCTCGGCCTCTTTCACCTGCATCGGTGAGAGGCCGTTCAAGCGTCCCGCGAAAGCCTTGGTGAAGCCCTCCGGCATGTGTTGCACCACGAGGACCGCCGGTGATTCGCGGGGAAGGCTGCCGAGGACGATAGCCAGCGCCTCGGTGCCGCCGGTCGAAGCGCCGATCGCGACCGCCCACGAACTGGCGACGCCGCGGGCTATCTCGGTCACGGGGCCGCGGGGAGGACGGATGGCCGCACCTCCGCGTTTCGAGAGGGCGGCCGCGCGCACGGTGTCGACGAGCATGGTCGACGTTTCGCTGAGGAAGTCGCGCACGAGCAGCCGGGGCTTGGGGAGGACATCGATGGCCCCACGGGCCAGGGCCTCGATGGCCACCGCGGCGTCTTCGCCCGCCCGAGCCGAGCAGATCACCACCGGGATGCGGTCGGTGGCCATGAGGCGGGTGAGGAAGGTGAGTCCATCCATCCCCGGCATCTCGATATCGAGCACGATGACCTGGGGCCGTTTGATGGCGATGCGCCGCTCGGCGATGAAGGGGTCGGCGGCGAGCGCCACCTGGAACTCGCCCGTCCGCTCGAGCAGTTCCTTGAGGGTCTGCCGCACCAGGGCCGAGTCGTCGACAACCAGGACGTCGATCACGGGCGCACGTTCAGCGGCTTGCGATAAATCGCGGGCTTCACGGGGCGCTGGCCTTCGATCACGCCGACCAGGCTTTCAGCGTGTCCGACGAACAGGTGGCCACCGGGTTTGAGGGCGCGCCACATGTGGTCGATCACCATCCGTTTCGTCTCGCGGGGGAAGTAGATCAGCACGTTGCGGCACAGGATCAGATCGAAACTGGAGGCGGGGACGGTGGGGGCCATGAGGTTCATGGCCTCGAACTGAATGAGCCGCGCCGCCGAGGTGCGGAGCTTCACCAGATCCTTGCCCACGTCTTCGAAATGCCGGGCGTAGGCGGGCGGAACGTCGCGGGCCCGCACCGCGGGGAAGGTGAGGGTGCGCGCGGCGGCCAGGGCCCGTGTGGACAGGTCGGTCGCGAGAATGTTGATCCTGAAGCCCTCGGCCGCGGGGAAGCGCGCGTCCATCATCGCGGCAAGGCTTGCCGGCTCTTCGCCGGTGGAGCAGGCGGCCGACCAGATGCGGAAGCCGCGGTCGAGCCGGGCGCTCGCTTCCTGTCGCCACTGAGGGATGATCGTCTGCTCGAGGTAGTCGAACTGCCAGCCTTCCCGGAAGAGCCGGGTTTCGTTGGTGAGCAGACGGTCCACGAACTCGTGGGTTTCGCGGCCCGGGTTCGCGGCCAGATGATCCATGTACTCGCGGTACGAGCGCAGCTTCAGCTCGCGCAGACGACGGCCGAGACGGGCCATGACCAGGGCCCCCTTCGCTTCGGTGAGGTGGACGCCGGTCTCGCTCTCCATGAGCTTGCGGATCTGCTCGAACTCCCGCGTCCCGAGCTCGGGAAGGGCGTTGGGATCGTCGGCCCGGGACGGGGGATTCCCACGCTCCATCTTCGTTTACCGCGGGCCCTCGGCGTCCGCGCGAGGCTTCATCAGGCCTGGGTCTCGGTCGCGATATCGCGGACGGCCACCTGCTCGTTGGAGGAGAGCACGCGGTCGATGTCGAGGGCCAGGGCGAAACCCTGCTCGAGCTTGTAGAGCCCCTCGAGGAACTCGACGCGGATCTGGGTTCCCACCGTTGGAGGCGGCTCAAGTTCATCTTCGCGCAGGTCGTGGATCTCGCTCACCAGAGTGGTGACCAGACCGAGGATGGTGTTCTCGCCGTAGAGGTCGACGTCGACGAGGACGATGCACGTCCACTCATCGGGGACGCTGGCGGCTTCGCCGAACTTCACCGCGAGGTCCATCACCGGCACCACGCGTCCGCGCAGGTTCATCACCCCGATCACCCAGGGCGGGGTCTGGGGCACCGGGGTGGGGGTGACGTAGCGGATGATCTCGAGGACCTTCTTGAGGGAAATCAGGTACTGGCCCTGGCCGATCTGGCAACGCAGCATGGACAACGTGGGCTTGGACACCGTGGCCGGGGCGGGCGCATTCAAGAAGGGGCGGGTGAGAGTCATGGGCTTGTTCTTTCCGAGAGGTCGTCAGGAGGACTGCGCGGTGCGCAGAGCCATGGTGCGCTTCATGATGTCCGGCACGTCGAGGATCAGGCCGACGTAACCGTCGCCCAGGATCGCCGCGCCGAAGATGCTGGTGGCGCCCCGCAGGGCCCGTCCGATCGATTTGACCACGACGGGAGTATCGCCGATCAGGGCATCGACGATCAGGCCCAGGCGATGGCCCGCGTGTTCGACGACCACGATGTGACGGTCGAGAGCGCCCGGCGCGCCGAGAATCTGTTCGCCGAGTTTGAGCACCGGCACCATCCCGGAGGGCAGATCCAGCAGGCTGGTGCCGTTCGGCTGAAACACGAGCCCCTCCGGTTTGGCCAGACACTCCTGAACCATGTCGATGGGGATGACGTAGCGGTGTTTGCCCACGCGCACGAGCAAGCCGCGCACGACGGCCAGGGTGAGGGGCAGGCGAACGCGGAAGAGCGAACCCGAGCCGCGCTCGGAGTGCACCTCGATGGAACCGGCCAGATTCTCGATGGAGGACTTGACCGAGTCGAGACCCACGCCTCGACCCGAGACCTCGGACAGCTCGGCCGCCGTGGTCAGACCGGCCGCGAACACGAGTTGGGCTACTTCGCGGGCATCCCCGCCCACCGGTAACCCGAGACCCTCGGCCCTCCGACGGATGGCATCGAGGTCGAGCCCTCCGCCATCGTCCTGGACGTCAATCACCACCTGCCCGGCTGCGGGGGAGGCGGTGAGGGAAACCCGGCCGATGGGAGACTTCCCCTGTTTCCTTCGGGTGGCCGGATCCTCGATGCCGTGGGCCACCGCGTTGCGCACGAGGTGAAGCAGGGCCTCGCTCACCCGGTCGACCAGCGCGAGGTCGATCTCGACCTCCTCGCCCGCGATCTGCAGCTCCACCTCCTTGCCCATGGCCTTGGCGGCGTCGCGCGCGGTTCTGCGGTGTGAGGCGAGGATGGGGCCGAGGGGGACGAGACGCATGCGCATCGCGAGATCGGAAAGCTGGCCGAGGAGGGGTGCTGCCTCCTCGAGTACGTCACGCGCCTCGTCGGACAACTTCGGTGAGGCCAGCAGATTCTCGATGCGCCCGCGCGAGACGGAGAGTTCGCTCGCCAGTTCCACCAGCGAGTCGACGCGCGCCACCTCGATGCGAAGGGTGGGACGAGCGGCTCGCGAATCGTCGACCGCGACATCCCTCGATTCGGTCTCCGTCGCTTCTTGATTGACCGCGCGCGGCTGGTCGCTCGCCCGCCGTCCGGGGGTGCGCTCTGCTGGCTTGCCCTTGACCGGGCCCCTGGTGGGCGGCGCGCCGAAGGCCCCCAGCGTGCGCAGTTCGACGGCCAGGGACTGCTGCGCTTCCGACATCTGATCGCCGGGCTGGGCGGCTGGAAGTCCGGCGCGAAAGGCGTCGACACCCTTCAGGAGAACGCTGATCGCCTCCTTGTCGGCGGGCTGTCGGTTTCTGATGCCGGCCTTGACCGCGGCCAGAGCGTCCTCAAAGGCGTGGGCCAGTTGCGCGATGGAGTCGAAGCCGAAAATCCCCGCGTTGCCCTTCAGGGTGTGAGCATCGCGCTGCAGCGCTTCGATCGGCGCCTCGCTGTCGGGAAGACGCTCGAGATCGAGGATGGCCGACTCCATGGTGACGAGCCGCTCCTCGGATTCGGCGAGGTGGACCTGCCGGAGCCGTTCCCAATCGACATCATCGTTCATGGGATTCCTCTGCTCAGCCTCGGAAAGGAGTCATCGCGCGGGCAGGGACTTCTCGTCGGGCGCGGAGCCTGAGGCGGGGGAGCCGGGGGCGATGGTGGCGATGGTTGAAGTGAGTCCGTCGATGGTCTTGACTTCGAGGATGCCCGCGCCGGTGCGGAAACGCAGGCGCCTCGCATTCGGTCCGCCGGTGTCCTCGAAGCCCACTTCGATGCCGTGACGACGAAGCACGGTGCGCGCCATCTCCGCGTTGCGTTCGCCCAGACTCTCGCCTTCGGCCACGGACAGCCGGCCCACATTGGCTCCACCCACGATGCGCGCTTCGAGATGCGCCGGCCGTGATCCGGAGGCGAAGAAGCACTG
>JAGNNV010000207.1 GCA_017990495.1 Vicinamibacteria bacterium
CGATCTTCTCCACCCGGGTCGAGCTTTTTCTTCTTCAGACTTTCGCCGGCGCCCACGTGGTCGGTCTGTTCGGCGGCGCCTTGCGCATCGTGGAGTCGCTGTTGACCTTGCCGACCGCCATCGCCGCCGGCGCTCTCCCCTCCGTCGCGCGCGACGCGGTGCGGGGCTCGCGGGGGGCCGCGCAGCGTATGTTGGGCCTGGTGATCTGGCTGGGCGTGCCGTCGGCGGTGGGCCTCACTCTGTGCGCGTCCGATGTGTTGAGCATTCTCGGCCCGGGCTTCGTGGAGGGCGCGCCGGCGCTGCGCGTCCTCTCCTTGGCGCTGCTGCTCTGCTTCTCGAACGCCGCCTTGTTCCACATCCTGATCGCGGCGGGGGAGACCGCGGTCATCCCTCGCTTCACGGCGATGCGAGTGGGAACGGCCGTGGCACTTGGTCTCTTGACGGTTCCGCCGCTGGGACTCGTGGGCGCGGCGCTGTCGTTCACCGCGGCGGAGTTCACGCTCTTCGCGGTCCTGGTACGAAGGACGCGCATCCACGCCGGAATCGAGGTGGGGAGGCCGATCGCGTCGGCCCTCGCCGCCTCCCTGCCGATGGCCGCGTTGCTTCTCTGGTGGCCGCTGTCGTTGCCCGCGAGCATCGCGTTCGGGACGCTGTTGTTTGCCGTCACCGCGGCGGCAATGCTGAGGCGCGGCGCCGAGGCGAACGGGCTCGCATGAGTTCCCGGCCGTCGGCTGCGGGCTTCGATCAGCTGGAGCGCGGAATCCTGTGGCCCGTCGTTTACGCGTCGATTTTCGGCGCGTCGGTTCCCGAGGCCCGGCTGTGGAGTCGTCTGACCGGCGTGCGGGCCAGCGAGGATGAGATGCGCCGCGCTCTGCGCGGGCGCGGGTTGTCGAGTCTGCTCGGCCAGGCGGAGGGCCACGTGTGGCTCCGCTCCGCGATCGCTCTCGACATGGCTGGCGAGACACGCCGTCGCGCTCGCGCCACCGCCGACCTGCTGGATCGACATCGGGACATTCTGGCCTTTGTGCGGAATCTGTCCGGCGTGCGTCTCGCCGCACTCTCGGGCGGCTGCGCCCATGAGGCCGCCGATGACGGCGACATCGATATCTTCGTGGTCACGGACGCGAACGCGGTGTGGCGGACCCTGCTCCACTCGACGCTGGTGGCCAAGGCGCGAGGATGGCGGCGTCTGCTCTGCCTCAACTACCTGGTGGATGTGACCGCGCAGGCGCTGCCTTGGCGCGACTTCTATGGGGGCTACGAGCTGATCAGTCTGAAGCCCCTGACCCCGGAAGGTGGGTTCGACGACCTGCTGGCCGCGAACCTCTGGGTGGATTCGATCTTTCCGAATTTCCTTCCGTCAAGGGGTCGCAGTCAGAATCCCCCGAACCAGAAATCACGTTCCCCGAGAAGCCGTCTTCTCGAGGCCACGGCCCGCATGATCCAAAGACCCTACCTCCGCTATCGTCTGCCCTCGAGCAGGGGCGTGGAGCTTTCGGATCACGTCGTGCGACTCCACACCACAGACCACCGCACCCGGCTACGGGGACTTTTTCAAGACGCTTTGCTGAACATCGGAATGGAAGCGCCGCCATGGATCTAGAGACCCACCTCCAGCCTCGCCCGGCTCAAAGCCCCTGGGTTCCCGCGCTGTGTTGCCCTGAATGCGCCGGCCCATTGAGCGAGGCGAGCGGGGGTCTCGTCTGCACCCGCGACGAAGCTTTCTTCGCCACCCTCTCGGGAGTGCACCGCCTCCTGGGCCACGAGCGGCAGGCGGAACTGGCCGCGGCCACCGCCTTCTATTGCCGCGTCCGTGCCGACGAGGGTTTCCAGCATTCCTCCGATCTGCCTCGGGTTCCCAAGGGCCACGCACAGGCCAGGATCTGGAAGCAGCGGGCCCGGCACTTCGGCCGGTTCCTCGACTGGCTGGTCCGCGAACGTCCCAAAGGCCAGGCCATCGTCGACGTGGGTGCGGGCTGCTGCTGGGCCGCGCGGCGTCTCGCGGAACGGGGTCACTCCGTCGCCGCTCTCGACATCAATCTCGACCCCCTCGACGGGCTGACCGCGCTGGGAGAGGAGAGAGGCCTGGGCCTCGGCATCGAGCGCATCGAGGCGGACATGGAGTTCCTGCCCCTCTCCGCGAACTGCGCCGACGTGGTGCTGGTCAACGGCGCCCTTCACTACGCGCGTTGCCCGCAGAACGTGGTCGCCGAGGCCCGCCGAATCCTCAAGCCCACGGGCAGCATCGTGATCCTCGACTCGCCGATCTACCGCCGCAGTCCCGACGGCGAGGCGATGGTGAAGAAAAAGCGCAAGGACTTCCTGGCCCGGTATGGCTACGCGCCGTGCCGCGATGCCGCCGCCGGTTACTTCACCGTGTCGGAACTCAGTCGGCTGCTCGAACGCAGCGGCTTCGAGGTGCGCCTTGTGGGCTGGCCCAGCCGCCTGCGCGAGGTGGGTCGGGATCTGATCGAGACCTTCCGCCACGGCCGCCGGACCGCGCGCTTTCCCATGATCGTGGCCACGAGGCGCTCCTGAATCCGCCCGCATCGCGCGCTTCGGCGTTCGACTCGGTGGCGGCCAGTTACGACGGAACCTTCGGCCAAAACGCCGTGGGTCGCCTGTTCCGGTTTCGCCTGGCCGAACGGGTGATGAGGGCAATCGCGCCGGGAAGCTCGGTGGTCGACCTCGGGTGCGGCACCGGAGATGATGCGTGGTGGCTCGCGGGTCAGGGCTACTCCGTGGTCGGGATCGATGAGTCTCCCCGGATGGTCGAGGCGGCGAGAGCGAAGTCGTCACACCCGGGGCTGGATGTCGAGTTTCAATGTCGGTCGCTCCAGGCCTTCGCCTCAGAGGGCCGTAAGTTCGACGCGGTGATCTCGAACTTCGGCGCGCTGAACTGCGTGCCTTTGATCGAGTGGTCGGAGATCGTTCCTCGACTCCTCAATCCAGGGGGACGCGGTTTCGTGGTCCTCATGGGCGACCGACCCCTGCCGGAGCGTCTGAGGACCGGGCGGGGCACCCGGCCAGCGCGGGCTCACGAGTTCCCGGTAGCGGTGGGTGGGCTGCCCGTCGGTGTTCACTACGAATCGGTGCCCACGATCCGCGCCGCCCTCGAGCGAACCGCGCGAGTGGACCACATCGAGGCGATGGGTTGCCTCGTCCCCGGCCCCGGTTTCGCCGACTTTCCTCGGCGCCAGCCCTTGCTCACCGGCCTGCTCGCCATGGGGGAGAGCGTGCTGCGGACGGCCCCCTGGTGGCGCGACGCGGGCGACCACACTCTTTTCGAGTTCAGCGCGCGTTGAAACCACGAGCCCTGCGAGCGCTGATCATGCACGTGTCGCGACGCTGCGACCAGACCTGCGCCCATTGCTCGATCTGGCGCGGCGCTCGATCGGCGCGCGGCGAACTGCAACTCAAGGAGCGTCTCGACATCATCCGGGAGGCGCACTCCTTAGGCGCCCGGTCGGTCCTCTTCACCGGCGGTGAACCGCTCCTCTGCGCTCACATCGAAACGCTCGCTCGCACCGCGCGCGACCTTGGACTGACCGTGCAGCTCGCCACAAACGGACTGGGTGTCGGCCGGGCCTCAGAGTGGCTCGCGGAAGTGGTCGATGAGGTCTACGTCAGCATTGAAGGACCCGAGGAGGTCCATGACAGGGTGCGCGGTCCCGGGATGTTCAAGCGTCTCGCCGACAGTCTCGCCGAGCTCGCCGCACGCCATCGACGGCCGCGCCTCGTGGGCCGCTGCGTGATTGCGGCCGGGAACGCGGGCTTGATCGAAGCCACGGTGGGGGCGGCCCGGAGGCTCGGGCTCGACGCTCTTTCCTTCCTCCCCGTGGATGTGGAGAGCGATGCTTTCGGTGGTGAACCCGAGTCCCGTCGGCCGCTCCGGCCCTCGGTGCGCGAGGTCACGGCGGTCCTCGAGGCCATCGAACGTCTGTCCCTCTCGGGCGAACTCGAGAGCTTTGTGCTCGAAGATGAGCGAAAGTTGGGCATGATGGCGCGAGACTTTCTGCTGGAGCCTGCGGTCCGCACCGCCCCGAGTTGTAATGCCCCCGAATGGTCGTCGGTGGTCGACGCCGATGGCGGCATTCGTCCGTGTTTCTTCCAGCCCGCCGTTGCCGCCGCCCCGAATGCGGGCATAGGAGCGGTCCGGATGTCCTCGCCGTACCTGGAGACCCTGGGGGGGCTCGGCGAGGGCAATCGTATCTGCGCGACATGCGTGTGCCCCAAGCACGTCCGGGCGGGGTTCGAATCCGTGAGTGCGCGGATCGCCTCCGTGCTGCGGCGGGTCCGACCGGGGAAGACGCACCCCGCGGGGAGCCCGGCATGAGCCGCGGGAAGGTCCTGCTGTACAACCCGAGAGGCGAAAGCCACATTCTTCCTCTGGCTCTCATTCACATCGCGTCAATGCTTCCCGATTTCGACGCGAGGATCATCGATGGCCGGATCGAGCTGACCCCTGAGTCCACTCTGGCCGAACTGTCCGATGACGCGCTGTGTCTCGGCGTCACCGTCTTGACCGGCAAGCCCATCCTGGATGCGATGCGGGCGAGCCGCGCGGCCAAGCGCCGTAACCCTCGACTGCCGGTGATCTGGGGCGGATGGCACCCGTCGCTCCTGCCCGAGCAATGCCTCGCCTCGCCTCTGGTCGATGTCTGTGTTATCGGCCAGGGAGAGGAGACCTTCCGGGAGGTGGTGGAGAAGCTTGCGGCGGGTCAGTCGGTCGAAGCTGTCCCGGGCATCGCCTTCAAGCGCGACGGCGTGGTGGTGAAGAACCCACCGCGCGCTTTCCAGGACGTGAATGCGTTTCCGCGCGCCGACTTCGATCTCGTCAACATGGAGAAGTACTTCGCCTACCGCGGGGCGCGGCGTCTCGACTACTGCTCGTCGCAGGGTTGTCCGTTCGAGTGCTCGTTCTGCGCCGATCCGATTGTGTACAAGCAGCGATGGAGCGGATTGTCCGCGGCCCGCGTGGTCTCCGAGCTGGTCGAATCCCGGTTGAAATACCGGCTCGACCAGGTGTTCTTCAATGACGACAACTTCTTCACTGACCTGAAGCGCGCCGAGGCCATCGCCCGCGGCCTGATCGACGAGTCGGCGAATCTGCAGTGGTTCGGCACCGGTCGCGCAGACCTGCTGCGTCGGCTCAGCCCCGAGCAGTTCGGCTTGATGAGGCAGAGCGGCTGCTACAAGGTGAACGTGGGCGCGGAAAGCGGGTCGCCCGAGGTGCTCGAGCGCATCAAGAAGGGAACCCTGGTCGAGGAGGTTCTCGAGTCGGCGGAGAAGCTCCACAAAGCGGGCATCGGGGCCCGCTTCTCCTTCATCGCGGGTTTCCCCGGCGAGCCCGCGCTCTCTTTGGCCCAGACGTATCGCACGGTGAAGGCGCTGCGCAAGATCAACGGCGCCTTCGAGACGCCCATCTACTTCTACGCCCCATACCCGGGCACCGAGATGTCGGAGCGGATGCCGGCACTCGGGTTCGAGCCGCCGAAGCGCCTCGAGGACTGGGAGCAGGTGGATCTTGACCATGCCATCGGGCCATGGATTTCCGAGCCGGTGCGCAAGTTCGTGCCCCGCTACAACTTCTACCTGCGGCACGCCTTCGAGCCTGCCCAGGGCGGTCCCGGCAAGCGCGTGGCCCGCTGGTTCGCGCAACAGCGCGTGCGTTTCGACTTCTATCGCTTCGACTTCGAACGGCGGCTGGTGGACCTGTCCAAACGCCTGCGCACCGGGATTCCGGCGCGTCAGCAGCCGATGATCGCGGAGAACTGAGCGGACCGGTGAGTCGCAGGAAGCCGGTGGTCCTGTTCTTCCCGTCCTACTATTCGGACGAGGCGGCGCCGCCCCTGGCTCTGATCCATCTCGCCGCGCCTCTGGTGGCGGGCGGTCACGAGGTCCGAATCGTTGACTCGGCGGTGGAGGATGACCCGCAGGCCGCCGTGCTCCAGGCTCTCGACGGCGCCTGCGCGCTGGGCGTCAGCATGGTCACGGGCCCCATGATCACCCAGGGCGTCTCGGTCGCCGCGGCCGTGCGCGCGGCGCGTCCCGACGTTCCCATCGTGGCCGGGGGCTGGCATCCTTCGATCCTGCCCGAGCAGACACTGCGCTCACCCCTGTTCGACGCGGTGGTGAAGGGGCAGGGCGAGATCACTCTGGCCGAAATCGTCGAGCGATGGAACGTGGGCGAACGGGACCTTTCGGGCGTGGCCGGATCGTTCTTCAAGCGCGGCGACGAGGTTGTGGCCAACTCCCCGCGCGGATACACCGACATAAACACGCTGCCGCGCCGACCCTTTGAAATCCTGGATTTCGAGCGCTACGCGCGTAAGTGCCGCGGTTTCCGCTGGCTCTTGTACTGCTCCTCGCACGGCTGCCCCTGGGACTGCTCGTATTGTTCGAACGCCTCGGTGTATGGC
>JAGNNV010000208.1 GCA_017990495.1 Vicinamibacteria bacterium
CCGCCTGCTTCAGGTCGGTTCGAAACCAGTCGGTGTTGAACAAGGGTCTCTCCAGTTGGGCTCGTCGTTACCCCTGGAGAACGCATTTCCATTGCGGATTGTTCCCCGTTCGTTCAGAACGGCTCGACCGCAGATCGGGGCTTGTTTCGGACCGGATCGACGACCCCGGTGGCCATGGCGATGCCGAGAAGGATCACGGCACAGCCCAGGACCATGCTCGCACTGACGCGCTCGCCGAGGAACGTCCACCCCCAACCCATTCCGAAGACGGGAATCAGATACGTCACCGCGATCGCCCGCGCCGCCCCCGCCCTGGCGATCAATCGGAAGTAGAGGATGTAGGCGAGGCCGGTGCAGACAACACCCAGCACCAGCGCGAAGAGCCAGGCGGACAGCGAGGGCGCCTTGGTCGGCCAGAAGTAGAGGGCCGGGGCCAAGAGCAGAACCGCCGCTCCGATCTGGCTGCCCGTCGCGATCAACAGCGGTGAGGCCCCCGCGAGCCGCTTCTTCGTGTAGTGCGCGGCAATGCCGTAGCAAAGCGCGGCGAGCAAGCCGGCCAGGATGGCCCAAAGGTCTCCGGCCAGAGACAAACGACCCGAGACGAGGATGAGGACCCCGAGAAAGCCAATGCCGAGACCGATAGTCCGGGCGACGGCGAGCGACTCCCTGAGCCAGGCATACGCCACGAGCGCGCCGAAGAGCGGTGCGGTCGCGTTAAGGACCGCCGCGAAGCCCGCGGTCAGCGAGAGTGTTGCGAAAGCGAAGAGCGAGAAGGGGACGGCGGAATTGACCGCCCCCACGACACCGAGCGGAATCAGGCGGTCCTTGAGGTCGGAGAATCCGGATCCCCTGGCGAGCACGATCGAGAGAAAGACGGCGGCAACCACCACCCGTACGGCGATCAGGGGCACGGGGCCGAACTCCGGCGCGGCCACGCGCATGAACAGGAACGACGAGCCCCAGATGGCGCCCAGGAGGAGCAGGTCGAGAAGATCGCGTCGAGACATGAGTGGGTTGCCTTTCTCTTAACGTCGAAGCAGGACGGAGGCTTTAAGGAAGACCTGGCGGCCATCAGTCAGGAGTCCGCGCGCGGTGCGCAGGAGCCCGCTGGGCCCGCGCCCAAGGCTTGGGTCGAGATTCTGCAGATTGTTGTTGTAGCCCATATAGAAAGCGGTTCCAGGCGTCTTCAGGTATGTGAAGAGAACATCGATGTTCAGGTTGCGGCGTCCTTCAAGAGACGTGAGCGACGGCGCGGCCTTCAGGTTGTCGTACTGGACGATCGCGCGCGCCGACAGGGCCCGCGAGAACTGGTAGTTCAAGCGGCCGCGAAGGATGTGGTCGGTGAAGATGGGGCCGGTGGCGGCATCGCGGAGGCGGGTCAGAAGGTAGCTCGTCGCAAGGCTGAGGCGCGTCGACGGCCGGACCTCGGCCACGGCGCTCAGGTCGCGGACATCCCCCGATCGGGGCGAGGCCAGGGCGGCAGGGGCCAGGTTGATTCCGTCGCCGGTTGATCCCTTTACCGTGAGGGTCAGCGATCTCATGAAGCTCGTCGAGAATTCGAAACCCGCGCGAGCCTGGGTGAAGGCCAGACGCCGATTCACCGAAGGCACCTCCTCTGACCGCAGGCGAACCCGCGCGTCCTGGTAGAAGACGGACAGTTTGGTGAGGCCTGGCCATTCGAACGAGAACTTCGGGGTGAGCGTCCGATCCAGGGGATCGTTGCCGTGATCGCGCACTTCGCTTAACGCGAGTTCCGGGCCGAAGGAAAGGAGGTGTGATGACGCGGGCATCCACCGGTAGGAGATTGTCTGGTCCAGAGAACGGATGTCCGTCCGTTCGACGAAGCCGAGCGCCGTCCGGAAACCCGGGCTGTGATCGTTGAAGTCGGCGCTGTAGGCCAACCGCCGGCCTGCGCGCGACACCGTGGCCCGATAGGCCGGCCCGTCGAGATCCTTTTTTGCGTGTTCGCGGGTGAAGCTTGCTACCGCCTGCAGCGTCGCGAACCAGTTCGCTCCGATCTTCAGTCGCGCATCGAGGCCGGCCACGCGGTTCGAATCGCCCTCGTCCTCCCGGCTGCTCACGAACGCCCCCACACTCGACTCCCTCCCGAAGTCTCGATTGACCCGAAGGACGACGACATTCGCGGCGTCGGCCGAGCCGGGTTTGTCGCGCACGATCAGGGCCCCAAGAGCCACGCGGCCGATCCTTCCGGTCAGCCGGCCTCCGACATCGGGACTGGCGATCCGGCGCGAGAAGAGCAGTTGAATCGGCGTGTCGAAGTAGCTTGCGTTCTCCAGAAAGAAGGGACGCTTTTCGGGGAAGAACGTTTCGAATCGTTTGTTCACCGTCACTTGGGGTTCGTCGGACTCGACCTGGCTGAAGTCGGGATTCACGGTGAGGTCGAGGCTGAGACTGTCTTTCAGTACAACCTTCGCGTCGGCGCCTGCCTCGCCCTCCCCGGGCATCTTGATGAGCCGCCCACCTCGCCGCGGATCGATTCCGAGGCCGCGGAACGTGCGCGCGCTCAGGTAGGGGACGATCTGTGCGTTCTTCCCCGGCGAAACATCCTTGAGGCCTTCCATCAATGCGGCCTGGTTCATGCGGCCGGCGACCCGAGTGGAGTAGGCAGGCCAGAAACCCTCCTCGTTCTTTCGTCCGATGCCGCGGAACACGAGAAAGCCCCAGCTCTGCAGGCTCTCGCGCGGAAAGCGAAGGCTCTTGAAAGGCACGCTCACAAGAACGATGTATCCCTCATCCGTCCCTTTCGAGTCGGTGCGCCACACCGTGTCGAACGAAAGATCCCAGCCCTTCCCCTCCGTCCAGAGGCCGTCTTGTTGGACTCCGAGGGCGTTGGTTTGAAAGCCGTAGGCGTGTTTGTGGTCCCTGAACGTATCGATCTGCAGGGCCACGCTGTCCTCCGACTCCGGCACGCGGTCGCGGCCGTTGAGGTGAGCGCGGATTCCCGAAGGATCCGAGTCGAAGCACACGAACACGGCATGGAGGTATTTCTCGTCGTAGCCGAAATAGACCTCGGTGCGCTCGCTCATCACCGCACCGTCGCGCGGCAGCCGGTTTATCAGACCTTCTGCTTTGGACATCTTGAGCGCTATGCCCACGGGCTTCATGCCGTCGAAGTCGTCGAGTCGCGGGGCTCGCTCGATTCGAGGGACGCTGAGTCGGGGCCGTGCTTCTCCCGCCTCGGTCTGCGCTGCGGTGGTTCCGCCGAACCCTCCAAGCAGCGCGGCCGCGGTGAAGAGCGCAGGCCACCATCGCCTTGGGGAAACGGAACGGAGTTCTTGCTTCAAGTTCAGGGCTCTCCATCGACCTCCTGAAACCACCAGTGGTCTCGAGGGATGCCCGACGTTACGCAGCGCGGAAAAACGCGACTATCTGTTTCTTGCTCTTTTAGTCCGTGGTGTAGACGCGCCCTCCAGACGACCCCATTCGGGGGACCCCGGCGCCTCGCAGCCGCGCCCTAGAAGCGGGCGCGCAGACCGAGAAAGAACTGGCGGCCCGACGTGTTGAACTCACGCACCAGATTCAGCGTGCCATCACCGGTGGTGTAAAGCCGCTCGGTTTCGTTCGTGAGGTTGACCCCCTCCAGGGTCAGGGTGAGCCTGTCGCTGAGATGGTAGGAGGCGCTGAGGTCATACCGCACCGGGCCGGTCGTCGCCTCGGATACGTTGCCATTCTGGCCGGTGTTGCTGGTGATGTAGTCATCGCGCTTGTTGACGGAAAGGCGCGCGCCGTATTTCCTGGCTTCGTAGTAGAGGGTCGCATTCCACGAGTGCTTGGAGAGGCCTTCGAGCGGCACCGTCACGGTGGTGGCGCCCCGGAGCGCTTCCGTCGTCGCATCCACGTAAGCGTAGTTGCCGACGAACCCGAGGTTCGCGAGAGGCCCGGGCAGGAACTTGAAGGCCTGCTGGTACGCAAGCTCGAAGCCCTTCAGCGTGGTGCCGTCGACGTTGGAGGAGGTGCTGTAGGTCCAGATGAAGCTCGGGTCGAGGAGCCTGGGCTGGGTCGGGTAGACGGCCGCGACCGCCGCATAGTCCTCCTTGCGCAGAGGCTCGCTGGTGCGAGGCGAGGAAATGAAGCTCTTGATGTCCTTGTAGAAGACGGCGGCGGCCAGAACGCCCTGATCGGCAAAGTACCACTCGGCGCCGAGGTCGAAGGCGTCCGCCTTCAGGGGCTTCAGTTGGGAATTACCGCCCGCCACCGAGAAGTTCACATCGGAGTAGGTCTTGGTAGGCGCGAGGCTCGAGAGGTCGGCGCGAGTCATGGTGCGGCTCGCACTGGCGCGAAGGACCACATTCGGGGTGGCATCGAAGGCCAGATTCACCGAGGGCAGCAGGTTGTTGTAGGAGTTCGTCTCGGTGTTCGGAAGGGTTGCGCTCAGGTAGCCGGTGGCCTCGGTCTTGGTGTTGACGAAGCGAAGGCCGACATTCGACCGGAAGCCGCGGCCGGACACCTGCGTCTTCAGGTTGAAGTCGACGTAGGCGCCCGCGGTCTTTTCGAGGACCGTCCAGGTCTGGATGCCGGGGCCACGCGTGGTGACGTAGGGGCCGAGGCCGAACGCTGGGATGGCCTTCGCCACATCCAGAACCAGGAAGTTGAGGGTGGTGGCGTTGCCGAAGTTTCCCGCGTCGACGTAATTGAAGACCCGGGTCAGGGAGTTGATATCTCGCGGATCGAGCGAGGGGCGATCGCCCTGGGTGCTCGCCACCTCGCGGTCGTTGTAGATCCCGCCGAAGTTCACGACGTGCGCGCCGCTGTCGACGAACCACTTCAGATCCACGCGCGCGGTGTTGTTCGTCCGGTCTACGCCGAACCGGCGGAGCTGCTCGTCATTCACGATGACGTAGTGCCTCGGATCGGTGACGTCGATGTCGTACTTGATGGTCGCCACGTTCGGATTGCGCGTGAAGTCGTAGGTGAAGTTGGTTCCCGTCCGCGTCTCGATGTTGACGCGGAAGATCTCTCCCACGTAGTTCGATTGGGCCTGGCCGGCCATCCCGGTCAGGATCAGGTGATCGCTGAGGTTGAAGCGCGCATCGAATGTGAACTGGTCGAAGGTGGTGGTGTCGTCGGCTTGACGGGTTTCTGTCCGTAGCCCGACGCCATCGAAGTTCCCGGCGAGGGCGATCCGGCCCGCCGCGTCCAGGGTGACGCTGTTTGGCGTGATCACGTTGTAACCGAAAGCGCCGCTGCGCCGAAACTGCGCGAAGGAGTTGTAACTGTTGATCGTGGCTTCGAACTTGGAGCGGACCCAGTTCGCGCCGATCTCGAATCGGCTGCTCGGACGGAACTGGACGGCCCCGCTGAGGCCCAGGCGGTCTTGCACGTGCCGGAAGCTGTCCTGGCGGGGCAGGCGCGGGTACCAGGCCGAGTTCAGGGTCGCCGCGCTGAGATTCGTCCTGTTCCCGGCAAAAGGCCGGTCGGGAATTCCCCAGCGCACGGTTCCGAAGCCGTCCTGGTACGCGGTTCGTCCGGTGTAAGCGGCGGACACGAGGAAGCCGAAAGTTCGTGCCGCGTTCGTGGCGCTCAACGTGCCGGTGAGGCGCGGATCCGATTTATCCGACAGGTCGTTGTAACCGCCCTGCGCGGACAACGTCGTATGGAAACCGGGCTTGTCCAGGGGGCGCGCCGTATAGAGCTCGACCGTTCCCGCGACTCCACCTTCTTCGATGGCGGCGGTAGAACTCTTGCTCACGTCGATGCGCGTGAAAATATCGGAGGAGAAGACGTTGAAGTCGAAGGCGCGGCCCCGGTTGGTGCCCCCGACGCTGTCAAGACCGCTGGTCGAGGCGGGCACTTCCATGCCGTTCAGGGTCACGCGGGTGAAGTTGGGGCCGAGTCCACGAAGCGATACCTGACGACCCTCGCCGCCCTGACGGTCGATTGTCACCGAGGGCACGCGCTGGATGGCTTCCGCCAGGTTGAGGTCCGGCATCTTGCCGATGTCCTCGGCCACGATGCTCTCCCGCGAGTGGACCGCCTCCCGCTTCAGATCGAGGGACTGCTGCAGGCTTTCCCGGAAGCCTGTCACCGTGATGCTCTCCGAGGCGGCCCCGAGCGCGAGGGAGATGGGCAGGTCGACGGTTTGATCGTTTGTGACCTGGATCCGGTCTTGCACGTAGTTTGCGAAGCCCTGGAGCTCGACTGTCACCAGGTAGCTGCCCGGTGGGAGGTCGTTGACCTGGAACCGGCCTTCCCCATTGGTGACTGCGGAGACCGAGGTGTTCCTAGTGAGGTTGGTGACCTTCACCGAGGCTCCCGGGAGGACCCCTCCAAGAGCGTCGACCACCCGACCCGTGATTGTCCCGCGGGCGCCTTGAGCCTGCGTAGGGGCGGGAACCAGGAGGGTCAATACGAGGATCAACGCGTGGCACATGGTCTTCATCTTCA
>JAGNNV010000209.1 GCA_017990495.1 Vicinamibacteria bacterium
CGGGCGATGCGCCTGCGCGTAAAACCGGAAGGTCTAGATCTCCAGCCTCCAAACGGTCTTTGCAACCGCGGCGAGGCCTCGCTGCCGCGCGTCAATGGCCTCTCTGGTCCAGTCCTCGTAGGTTGTCGCGATCTCGGACGTCGTTACGTATTCGCTCTTGGCAAGAGCTTTCCGCTTCTCACCGAAACCTTCGTTCCCGGCCTCGCGGTTGAGGCTCTTCTCGAGAAGTGCATAGTTGGCGAGGCGATCCACATAACGATCGAAGTCAGCGGCTGAAAACGCTGCGGACCAATCGCCCGAGGGGTTCTCGGGCAGAATGTGTTCAACGGTGGCGCGCGCCTGTGTTTCGTCGGCCATGTCGCGTCCGGATCGAGCGCGCTCGATCTCCAGAAGAAAGTACAGGGCTCGCCTGCGCGAGTGTCCGCTGGCTTTGAGGCGCAGCGAGGAGAAGGCCGCTTCAAACTCGTCGTCCGAAACGTAGATTGGCGCAAGGGCCTTACGCAGAGCGCCAAGTCGCTTGATCTTGCCGCTTCGAAGTCCAAGCGCAGCCTCGTTGTAGACGTCCTCGAGCGCGTGGGTGCTCTTCTGGGCCACGCCGTTGAAGCGAACGGAAATCACGGCACAGTATCTCAGCGCCTCCGTAAGGTCGGCCGGGGACAGGGTGTCCTTGGCCGCCAACGCGAGGGGGAGGTATTGGGTGACGTTGAACAGGTTCAGAAGCTTGACCTGCGCGGCCGCCCCCGGGAAGTCCAGCCAATGCTGCGATGTGGCGTCCCCGAGTGCTTGATACCAGTCCGCGTCGTGGTCCAGCTTGTTCAGCAGCGCGAACACGGTCTTGACGTCGCGAATATCCCGCTTGATCGTCTTGAAGAGCTCCTTCTTTCGAAGGTACGGCTGGCTTGAGTTCAGGTGGTGGCGGAGGAACTCCGGCAAGCGCGAGGTTCCGACCTTGTCGCCCACCCGGTTCCAAAGCACCAGTAGATCGTCTATCTCGTGCTCGGCACGGCCGTCCGCGAGCGAGAGCAGGAAGTTCTTGATGAGATCGGGTTCCGACAGTTCGAGGCCACGGGCGTTGAGCGTCTCGAACACGGTGAAAGCGGACAACTCATCTTCAACCCGGATGGCGATGAAGACCAGGCCCTCTGTGCGCTCCACGAACTTGGCCACGGCCTCGCCATTCCGCTCCCGGAACTTCTCGGCCAGGCGAGCCCGAAAGAACTCAAAGCACTCCCAAAGCAGACGCTCGGAGTCCCGGAGCGTCCGCTTGCTGGCGGGCGCCACCCTCTGCGTGAGGTTGTTGCGATAGAAGGCATCGTCGTGATGATTGAGGCGGAGCTTGCTTTCAACTCGCAGCGACACGGCATCACGCGCGCCGATGTAGGACGCCTCGAGCAACTCCGCCCGCTGACGGTTGTTCGCTGCCTCATCCCCATCCTGCGCGCGGGTTCTCAGAAGGTCAATTGCGGCGAGAACAAAGATGCTGAGCGTCGTCACCCTCTGCTGGCCATCGATGATCTTGAAGCTCTTCCTGTCCTCGGCCTGGAGAACGATCGCGCCCATGTAGTGGTCGGAACTCTGCTCCTCGAGCCGGCAGAGGTCCTCCCACAAGTCTTCCCAATGCTCCTGCTTCCAGGAATAGTCACGCTGGTAACGAGGAACGGAGTAGGTCTTGCCGTTACCGAGAAGCTCCTTCAGGTCCTCGGTAGCCGTGACCAGCAGATTGGACTTGCCCATGAGTTTCGGCTGGAAGTTTAGACCTGCGAGATGGGCTGAATGGTCTTCAACGCAGGTTCCTTGGGCATCCCCCATCTCTAAAACGACATGAACATGAGACCGAACGCGGCGGGCAGGTAGAGCAGCGACACCCCGAAAAGCGAGGCTGCGGTCTTGCGGTTTCGGTCCATCGCGAAACGCGCGGCGTAGCCCACGAAGATCAGGGACAGGCCGACCAGCAGACCGGTGCCCAGCAGGGACGCACCTTCGCCGAGAAGAGGAGCCGCGGCGATGGGGATCAGGCAGACCGCGTAGAGAACGGCCTGGCGTCCCACCATCCCGCCCTCCTTGTCCTCCACCGTGAGCATCTGCAGGCCGCCCTTCTCGTAGTCGTCGCGGTACATCCAGGCCAGGGCGAGGAAATGAGGCACCTGCCACACGAACATCAGCAGGAAGGGCACGAAGGCCATCATGGTGAGAGGCCCCCCCGCGGCGGTCCAGCCAATCAGCGGAGGCAACGCTCCCGGAACGGCCCCCACGACGGTGTTGAGCGAAGTCTTCGACTTCATCGGGGTGTAAACGAGGATGTACAGCACCCAGCTGAGCGCGGCGATTCCCGCAGGCAGCGGCCCAAGCGGCCACAACACCGCGAGGCCGGCCACGCTGCACACCGCGCCGATGCCGAGGGCCGCCCTTGGCGTGAGGATCTTGAGGGGCAACGGACGGTTCATCGTCCGGTTCATCAAGGCGTCGGTTCCCCGTTCGAGGAACATGTTCACCGTGGACGCGCCGGCGGTGATGAGGAAGACGCCTAGGGCGGTGGCCCAGAAGGCGGCGTCGATTTCACGCCCGGGCGCAAGGCCATAACCCGCCATCGCGGTGAGGGTGACGAGGGCGGTGATACGGACCTTGATCAGGGTCAGGAAATGGCGCACCGCCTCAGTTTACTTTCTGCCGCTCGCGCGACAGTTCCGGCACGGCAAGGTCGAACTCCTGCATCAGCGCGCCCAGAGCCTGCTGCGAGTCCTGCGGGCTCTTGAGCCTCAACACACTCTCGAGGGTGCGGGCGGCCTTGACCACGCCCAGAACACCGAGATTGGAAGCGGGGGCGACCAACGAGTGCGTGAAGCGGTGGGCCTTCAGGTAGTCGCCTTCGGACAGGGCCTTTGAGATGCGGTTCAACTTGTCCGGGACCTCGCGCAGGAATCCGTCGACCAGTTCGGTGACGAGGTCGGTCCCCGAGGTTCCCGCGGGAAGGCCCAGCTTTCGCAGTCGTTCGATGGCCACAAGATCCAGCCGCACCCGAGCAGCCACCGCGCCAATTCGGGCGGGGCCCTCTTGAGGATCCGCCGCCACGCTCCTCGAGCCCGAGCCGGAAGCGTCCCGTTTTTGAATGGCGTCCTGGGCCCGCACCATCGCGGTGGCCAGGGCCTCTCGTTGAAGGGGCTTGGTCAGATAGTCGTCCATGCCCGCGTTCAGGCACCTCTCCCGATCACCGGCAAGGGCGCTGGCGGTGAGGGCTACGATCCAGGGCCTCGTGATGCGTGAGTCGCCTCGGATGGCGTGGGTGGTTTCGAGACCGTCGAGCTCCGGCATGTGCAGGTCGAGGAAAACGATGTCGTGTTTGTGGGCGAGAAGCGCGCGCAGGACCTCGCGCCCGTTCGCCACCACCTCCACGTTTGGGAATCCGATGCTCCTCAGGGTCAGCTGGACCACCTTCTGATTGACCAGATTGTCCTCGGCCACCAGAACGGAAAGCGCGGAACCCTGCAAATCGGGATCGGGCGAAAGACGCTTCGCCCCCGGGACATCGGGGCGACGAGAGCGAGGGCCGGAGACCGCCCGCTCGATGGCCTGGTAAAGGCCTGCGGCCTTCACCGGAGTCATGGTGGTGGCCATGGAGATGCCCTGGGTCGCCACCACGTTGCGCGACGCGATGGGCCGGAGCGAGATCACGGGCAGTTGGTTCTCGCTGCAACGCTCCTTGAGGGCCACCAGCGCCCGCTCGGCCGCGGCGGCCGCCTTCTCGTCGAGAGTGCGGGCGTGATCCGCGATGGCGAGGTCAAAGCTCTCGCCCCGCGCCAGCCGACCGCTCGCTTCGCTGATCGAGGCACGCACGGTGCCCCCCCCCCAGCGCGAGATCAACCGGCCGATCACATCGGTGGTCATCGAGCCTGTGGCCACAACCAGCGCACGCTTGCCGTCCAACCAGGACGAAGGGGAGGAGTAAGCCTGCGGGGTCCTCGAGATCACTTCCACGGGAAGGGCGAGGGTGAACCGCGACCCCTTTCCGGGCATGGAGTCGACGGTGATCCTGCCGCCCATCATCTCCGCGAGCTGCCGGGAAATGGCGAGGCCGAGCCCGGTGCCGCCATAGCGGCGGGTGGTGGAAGGATCGATCTGGGAGAAGGGCTTGAACAGACGCGCCAGCTTCTCATCGGGAATGCCGATGCCGGTGTCGGTGACGGTCACGATGAGTTCAGCCCAGAGCGGCGCCTCCGGCCGTTCGCGGGTCTCGTTCTGCAGTCGCGCGTCGACGAGCACCCCGCCGGATTCGGTGAACTTCACCGCATTGGCCACGAGATTCACCAGGATCTGGCGGATGCGCGTGCCGTCGCCCCAGAACTCGATGGCCGCGCTCACGTCGACGAAGCCCGCAAGGTCGAGTCCCTTCTGGGAGGCTCGCGCAGCCAGGAGGTCGAGGCCCTGCTCGATCAGGCCTTCGGCCGAACAATTGTGGCGATCGAGCTCGAACTTCCCCGCTTCGATCTTGGAGAAATCGAGGATGTCGGAAATCAGGGAGATGAGGGTTTCCCCGCTCTTGCGGATGATCTCCGCGTAGTCGCGTTGCTCGCCCGTGAGCTCGGTGTCGAGGAGCAGCGAGGTCATGCCGATGACCGCGTTCATCGGAGTGCGGATCTCGTGGCTCATGTTGGCGAGGAAGTCGGACTTGGCCGCGGTGGAGGCCTCGGCCGATTCACGCGCCTGCAGGCTCTCGCTCTCCGCCACTTTGCGCGCGGTCACATCCTGGCCCACCGCGATCAGGGTGGCGCCCGGACCTTTCGCGAACTGGAAGGAAAGGATCCGCGGCGACCCGTCGTGGGCGAGAAGGCTCGCCTCGAAAGGCGCCCGGCCCGCCTGCTCGTGCTGGGGCGCGCGAATGAACTCCTGGCGCATGGCCTCGGCGTCCGCTTCATGAACCCAGGCGCGGGTCCAGAAGCCCTCGCCGGTGGCTTCCGCGGGATCGTAGCCCAATAGCGCCCGTATGCCCGGACCGGCGTAGGCCACGCGGCCTTCGGGGTCGGCCACCAGAACCACCGCGGGGACACGATCGAGGATTTCGTTCGAAAGCCGGAGCTGGTTCTCAAGACTTCGCAACTCGGTCACGTCACGCAGAGAAATTCCGAGGACCTTCTCGCCTTCGTAAATAATTTCGCGAGAGCGGATGATCACGTCGAGCGACCGTCGGCCCGACTTGATCTTCTTCTCGATCGCCTTCTCCACGTCCAGCGGCTCGTCGAAGCGGGCGGTGGCGAGATCCTCCGGCAGCGCCAACATCGACCGGGCCGCGGGATTCGCGAAGATCACCTGGCGGTCGGCGCGCACCACAAGGTAAGCGCCGGTCTGGTGCTCGGGGGGAAGAGCTTGGCCGGCGCCGGGCGGGGCCGGCGGCGACGGCGGCTTCGCCGACGCAACGATGGGCGCTTCGGTGGCTTGAAGCAGATAGTCGACGAGCAACTCGGGGTGCGCCTTCAGTTTGAACACCACGCCGCCCCGTCGCACCCGACAGACCGGAGCGTCGTTCGCGGCGTCGCTCAGCTCCGCGACATCCATCTCCATCGCCTTGCGAATCCGCCGGACCAGATTGTCGGCGGAGAGAGGTTCGAAGGCGATGCCCAACGCGGCCGCGTCGATCGCCCGCAGGGCGTCTTCGCCGTTGGGAGCGTCGCCCAGGATGAGGATGCGAAGGGGCGCCACCGTGGATCGACGCAGCGCGTGGGCGAAGGTGAAGGCATCGGTGTCCCCGATCCGCCGGCGCAGGAGGATGACGCGCGCGTCCGTCGCCCGGGCCGCGGCTTCCGAGGTGGTCGAAGCGAGGAGGAACGACACCCCCAGGGCCGAGAGTTCAGCCACAAGGGCGGGGCCGCGCGCCGGGTCGCCATCGACCAGCAGAGCGTCCGCAATGGGGCGAGGGCCGGGCCGGGCAATACCTCGGGACGAAACCATCACTTCCCGCGGTGCGGTTCCACGGCTGGCATCGAAGGGCTCACTCACAGAAACTTCCGGATGGTTTCAACTCCGCGCGACTAAGGATGTGTTTGGGGGACTCGCGGAGGATACGCTCAGAGCAGGTACGGGTGTTCGCCCTTCTGGGCGGCGGCCAGCATCCTCGCGCGGGTCTCCGCGTCCACCTCCGAAGACACGATCACCATATGGGAGAGGAATCCCTTGTTCTCGACCGCCGAGGCCTTCTCGTCCTTGCGGCGCGTGAAGATGCGCTGGCGCACATGCGCGATCCCGGCCAGGATCCACGGAGAGCCGATTCGTGAGGCGAGCTGGGCGGCCTCGTCGAGCTTCAGGAGGTCGTGGGCCAGCAGGCCGCGAAGGGTCAGGGCCTGAACGTGCAGAGGCAGGAGGGATCGCTCGCGGGCGAAGGCCTCGACCCGTGCGGCCAG
>JAGNNV010000210.1 GCA_017990495.1 Vicinamibacteria bacterium
TGCGTGCTCGGCGTGCGCACGGCCACGGTGCAGGTCCCGAGCGAGGCCCTGGTTCTCGTCGACGGTGACGAAGGGTTCATCGAAACCGATCCGCCGCCCGAGACCCGCGTTGAGCCGACGCCCATGGCCCGGCCGGCCACACCCTTCGCCGGTCCGGTGCATACCAGGGACGGCGCCGAGGTGGTGTTGCGCGCCAACATCGAGCTTCCTTCCGATATCGCCACGGTGCGTGAATCGGGGGCCATGGGCGTGGGTCTCTTCCGCTCCGAGTACCTCCTCTCCCGTCACGGCCGCGCGCCCAGCGAGGATGCGCAGCTCGAGATCTACCGCCGCCTGGCTCTTGCCGTGGCCCCGCATCCCCTCACCGTGCGCACCTTCGATCTGGGGCCCGAGGATCTCTCTCCCGCGAGCCCCTCGAGCCCGAACCCCGCTCTCGGCTTGCGCGCCTTCCGTCTGCTTTCGCGAGGCAGCGAATATTTCCGTTCGCAGATCCGGGCCTTGTTGCGCGCGGCCGATGAGGTGGCGATCCGCATCCTCTTCCCCTTCGTTGGCGGAGTTCAGGAAGCCGAGGAGATCCTGGCCCTCGTCGAGGAACTTGAAGGCGAACTTCATGCGGCCGGCCGGGCCTTCAGGCGTCCTCCGCTTGGGGCGATGATCGAGATCCCCTCCGCCGCGCTCGTGGCCGAATCACTCGGCCGCAAGCTCGACTATCTCTGCGTGGGCACCAACGACCTGATCCAGTACACCCTGGCCGTCGATCGCGCGGATCCGCGCGTGGGGCATCTGTACGCGCCGTTTCATCCCGCGGTGATCCGGCTGCTCCGCGACATCGTCACCGCGTCTCGCGCGGCCAACGTTCCTCTCTCCGTGTGCGGCGAAATGGCGGCGGGCCGGGAAGGCGCGTTGCTGCTCTTCGGCCTCGGTTACCGCGAGTTCTCCATGGCGCCGTCTTCCATCGCCGCGGTTCGCGACGCCCTCTCCGCGTATCGCGTCGACGAAATTGAAGGCGCGGTGGGCTCGGCCACCCGCGCCGAACCCCTGACACCGTCGTCCTTCGCCGCCGCCCTCCCCCGTCCATCTCAAAATCACTGCGAGGATCAACCGTGAACCAAAGCGCCAAGCGAATCGACAAGCCCTGGGGATATGAGATCTGGTGGGCCCGCACTGACCGTTACGTGGGCAAGCTCCTCCACATCAACGCGGGCGAGAGCCTGTCTTTGCAGTACCACAACGTCAAGGACGAGACGATCATGGTGCAGGCGGGCACACTGCTCTTCGAGACCGGTTCGAAGGACGATCCTGCGAACCTCACGAAAACCGAGATGAAGCCGGGCGACATCTTCCACATCACACCCCACACGGTGCACCGCATGACCGGGGTTACCGACGTCGACATCGTGGAAGTGTCGACCACTGAACTCGACGACGTGGTCCGTCTCGAAGACCGCTACGGACGCGCCGGCACCAGCAAACCGTAAAGGCGCTTCTGACATGACGCGGGAGCGTGGGTTCAAGCTGGGCGGGCTCGTCGTCGCCATCGTCGCGCTGGCGCCCTTTCTGCGGATGATCGCGAGCGGCCAGAGCCTCTTCTTCCGTGATCTTTCCGTCTTCTACTTTCCCCTGCGGCGCTTCCTTCTCGAGGGCCTGGCGCTTTGGGAGTGGAGGGCGTGGAACCCCTTCGTTCATGAGGGCGCGCCGGTCACGCTCTCCGCCTTCGGTTATCCGTTCGATCTGCTGCAGCTCCTGATCCCGAACGAGTTCGGCATCTCGCTTTTCCTGGTGCTGCACATCCCGCTTGCCGCCATCACGTTCATGCTGCTGGCGCGAAGTTTCGATCTGCCGCCCACCGCCGCCGCGGCCGGCGCCTTGATCTACGCGCTCGGCGGCTACTCGCTTTCCACCATCAACCTGTACGTCCTGACTCAGACCATCGCCTGGGCGCCGCTCTTCATCCTGGCCTTCAGGCGCGCGGTGGAGAACGGAAGGCCACGATCCGTGGCGGCAGCCGCCTTGACCCTTGCCATCATGGTGAGCACGACGGGCATAGAGGTCGCTTTGCAGGCCTGCCTGCTTGCCGTCGTGGTGGCGCCGCCCCTGGACCGTCCCCGATTTCTGCGCTCTGCCGCCTGCGCCGCATTGGGCGTGGCGCTTTGCGCGGCGGTCATCCTGCCGCTCCTGTCGGCCGCCGGGGAGGGCGACCGCGGGGAGGGCTTTCCGGCCCGGGTGGTGCTGGCGAACTCTGTTCATCCCATCGGCTTCCTGCAGGTCCTGATCGGTGGACTGTTCGGCGACATCGCGAACCTGTCGGGCACCTGGTGGGGAACCAACTTCCACTCGAACGGTCTTCCCTATTTCCTGAGTCTCTACCTCGGACCCACGGTCATATCGCTCGCCTGGGCGGGCGCCACCTTGAGTTCGCGACCCCTGCGGCGACGGCTGATCGGCCTGGTCCTACTGGGCGTGGTGATTGGGCTCGGGGAGTACGCGGGATGGGAGGCCGTTCTGAATCTCTCCGGCGCTCTCCGAGCGTTGCGTTATCCGGTGAAGGCCTTCTTCATCGTTCAGTTCGCGATCGCCTTGCTCGCCGCCTTCGCCATCGCCGACATCGCGGAAGGGAATCGCGCCATGCTGAGGCGGGTCACACGCACGAGTCTGGTGATCGGGGCGATCCTTGCGGGCAGCGTCGTTGTTCCTGTTCTGGCGCCATCGGCCTCGTTCCTGGACGGATTCACCCCCGTGGGCCTCTCCGCGGTTCAGCAGCAGATGATCGCCGGTCTCATTGCCGCCGACGCCGCGAAAGGCGGGCTCATTTGCCTCGTCGCTGGGGTTCTCGCCTTTCTGGCCGGCCGCGAGCGCATCCTGCCCGGTCGCCTGGCGATCGGACTTACGACGTTGGTTACGGTAGACCTGCTTCGATGCGGGGCTGGGCTGAACACAACCGTCACGCAGGAGTTCTACACGCTGTCTCCCGAGATGGAGCCCGTGGCCGCGGAGCTTCGCGCCTCTTCTGGACGCGTCTTCACCTGCGACCCCGAAGCGAGCGAATCGTATTGGCAGGGTCGCCATGCGCGCGGCGCGTACCACGAGGCCTTCTCAATGGCTGCGCTTTCGGAAGCGCTGGCTCCTTCGTTCAACATGCCCGTTGGTGTCCGAACCGCTCTCAGCATCGACCGGAACGGGCTTGCCCCGGCCAACCGCGTTCTGAGTCCGGAACTCGCCACTTGTCGCGACTTTGCGAGCATCGCGCCAAGGCTGCGCGCCGCAGGCGTGAATCGAGTCCTAAGCCTCGATCCTCTGAACGGCCCGGGGCTGCGGCACCTGACCTCGGTTTCTCCCGCGCGGATCGCACCGGTGACGATCTACATCCATGAACTCGAGGGCGCCGCATCCCGATTCGATCGGCCGGTGACGCTGATCTCCGATGAGTCGGATGAGATTGTCCTCGAGACCACCGTTGAGAGCGCCACCACCTTGAACGTGCTCGAGCCTTTCGCGAAGGGCTGGCGCGCCACCGTGAACGGAATCGAGCGCCCCATCACCCGGACCGGTGCCGGCTACCGAGCGGTTCCCCTTGATGGCGGCCGGAACGTGGTTCGCATGGTCTACGAGCCGCCGGGGTTACGGCTGGGCATGGGCATCAGCGGGCTCGCGTTCATCTTGTGGCTCGGCCTCATGTTGCGCGGCCGGCGACACAACTGAGGCGCTGCTTCAAGAGCTCTGACGCGCGAGTCACCGCCTCAATCGACTCGGGGCGCTTTGCGCCGCCCACCACTGCCGGCCGGCGCTACGCGATCTCCAGCCAGGAGAACCACACCGGGTGGTGCTTCTTGTACCAGGCGAGCACCTCTCGCACCACCGCCTGCTTCTCCACCGGCATCACGTCGGGTTCAATGCGGTCGAAGTGGATGCGGATGGTGTCGTCGGTGTACTCGAGGGCCTGTGAGCAGATGGTCTGCAACTCGTTGCGGATGCGCCCTGAGTCCGACACCTTCACCGCCCGGCTCTTGTAGTCCTCGCCGGCGATGAAGCGCTCGAGCAGGGGGCTGAAGATGAGGCGCATCTCCTCGAAGGGGGCGAGGAAGCGAAGGACGAAGCGCACCACCATCCCCGAGCCGCGGGTGGCGAGCTGGGTGGTCACGGCGTAGGTGTCGTCGGACAGCTTGGTCACGCCGGGCAGGCCCGTGTAGGGGTCGTCGCCGATGTAGCCGCTTGCCGCGAGGGTGCGCCAGGCCTTCTCCGGGAAAAAGTCGTCGGCCTGGATCACGCGGTCGGTGTCGGGCAGGTTCGCGTTGGTCTTCTCGCGCAGGCACTCTCGGTAGTAGGCGACGCGTTCCTCGGAGAGTGTGGTCTCGCCGAGCAGTCGGGTGAGCGACTCCACGAAATCCGGCGCGTCGGGATTGAGGCGCATCAGCTTCTGCTCGTCCTGCATCGGGCGTTCGAAGCGCGGTGAGTACAAAGCCATGGTGACGTCGACGTCGAGGGCCTTGCTGAGACTCGCCGCCTGCATGGCCTCGGCGGAGGCCGCGTAGCCATCGCAGAGGAAGAGATGCGGTGTGTCGGTCTCGTCGCGCCATGTGCCCACCAGATAGATGGGGGCGTAGGTTCCGGATTCGTTGAAGGCGGGCAGACCGCTGGGGCAGCGCCAGCCGTCTTCGACGATGTGAACTCCGAGGGCCTTCCACTCCGCCCACAGGCCGGAGAGCCGCATCTCCCGGCTCTTCCCTCCCAGGGTCCAGACGTGGATGTTCTCGCGGCGGATGCCCGGGACGGCGAGCTCGATCGCTTCGACCACCTTGACGCGCGGCGAGAGAAGGTCGAGATGGATCGAATGATCGCGTGCGGTGCTGGCCACCAGACGGGGCAGCGCGAGCGTCCCCATGTAGGCCTCGTAGGGGCGGGTCACCGTGAGGGGCTGGTCGTACAGGTGGATGATGGTCATCGGCCCGACTTCCTCGCCCTTGGCGAAACGCGAGGTGTTCTCGAGGGTGTCGATGGCCGTGCCCCAGATGGTGATGCCTTTGTCCCGCATCTTCTTGTAGAAGTCGTCCCACCCGTAAGAGGGGTCGTTCAGCAGGCGATGGACTCGTGAGTCGATGAACTTCGCCACTTCGGGACGCGCGTAGACGCGGCCGAAGCCGAGCAGCGGGTTCGCCCCCATCTCCGGCGACTCGCCGGCCTTCGGCATCAGGCCTTCGCCGAGGCAAACCATGATCGCGTGGTTCTCGGGCAGCTTGCGGCTGAAGTGCCAGAGGGCTTCACTCGTGACGTAGGCCGAGATCGCATCGGCGTCCTTCTTTACCTGGTTGAGTGTCTGCTTCGTGGCGTCGCGTCCTTCACCAAAACGCGCGAAGAGCCGGGTGCCGAGCGCGGTGACGGCCGCGGTCATGGCCAGAGATCGCCGGATCTCCGCGGGCGTGAAGTCGAACGCTTCGTAGCCGGCGCGTGAGCCGGGTCGCCAGGAGACCTCGATGTCCTCGAGCCAGAGATGGAAGCGCAGCAGGAGCGAACGCGTATCGAACGCCCACTGGGCGATCAGGTCCTGCTTGGTCGGTTCGGTCATCCTCGATCCCTCGTAAAGGTGCGTGGCGAAGGTGGACCTTACTTCAGTACACCTTCGAAAGGCGCTCCGCACGAGGGACCGTACGGATCCGGACGAAAACGTACGGAGGCGTACGAAACGACGCGCCGCTTGCGGCCTAAACCCTATTGAATGGATGCGTTTGAAGTGGCACAGCGGTTGCTTTTCAGGAACCCCATGGACCGAGCCATCGACCCCGTTTTCGCATCGGCGCAGAAGCGCCGGCGAGTGTTCATGGTCGCCGTGGCGGCGGGTCTGCTGGCCCTCGCCTTCGGTTTCGGCCCCTCGCTCCTCAAGCCCTCGGTTCAGCGTTCGCGTGTGCGTATCGAGAAGGTCAACCGCGGTCCGGTTGAGGCGTCGATCGCGGCCAACGGAACGGTGACCCCGGAGCTTGAAGAAGTGATCGCGAGCCCGGTGGACGCGCGGGTCACGCGGATCCTCAAGCGGGCGGGCGACGCTGTCGCCGCCGGGCAGGCCATCCTGGAACTGGACCTCTCCGAATCCGCTCTGGCCTTCGAGCGGGTGGACCGCGAGGTGGCGCTCAAGCGTAACGAGCAGCAGCGGGCGCGGCTCGATCTGCGCCGGTCGCTCGCCGACCTCGACTCCACCACCGAGGCGAAACGCCTGGAGGTCGAGTCCTTGCGCGCGCGGCTCGCGCAGCAGACCGAACTCGCGGCGTCAGGCCTCGTTTCGAGGGACGGGCTGCGCGAAGCGCAGCTGAACGAAGCGCGGGCGGCGCTCGAGTTGCAGCGCCTGATCGCGTCGCGGGAGATCACCGAGGAGATGAA
>JAGNNV010000211.1 GCA_017990495.1 Vicinamibacteria bacterium
AGACCGAACTCGCGGCGTCAGGCCTCGTTTCGAGGGACGGGCTGCGCGAAGCGCAGCTGAACGAAGCGCGGGCGGCGCTCGAGTTGCAGCGCCTGATCGCGTCGCGGGAGATCACCGAGGAGATGAATAAGGCGCAGATCGATGGGATGAACCTCGAACTCGCCACTCTCGAAGGCCAGCGCCGCGAAGCCCGCCGCGTCCTCGATCTCGGCTCGACCCGCGCTCCGCGCGACAGCGTCGTCACCTGGACCGTCACCGAAGCGGGCGCTTTGGTGCGGCGCGGCGAACCGCTCGCCCGTCTCTCCGACCTCAAGTCCTTCCGGATCGAGGCCACGGTGTCGGCCGTTCACGGCCGCTCGCTTCGGCCCGGGCTCGAGGCCCTTGTCCGCATCGGCACGGTGGATCTGCGCGGCACGGTCAGCACGGTCGAGCCCACGGTGCGGGACGGTGTGATGCGCCTGTGGATCCGGCTCGAGGATGCGACGAACGCGGTTTTGCGCCCAAGCCTGAAGGCCGATGTTCAGATCGTCACCGATCGCCGCGCCGACGCGGTTCGGGTGGCGCGCGGGCCCTTCCTCAGCGGGGAAGCGGGCCAGGACGTTTTTGTGGTGCGCGACGGCCGGGCCTTCAGGACCCGGGTGGACCTGGGCCTCATCGGCTACGACGTGGTCGAGATCGCGCGGGGCCTCGAACCTGGAGACGAAATGATCGTCTCCGACATGACCAACTACCTGCATGCACGGGAGCTGAAACTGAAATGAGCGTTCCAATGATCCGACTCACTGAAGTCGAGAAGGTCTATCGCACCGCCCGTATCGAGACGGTGGCGCTTTCCGGCCTCAACCTCGATGTCGAGGAAGGGGAGTTCGTTTCGATCATGGGGCCGTCGGGCTGCGGCAAGAGCACGCTCATGCACCTGATCGGCCTGCTCGATGCTCCGACCAAGGGCACGATCTCCCTGGGCGGCGCCGCGGTGACCGACGCCTCCGACAAGGCGCTGGCCCGATTGCGCAACGAGTCGATCGGTTTCGTGTTTCAGTCGTTTCACCTGATCCCCGATCTCTCTGTCGTCGACAACGTGGAGATCCCACTCCTCTATCGGAAAGTCGGTGCGGCGGAACGTCGTAAGGCCGCCGAGGCGGCGCTCGAGCGCGTGGGTCTCTCGGCCCGCAAGCACCACTTCCCTTCGCAGCTCTCCGGTGGCCAGCAGCAGCGCGTGGCCATCGCCCGGGCCATCGTGGGCAAGCCCCGCATCCTGCTCGCAGACGAGCCCACAGGGAACCTCGACTCCCAGATGGGCGACGAGATCATGTCGATCCTCCAGGACCTCAACACCAAGGAGAAGACGACGCTCGTGATGGTCACCCACGATCCGCGTCAGGCCGAGAAGACGGCCCGCACCATCCGCATGTTCGACGGCCGAAGGGTCAATTAAGCCGCCATGCTCAGGAACTACCTGAAACTCAGCCTGAAGATCCTCGGCCGGAGGAAGTTCTTCACCTTCGTGAGCCTGTTCGGCATCGGCTTCACCCTGCTCGTTCTGACGCTCTCGGCCGCGGTCCTCGACCACATCTTCGGCGCCTACGCTCCGGAGACGCGGAGCGATCGCACCCTTTCCGTCTACAGCGTGCGCATGACCGGGGACGACTCCCAATCCACCGGACCCGGAGGCTTCGCTCTTTACGACCGTTACATGCGCGACATCCCGGGTGTCGAGCGGATGGCGCTGATGACCATGCCGCAGCACGCGGTGTCCTATTGGAACGGCTCGCGTATCCAGTCCGCGCTTCGCAGAACCGACGCCGACTACTTCCGCATCCTCGACTTTCAGTTCATAGAGGGGGAGCCCTTCGGTGATGCTGACGTCAACGAAGGCCGCTTCGTAGCGGTTATCAACGAGTCCACTCGCCGGAAGTTCTTCGGCGACCGGCCCGCCGTTGGGCAAACGCTTGAAGTCGATGGCCAGTCCTTCAAGGTGGTGGGCGTGGTACCCGACGTGCCGATCTTCCGGCTGCTCTCAACCGGCGACATCTACGTCCCGGTGACTACCAGCAAGACCGACGAGTACCGCAGCCGAATCCGCGGAGGCTTTCTCGCGATGTTCCTGCTCAAGGACCCGGGCCAGACCGAGGGCGTGCAGCAGGAGTTCAAGGCGCGCCTCGCCAAGGTTGACCTGCCACCAAATTTCAAGCGCGTTCTCGCCGTGCCCGAGTCGGTGTTTGGCACGTTCGCCCGGCTGATGGTGAACGACTTCGAGTCGGATGATGCCTCGGCCCGACTCCTCTCGATCCTCCTCACCATGGCGGTGTTGTTCATGGTCCTGCCCGCGGTGAATCTGGTGAACCTCAACGTCAGCCGGGCCCTCGAGCGCTCTTCCGAGATTGGTGTGCGCCGGGCCTTCGGCGCGTCGGGCCGCGACCTCCTCCTCCAGTTCCTCTTCGAGAACGTCGTGATCTCGGTGGTAGGAGGGGTGCTTGCTCTGGTGGCGGCCGCGGGCGTCCTGGCCGCGCTGAATGGAGCCGATCTCATTCCGTACGCGCATTTCGCCGTCAACCTGCGGATCGCGGCCTGGGGTTTCGTCTTCTCCCTGGTCTTTGGCGTGATCTCCGGCGTTTGGCCGGCGTGGCGCCTGTCCCGTCTCAAGCCCATTCAAGCCCTGGGAGGTTCCCGTTGATACGACATCTCTTCAAACTGATCTGGAACCGGAAGCGGGCGAGCGCGCTCGTGATCGTCGAAATCTTCGTCTGCTTCCTGGTCCTGTTCGCCGTCCTCACCCTTTCGATCTACTCGTATCAGAACTACCAGAGGCCGATCGGCTTCGCGTACCAGAACGTCTTCTCCCTCGACGTCACGTTCGTTGAGAGCCGTGGCGATGGCGGCAACACCTCGCGCACCGGTTCAGCCGCTGGCGCCGAGCCCGCTATAGAGAACCCTTACGAGGCGCGCCAGAGGTCTCTCCTGCAACTGGTGAAGTCGGATCCCGCGGTTCTGAATGCGGCCTGGGCGGCGCCCTTGCCGTTCTCGCAGTCGAACGAAACGCGGAGTTACAACTTCCGCAAACGTCCCATCCGCTACTCCCTGGCCCGCTGCACCGATGAGTTCAAGGACGTGATGGGCCTCGAGATCACACGGGGGCGATGGTTCTCGGCCGAGGACGATGGCGGCGGCTACGAGGCGGTGGTGATCACGGAGGCCCTGGCTGCGCACGCGTTCGGCGAGGCAAACCCGGTCGGCCAGAGCATCACCGCGGATCGCTCGGAAGGCGAAACCACGTCTGAAACCGAGCGGCGCGTGGTCGGCGTGATCAAGGCGTTCCGTCAAAACGGTGAAACCGAGACCGAAGAGCGCTACGCGCTGACCCGTCTCGAGTATCCGAGCGCTCGAATGCGCCGCATGGACAGCATGGCGCTTCTGATGAAGCCGGGCGCCGACGCGAATGTGGAGGCGCGGCTCGTCGCCTCGCTGCTCGCAGCCGCTCCCGACTGGTCGTTCAAGGTCGAGCAGATGCCCGCCTCCGCCGAGTTCACCCGCCGGGTCTACCTGGCTCCGATCGGCATCGCCGCGGTGGTCGCGGGCTCTTTGGTTCTCATGGTCGCCCTCGGCCTTTCCGGCGTCTTGTGGCAAAGCGTGACCACACGCATCCGTGAGATCGGTGTTCGGCGTGCGCTCGGCGCTTCTGCGGTGGACGTGAAGTGGCAGGTGATCGGCGAGTTGATGGTGATGGCGACCATCGCGATGTCGCTCGGAGTCATCGTTGTCCTGCAGTTCCCGTTCCTCGACCTCTTGGGTCCGGTGCCGCCGAGTGTCTTCTTCGCCGGGCTTTCCCTTACCATTGTGAGCCTGTACTTTCTCGCCCTGGTGTGTGGTCTGCACCCGGCGCGTCTGGCCACCACCGTGCACCCAAGCGAAGCTCTCCGCTACGAATGATCCTGATCGTCGACGACGATGCCTCGGTCCACGCCTCTCTCGGCTTGCTCCTGAAGCAGGCTGGACACCCGTGGTTCGCGGTGTCGAGCCGCGCCGAGGCGGTTTCCTGGCTCAAAGCGAACCCCTGCGATCTCGTCCTCCAGGACATGAACTTCAGCCGCGAGACGAGCGGGGCCGAGGGCCTCGCCCTGCTGCGCGAAATCCGCTCCGCCCATCCCGCCCTGCCCGTGATCCTGATGACCGCATGGGGGTCCATTCCTCTCGCGGTTGAAGGCATGAGACTCGGAGCGGGCGACTTCATCACCAAACCCTGGACCAATACCCAGGTGGTGCAGTCGGTCGAGACCGCCCTGGGCCTGGCCCGCGGGCCGGGGCCCGACGCGCCCGCGGCATCCCGCGAGCAGCTCGATCACGACTATGACTTCGCTGGTCTGGTGGGCGAAGACCCAGGGTTGCTGCGCGTGCTCCAGGTCATCGGCCGCGTGGCCAGGACCGACGCCTCGGTCTTGATCACGGGCGAGAGCGGCACGGGCAAGGAGCTGGTGGCCGAGGCCATCCACCGCAACTCGAAGCGTCGGGGCGGCGCCTTCGTGAAGGTGAACCTCGGCGGCATCCACTCCGGACTCTTCGAGAGCGAGATGTTCGGCCACGTGAAGGGCGCCTTCACCGACGCGCGCATCGATCGGGTGGGCCGGTTCACCCTCGCCAACGGCGGCACCATCTTCCTGGATGAGGTGGGCGAACTCGATCCTGCCGCGCAGGTGAAGATGCTCCGAGTCCTGCAGGACCGGACCTTCGAAGTCCTCGGCTCCAGCCAGACGCGCAGTGTCGACGTGCGGGTAGTGGCGGCTACCAACCGCAGTCTGCGCGATGCGGTGGAGAGCGGCGCCTTCCGCGAGGACCTTCTCTATCGGCTGAATCTCATCGCCATTCACCTGCCCCCATTGCGCGAGCGTCGCGGCGATGTCCCCTTGCTGGCCCGCCAGTTCCTGCATGCGGTGATGGCGGCTTACGGCCGCGAAGGCCTCGAACTGAGTGCGGGCGCCCTTGATCACCTCAAGGCCCAGGAGTGGCCTGGGAACATCCGCGAGCTGCGCCACACCATCGAGCGCGCGGTTCTGGTCGCCCCTCGCCCTCTGCTGACCGCTGCCGACTTCCGCGATGTCGCGGCCATGGAGGCTCCGGGCTCCGCCCGCGACCCTCTGCCTCCGGTAGGCAGCATGACCCTGGATCAGATCGAGCGGGCGATGATCGTGAAATCACTCAAGCACCACGCGGGAAACCTCACCCGTGTGGCAGAGTCTCTGGGCATGAGCCGGCCCGCCCTCTATCGACGGATCGAGAAACACGGAATCACGGTCTGATCCCACGAGCCGAGAACCCTTGAGCCTCAAGAACCGCTTCCTCGTCTACGTCGCGGTTCTCCATGTGGCGCTCGCCGCTCTGGTGATTCCGCTGGTCGTGATCGACCGCGTGTGGCTGCTCGCGGTGGAGGTGTTCTTCGTGGGTTCGGTCCTCATCGGGTTCCGCCTGGTGCACGGCCTGTTTGGGAGCCTCGAGCTCTTGTCCGAGGGTGCTCGGTTCCTCGATGAGCAGGAGTTCACCACGCGGTTCAAGGAGACGGGGAAGCCGGAACTCGATCGCCTTGTGTCTTTGTACAACCGTCTCGCCGACGACCTGCGCGACGAGCGCACGAGGCTCCGCGAGCAGCAGCACTTCCTGGCCCAGGTTCTCGATGCCTCGCCTTCCGGCATCGTCATCCTCGACTTCGACGGCCGGATCGATATGGCCAATCCCGCGGCCGCCCGGACCCTGGGCCTGTCTCCGGAGGGCGCGCGCGGCATTAGGCCCGCTGATATTCCCGGCCCGCTGGGAATCGACCTCGCGGCCGCCGCTACAGGGGGGGCGCGCGTTCACACCACGGGCGCGGGGGGCAAGATCCGCATCGTCTCCGGCCGCTTCACCGATCGCGGGCACGAGCGGCACTTCCTGTTGCTCGAAGAGATGACCGAGGAAGTGCGGGCGGCGGAGAAAGCCGCTTACGAGAAACTCATCCGCATGGTTGCGCACGAAGTGGGGAACTCGGTGGCCGCCTCGAGTTCGCTGCTGCAATCGAGCTTGTCCTACTCCCGCCATATTCCCGACGCCGATCGGACCGACTTCGAGGACGCGGTGGGCGTGTGCCTCGCCCGGCTCTCCACCCTGAACAGCTTCGTCCGCGATCTGGCCGAGGTGGTGCGTCTTCCCGAGCCGCGCCTTCACCCTTGCGATCTCGCCTCGTTGCTGCGCGGTTCGTCCCTGCTGCTTCGCGCCACCGCGTCGAAAGCGGATGTGGATTGGGGGCTCGAGATCGAAGACCCGCTGCCTCCGGTCCTCGCCGATCGCGCCCAGATCGAACAGGCGTTCATCAACATCGCCAAGAACGCCATCGAGG
>JAGNNV010000212.1 GCA_017990495.1 Vicinamibacteria bacterium
CGCCCGCGTTGTCGCCCGTGCAGTCGGCGATGACGCCGGGGTTGCGCGCGTCGTCTTCCTTGACGTCGAAGACGATCTTCATGAGGTCGGAGCCGATGTCGGCGATCTTGGTGAAGATGCCGCCCGCTATGCGCAGAGCCGCGGCGCCGAGCGACTCACCGATGGCGAAGCCGATGAAGCAGGGGCCCGCGTATTCGCCGGGAACGAAGAGGAGGATCGCGAGCATGATCACGAGCTCGACCGAGATGAGCAGGGTGCCGATCGAAATGCCGGCCTTGAGCGGGATGGCGTAGGTCGGGAAGGGCTTGCCCTTGAGCGCGGCGAAAGCGGTGCGCGAGTTGGCGAAGGTGTTGATGCGGATGCCGAACCAGGCCACACCGTAGCTGCCCGCGATGCCGACCAGCGAGAAGAAGATGATGAGCAGGACGCGGTCGATCGAGAAGTGCCGCAGCCAGCCGAAGTACACCACCATGATCGAGGCGATGAACACCCACAGGAGCATGATGAACTTGCCCTGGGTCTGGAGATACGTCTTGCAGGTCTCGTAGATCAGCTCGGAGACTTCGAGCATCGACGAGTGGACGGGCATGTCCCGCAGCTGCTTGTAGAAGACCATGCCGAACACCGCTCCGGCCAGGCACACGAAGATGCCCAGGAAGAGGATGGTCCAGCCGGTCATGCCGAAGAAGCTGACCGAGGTGAGATCGGGCAGAACCAGCTCGGCTTCGCTCGCGAAGGCCGGGGCGGCCCCGGACAACATCACGAGAATCGTCGCCATGATCATGGCGAGCTTGAGCGTCTTACGCTCGACGAACGAGAACATGCATTTCTCCTAAAAGAGGTACCTTGAGGGGGGAGGGGTGGCCACGCCCGGGGCCGAACTCGGCCACACCTGCGGCGGGAGCGCGGATTCTATCTGAAGGCGGGGACGCCGTGGTTCAGCCCCTGGGATAGGTGCGCCGCGCCCGGGCGAGGTCCTACTGACCCGAGGTGGCGCGGAGCTGGTCGAGTTGCCGCCGGGCCAGGGTGGCGTACCGGGCATCCTCGAGCAGAGTGTCGGCGCGGGGCGGCGTGTTGGCGCACCGGTCCAGCAGGCGCAGGGCCTCGTCCCGCTTCAAGGGCTCGTGGTCGAGGATGGCCTCGGCCAGGAAGTACCAGGTCACGGGATGTCTCGGCCCGGCAAGATGGGAGCGGCGCAGGTACTGAAGGCCCTTCTCGCGCGACACCCAGCCGGTGATGAAGGGTATCTTCGGCGCTTCCGAGTGCAGCCGGCCGAGGATGCGATAACCGGCGGCATCCTCGAAGAGTGGATCGATATCGATCACGGTCTGGGCAAGATCTCGGAGCCTGCCGGCGATGCCGCTGCGCGCGGCCGCGAACTTACCGCGCACGAGCGCCCATTCCCCCCAGTGGCCCGCGGTCCATAGATAGAGCGAAGGAGCGCCCTTGACCAGGCGCAGGGATTCGATCCGCGACCGCCCGCGGGTGATCCGGGCCTGGGCTTCGAGACGATCCACGGCGTCCTGCCCGAGTTTGCGGCCTTCCTCGAAGATGGCCTTCTTCTCCTCGAGGCTGGCGCCGGTGAACGCACCCCGAAAGTGAAGTGCGCGCATGAGCTGGGCCAGGACCTCGATGTCCGCGGGGGCCAGAGCCAGAGCCTGGCGGTAGAGCGCGATGGCCTCGTCGATTTCCCGCTTGTTCGCCACCTCGTCGATGGCGCCGAGGGAACGACGGGCGAAATGCGCGTCGGCCTCGGCCAGAATGGCGGCGAGGGCATCCGCGGGCGCCTGGGTGGGCGAAAGCACGCCCGAGGACGACGACGCCTCGGTTGCGGACGGGGACGGCGACGGTGTCGGCGTGGTTTCGGGAGCCGGACCGGATCGGGAACCGAGCAGTGCGGCCAGAATCAGGATTCGGAGCATGGTCTACGCGACCTTAAACTGACCGTGCGTACCGACCCACGAACCATGAAAACCACCTCCGCTTTCGCCTTGCTGGTCGCGCTGGCCCTCGCCGGCGCGGCGCCATCGTCGGGCGCCGAGCGCACCACGAAGCCGTATCCCGGCGTTGTCCACGTCCATCGCACCGACGACGCGCAGGACTACCATCTGGTCCGAGTGGCCCCGCGGTCCATGGAGGTAGTGGCGACCGATCAGGATCAGGCGTGGTCCGTGGTGTCGGACTTCGCGGAGAAGGTCGGCGCGCAGATCGCCATCAACGCGAACTTCTTCTCGAAGACGGAGAGCTGCGGAGTGACTGCGGGTGAGGGGCGCCTGTGGACGTCGGTGTACGAGGGCTGCCCCATGACCATGGCCTTCTTCCGGGACGGAACCGCGTCGATCTTCCGCGGAAAGGTTCAGAAGGATCGCGTCCTGTCCCCCTCCATCGGCCTCGTGGCCGCGGTGTCCGGCCGGCCGCGCCTGGTCGAGGACGGACGCGCCTCTCCCGCGGTGGAGAAGTTTATGACCGTCCGCCACCCCCGCACCGCCCTCGGGTTGCGCAAGGACGGAACGGTGGTGATCCTGGTGGCCGATGGGCGACGGCAACAGGCCCTCGGGTTCACGGGCCCCGAGATGAGCGAGATCTTCATCCGCGACGGTGTGGCGAACGCCATCAACCTCGACGGCGGCGGGTCGACGACTCTCTATATCCACGCCGAGGGCGGTGTGCAGAACCAACCCTCTGATGGGCACCAGCGGGTGGTGGTGAATCAGCTCGGCTTCCGGCTCAAGTCTTCAAAGGGCGGAAAGAAGCGGTGACGCGGCGCGAGCAGGCTGCCCTGGGCGCCGCCCTCGGCCTGATGTCGGGCCTCCTCTGCCGCGATCTGGACCTCATGTCCCTCGTTTCGTTCTGGGGCGATCGGGGTTTTCTCTTGCCCCTGGGCGCCATCATCGGAGCGGCCTCCGCCACCACGCGCTTGCGCACTCCGCTCTATGTGGTGAGTGCGGGTCTGGCCCTGACGTGGCTCGCCGTGACCTACGGTCCGGTCAGCCGCCTGCTGGCCGAAGGCCTCGTGCGCAGCGATGCTCTGCGCCCCTCAGACGCGGTTCTCGTGTTGTCGAGTCGCATGCAGACCGATGGCGACCCCACTTCCGTTCAACTCGCCCGGCTGTATCGCGGCCTCGAGCTGGTCAAGGACGGCCACGCGCCCCGGCTGATGATCAGCGAATTGCCTCCCCCCTATGCCCTGCAGGCTCCCTTCGCAAAGGCCATGCTCGCGCGCTTCGCGCCCGATGTGGAGCTGGTGGTGCTGAGCCCGGTCCGCAACACCCACGATGAAGCGGTGCTTGCGGCGGACTACCTCAAGGCAAGGGGCCTCAAGAAGATCATCGTGACCTCGTCGCCCACCCACACCTTCCGCGCGGCAGCCCTGCTGGAGGCCCAAGGTCTCGACGTGATGGCCTCGCCCGCAAGAGAAACGCGGTTCGATCTCGAAACCCTGGATCAACCCGAGGAGCGCCTGGCCTCGTTCGGCTCGATCATCCACGAGCGGCTGGGGATCGTGGTCTACCGTCGCCGCGGCTGGATGCGTTAGCGGGGCCGTCTTCGGTGAGGGAGGGCAATGCGCCTGAAGGGACTCGAACCCCTGGCCCGCAGCTTAGAAGGCTGCCGCTCTATCCAGCTGAGCTACAGGCGCACGAGGGGGTAAGTATACGTATCGCGTGGGAGAATCCCCGCTCCCATGCGTGACATCCTGATCGCCACCCAGAACCGCGACAAGCTGCGCGAGATCGAGGGCCTCATCTCCGGCCTGCCCTTCCGCTTCGTGATCCCCCGCGATCTGGGCATCGAGGACAGCCCCGAAGAGACCGAGACCACCTTCCTCGGAAACGCCCGGCTGAAGGCGCTGCACTATTCGAAGATCTCGAACCTGCCCGCGGTGGCCGACGATTCGGGCCTTTCCATCGACGCCATGAACGGCGAACCTGGGGTGTACTCCAGCCGGTTCTGCGGGGAGAAGGCCTCCTACCCCCAGCGTTTCGAGGAAATCTGGCGGCGGTTGCGCGATGTGCCGGAAGATAAGCGGACCGCCCATTTCACGTGCGCGGTGGCCCTGGCCTCGCCCGGGTTCATCCTCTTCGAGACCGAACAACGCGTGGACGGGCTGATCGTTTCGAGGCCTCGCGGTGTGAACGGCTTCGGCTACGACCCGATCTTCTTCCACCCTCCCTCAGGCTGCACCACCGGTGAACTGCCGAGGAAGATGAAGGACGCGATCTCGCATCGAGGCCAGGCCTTCGCCCGCCTGCGCGACTACCTGGCCGGCCTGGGCAAGAGCGAACCCCGACCGTAAACGATCGCGATCGTCGCGGTAGTCGGACGGAGTCCGCGCGCTAGGTCCCGGCTTCCGCGCGCAAAACGGAATGGCTGCGCCGGGATAACGAGAGGTCAAAACAGGCTTGGCGGGTGGACCCGCTACCCTCCTCCAGCCGATTGGCCTGTCGTCATCCCCGGGCGCGCAGCCTGGCCTTGGGCCATGAAGCCACTCCGTTCGACGTGCGGAAACCGGGGACCTAGCGCGAACTGTCCGTCTGCGACCGCGACTACAGCGTCCGTATGTCGTAAGGCTCGGCGGACTTGGGACGGCGGAAGAACAGCCAGTCGCCGCTCGAGTGGGAGGTCCAGGCCTGCATGAACTCCCAGCCGTTCGCGTGCATGGCGAAGGCCTTGGCCACTTCATCGTTTCCGACCACCGATACGGCGTCGTATTCCCAGTTCGGATCTTGCATGGCGCCTCCAGAAAGAACGAGGCTACGGTACGCTGAACAAAGGGGAGCGCGCAAGGGGCCGTTTGGCCAAAGCGCGTTACCGATCCTGGGAGAAGTCCTTGACCGCTTTCACAAGGTCGGTGCGCGCGACTTCGAACTGCCCGGGGCGGAGCTGACGCCACTGGGTGCGGTCCTTCTGAAGCGCATCGGCGGCCGCGGCCCCGGCCTCGAGGTCCTTGAGCGTGACCGTGCCCTTGGCTTTCTCGTCTGACCCGTAGATCACGACCAGGGGAATGCCGCACTTGTCCGCGTACTTGATCTGCTTGCCCAGGCCCTTTTCCGCGCCGAGGTACATCTCGGCGGGCACGCCGGCCCGGCGCAGCTCGTAGGTCATGGCCAGGTAGTCGTCGGTGAGGGCGGGATCAATGGTGGTGATGAGAACGTGCGCGGTGGCGCGGCGCTTGCCCGTCCTTCCGAGCTTGATGAGCGCGGCCAGCAGGCGATCGACGCCGATAGACGCGCCCGTCGCGGGGACCCTCTCTCCGAGAAACCGCATGACCAGGTCGTCGTAACGGCCGCCGCCGAAGACCGAGCCGAACTCCGGCGCGTCGAGGAGAACCGCCTCAAACACCGGGCCCGTGTAGTACGCGAGCCCGCGAGCGATGGAGAGGTCGATGACCGCGCGGTCTTCGTGATAACCGAGGCTCTTCAGATGCCGGGAGATGCGGGCCAGGGGCTCGATCGCTTCGGTCGAGCCAGCGACGCCGCTGAAGACATCGGTCACTCCGGCGAGGATCTCGTCGCGGGTATCGCCCTTGATGGCCAGGAATTTCTCGATGAGGCCCACCTGCTCCATGCGAAGCCCGACCCCCTCGATGGTGTCGCCGGACTCGTCCTTGTAGCCGGTGGTGAGTTCCTTGCGGATCTTCTCGATGCCGATCTTGTCGAGTTTGTCGAGCACGCGGAAGACGTCGGCGGCAAGGCCCTGGTCGATGCCGGCAAGCGGCATCAGCAGGTTGAGGACGCCACGGCTCGAGAAACGTACGCGGAAAGGGCCGCACTCGAGCGCGGTCAACGTGTCGCACATCCCCGCGATGATCTCGGTGTCGGCGATCTCCGAAGGCACGCCCACCGAGTCGAGGTCGAACTGGGTGAACTCGCGGAAGCGTCCGGGCCCGGGCTTGTCGGCGCGATAGACCGGCCCCACCTGGTAGCGGCGGAAGGGCCGCGGCAACTCAGGATACTGGGCGATCAGGCGCGAGAGGGGAACGGTGAGGTCGAAGCGGAGGCCGAGAGGATCGTCTTCGGGACCCTGCACGCGAAAGATGGAGGCGGAAGCCTCGGCGCCGCCCGAGCCCGCAAGAACACGCAGATGCTCGATGGCGGGAGTGCTGATGGGCACGAACCCGTAAAGCTCGTAGACCCCCTGGATGGTGGCGATCATCCGCTGCCGGGCGATCATCTCCCCCGGAAGGAGATCACGAAGGCCGCGAGCAAGCCCAGCTTGAACAAGTTCCATGGGGGGTAGTGGTGGGGCGGGGTTGCTTCGTCGGGAAGGTCGGATGACTTCGGCCAGTTTTCACTGGGGGTCTTTTGTCAGGCTCGGCCGGGCCGAGCCCGCCAACGCAAAGTCGCTCGCTGCGCTCGCTCG
>JAGNNV010000213.1 GCA_017990495.1 Vicinamibacteria bacterium
TGTTGAAGCCCCAGCCGTCGCGCGCCCACGGGCCGCCATGGGGAACCACGATGAGGGGGAGCGCCCTGGCCGGCATGCCTTTGGGCAGGGTCAGGAATGCGGGAATCTCGAGTCCATCGGACGAGGCATAACGAAGGGGCTTCATCTCCGCCATGTGTTCGCGCGGGATGCGTTCCCGGACCTTGTACTGGGAAGTGAGCTTCTTGGTGGTGCGGTCGAAGAGGAACCGTTCGCCCGGGTCGGTGTCGCCCGAAGCGGTGATCATCACCAGCCGGTCGTCCGCAGTCGAGGAGCCCAGACTCACGTCACGGCCGGGGAACTTGCCCTGGAGGAGCTTGTAGTCGGCGGCCCACGCGGGGTCTTTGAAGTAGATGCGCGCGCGGTCGTCGATGTACGCGGTTCCGATCAGGTCATCGCTGGCCTCCGAGAAGATGGCCTGGCCGAAATCGACGCGCTTCATGGGGTCGGCTTCGACCAGCTCCTCCTGGCCCGTCACCGGGTCGAGGAGGATCAGGGAGCTCAGGTCCTTGTCGCCCTTGTTGGTCTCCATGTAGACGCGCTTCCCGTCTTTGTGGAATCGCGTGGGACCACAGCCTTCGAAGACGGTGCAGGAGTAGATCCTGGTGAAAGTCTCGGCGTCGACGCGCAGGATCTCGGTATCCCCGTTGTCGGCGGTCCGCATGGCGAGGCGCAGCTTGCCGGCCTGGTCGAACACCCACCCCGAGACCTTCTCGGTGTTCTTGCGCAACAGCTCGCGCTTCCCCGTGGAGATCGAGACCTTGTAAAGGTCGTGCCACGCCGCGTCGCGATCGTTGAGGCCCACGAAGATGGAATCGGGATCGCTCTTCGGCACTGAATAGATGAAGGCGCGGGCGCCCTTGGCATCGGTGATGTTCCTCGCGGCGGGAGCATCCTTGCCCGTCTCGGCCATCGCTTTCGGATCGACCGCGTACACGTTGAAGTTCTCGTCGCCGTCCTTGTCCTGCACGAATAGCAGGGCGCGGCTGTCGCGAGTCCAGAAGAAGTTGGGGATGGGCCGTTTGGTCTCCGCGGTGACCAGGCGCGCGGCTTCGTACGGTTCGGTCGTCTTCTTCACCCAGACATTGCGGGTGTCCTTCCAGGGTTTCAGGAAGGCGACGTATTGGCCGTCGGGAGAGATGGTCGCGGAAGCGATCTCGGGGTTGCCGAAGAACAGCTCTCGGTCGAGCAGGGGTGGGGCGCTTTGGGGCTGCGCCTGCGCGGCCGCTCCGAGAAAAAGGGCAAGGCCAAGGGCCGATAGTCGCTTCATGATTGGTTACCTCGAGGGCAAAGACGGTGCCGAACTCCTGGGGTGCGGGGGGTGCGTGGGGTGACCCGTGTTCGGCACCCGAGCATATTCCCTAACGCTTGGGCGGTTGTGCCGGGGCGCTTGCCGGGGTGAAGTACCAGTTCGCGGTGTCGTACTTCAGGTACTTGTCGATCTGGCGATAACCATGGCCCTTGAAGTAGGCAAGAAGGGCTTCGCGATTCTTCGGTTTGGACTCGACGCAGACCAGCTCAGGGTGGAATCGATCAATGTCAAAACCGGCCAGCGCCGGCATCTCGGAGCCCTCGATGTCCATCGACAGCAGATCGATCCTCTTGATGCCCTGGTCATCGAGAGCCTTGGTCAGGGTGATGGTGGGGACCATGACAGCAGTCGAGGCGACGGGTTTCCCGCCCGGACCTCGCTTGGGTTTGGTAACCGCCGAGATGTCGGTGAACTCGACGCGGAAGAAGGGCTTGAGCGCGCCGGCCTCGTCGGTGACGATGTAGTTCAGGAATCGGCTGGCCGGACGGTTGCGTTTCCAGCGCGGGGCCATCTCCTTGAGAGCATCGATCGCGATTCCCGTCCAGGCGAGGTGATGCTCCAGATAGTAGGTGTTGCTGGCCTGGATGGGGTGCCAGGCTCCAACGTCGAGGAACACACCACCCCGGCGGTCCTGAAAGAAGTCGCGAATGATGGTCTCTTCCTTGTCGCGCGAGTACAGGTTCTTTTCCGTCTCCACGATGTTGCGAGTGGGGGCGGAAGCGGACGGACCCTGGGCGACCTCGGTCGCACCGACGTCAACGTGCGCGGGCGCAAGCAGTACAAGAGCGACGGCCAGGCGCGGAAGGTAACGGGACAGAGTGTCTTTCAAGCTTGCTACAGTACGCGAACCTCGCCTCCATGACAACTAACCCCAGTTAGTCCAGCCGGCTAGGTCGGTGAATTGGCCAGGGTGCGCAGCTTCTCCTGCTGCAGCCTTGGGCCGAGGGTGATGAGAGTGTCTCCCTCGAGGATTTCCGTTTCGGGCGCCGGGTTGAACATCATGCGCCCATCGACTCTCTTGATGGCCACCACGATCAGGCCGAGGTCCTGGCGAAGGCTGGCATCGCGCAACACCCGATTGCAGAGCGGACTGCCCCGCCGCACCTCGGTTTCCTCGATCTGCAGGGCCATGTAGTCGCTGCTGGTGGCGAGTTCGATGAAGTCGACGACGCTCGGACGCAGGACGGCCTGGGCCACGCGTTGCCCTCCGATGAGATACGGCGAGACCACGCGGGACGCACCCGCGCGCATCAACTTCTTCTCGGCGGCCTCGTCTTCGGCCCGGGCCACGATGAAGACCTTCTCAGACATGAGCCGCGCGCTCATGGTGATGAACAGATTGTCGGCGTCGGAGGCGGCCACGGTGACGAGGGTGCGGGCCCGGTCGATTCCAGCCCGTCGGAGGGTTTCGTCGTGGGTGGCATCACCGGCAAGGGCGACCCCGTGCTCACTGCTGAAGCCTTGCAGCAGTTCAGGGCTGCGCTCGATGACCACGAAGTGGATCTTCTGCTGGACGAATTCGTTCGCCACCAACCGCCCCATGCGGCCGTACCCGCAGATGATCACGTGATCGCGAAGAGAGTGGAGTTTCTTTTCCATGCGGTTCCTGCCTAATTGGCCTGTCAGTTCGCCACTCACGATGGAGCTGATCGCGGAGGTGGCGGTGTAGAACAACGAGAAGACGCCGGTCAGAAGCAGGCCCATCGTGAAGATGCGCCCGGCGGTTGTGAGGGGATGGACCTCGAGATAACCCACGCTGGTCAGGGTGATCACCGTCATGTATAGCGAATCGAAGGCTCCCCAGCCTTCAACCACCATGTAGCCCACCGTCCCGCCGATCACCAGAACGATCACGACAACGGCGGCCAGAACCAGGGCGCGATAGCCGGCGGGAATGGGCTTCAATCGGCGGCTTTCGTGTGCGCGCGTGAGCGCGGTGAGGATCATAGGCTTCTCCCCGGTCGAACATCGGGCCGGACAGATCAAAGGCCCGGCCGACGGACTCCGTCCAATAGAGTGAAGCATCTTTCGCCTGGGAGGCCACCTGATGAAGATTCGAACCAGCATCGCCACGTTCTCATTCTGCGCCGCCGCGGGGCTCTCGATCGCCGCCACCTTGGGGACGTCACCAGGCGCCGGCTCGTGGCCCCAGTGGCGCGGCCCTCTGCACACCGGAGAAGCGCCCCGGGGAAATCCGCCGATCGAGTGGAGCGAGGAGAAGAACGTTCAGTGGAAGATCGAGATCCCGGGGCTTGGAAAGAGCACTCCGGTGATCTGGAAGGACCTCGTCTTCGTGACCACCGCGGTGCCCAAGGGAACGGCGGGCAACCTCGAATATGTGGTGCAGGCCCACAACCGCGGCGACGGTCAGGTGCGCTGGCGGAGAACGGTCAAGGAGCAAGCGCCCCACGAAGGGACCCACAAGGACGGCAGCTTCGCCTCCGGATCCGCTCTCACCGACGGCGAGCGCGTCTACGCGTTCTTCGGTTCCCGAGGACTCTTCGCCTTGGACCTCAAGGGCAATGTCATCTGGGAGAAGCAACTGGGATCCATGCAGACTCGACTCTCCTTCGGCGAAGGCGCCTCGCCCGTGCTGCACGGAGAGCATCTGGTGGTGAACTGGGACCACGAGGGGCACGACTTCGTCGTGGCCCTCGACCGGAAGACCGGCCGGGAAATCTGGCGCAGCGAACGTGACGAGCCCACGTCCTGGTCCACTCCCATCGTGGTCACTCACGCAGGCAAACCGCAGGTGATCGTGAACGCCACGAACCGGGTGAAGGGTTACGACCTCGCCACCGGCCAGGTGCTTTGGGAAGCCGGCGGGATGACGACCAACGTCATTCCCTCCCCCGTGCACGCGGATGGCACGGTGTACGTGACCAGCGGATTCCGCGGCAACGCGCTGATGGCGATCCGCCTCGACCAGGCCCAGGGCGACGTGACCGGCAAGGCTGCGATCGCATGGAGTTATGGGCGGGACACGCCCTACGTTCCCTCACCCCTCCTCTACCGGGGCGGCCTTTACTTCCTCAAGACCAACTCCGCGGTGCTGACCCGGATCGACGTATCCACCGGGAAGCCCGATTACACCCAGAGGCTCGAGGGCCTCAGCAACGTCTACGCTTCGCCGGTGGCCGTGGGTGGCCGGATCTACGTGCTGAGCCGCGAAGGCGTGACCATGGTTCTCGAGGCCGGGCCATCGCCCAAGGTCCTCTCGACCAACCGTCTGGCCGACGGTTTCGACGCCTCGGCCGCCATTGTGGATGACGAGTTGTATCTGCGTGGTCACAAGTACCTGTACCGCATCTCCGCGCGTCGCTAGCAGCGAGGGGTGACCGCCGTCCTGAAGTAGCGCGGACGGCGAGACCGCTCCGGACCCCTGGAAGGCGCGGCGAACTTCCGAGATGGAGAGCGTCAAATCACCGCGCTCAGGACCTCACTCGACATCAAGACGCCGCGGCGGGTCAGGCGGACCGCGGTTTCGTCCGCGACCAGGAGCTCCGCCTTCAGGCTGGGGCCGAGCGCCTCGCCGAAGGCCTCCATCACGTCGATGCCGTGGCGGACGCGGAAGGTGGCGCGGTCTATCCCGCGGCGCACCCGGAGTCCGGTCATCACCGCCTCTTCGAGACGTTCGCGCGGGGACAACACCCGCTCCCCCGCCCGCGCCGAACCCTTGGCTTCGATCGCGGCGCAGTAGCTCCCGAAGGTGGCTTCGTTCCAGTAGCGCACACCCTGGTCGAAACCATGCGCCGACTGACCGAACGCGTGAAAGGGCCCGTCGTCCCAGTACTTGAGGTTGTGGCGCGACTCGAAACCGGGGCGCGCGAAGTTGGAGATTTCGTACGCCGCGATGCCGGCTGCGGCCATCAGGTCTTCGGCCTCATTGAAGAGATCGGCCACCAGATCGTCGTCGGGCAGATGAAGCGTGCCTGCGCGGGCGTGGTGGGCCACCACGGTTTTGCCGTCGATCTCGAGCACGTAGAGGCTCACATGGTCCGGACCCAGGTCGAGCAGACGATGCAGCCCGGCCAGAAAACGTCCGCGGGTCTCGCCCGGCCAGCCCAGGATCAGATCGGCCGAGAGATTGGCGACTCCAGCGGCGCGGGCGGCGCGGAACGCGCGAACCGAGTCTTCGGCGCCATGGTCGCGGAACATCTCGCGCAGGACCTCGTCGTCGAACGACTGGAGCCCGAGACTCACCCGATTCACCCCCGCCGCGAGCAGAGCGGCATAACCACGCTCGTCGAGATCCTTCGGGTTGACCTCGATGGTCACCTCGGTGTCGGAGGCGAGGGTGTAGCGCTCGGCCACGGCGTTCACGATGGCGGCGATCTGCTCGGGTGGGACGAGCGAGGGGGTGCCTCCGCCAAAGTACATGCTGTCGGCCTCGCCACCCTTGGAACCACCGATCTCGGTGGTGAGCGCGCGCAGGTAGCGATCCCGCCGCGCCTCCGCCGGACGTCCGGGGTCGATGGAGAAGTGGCAGTACGCGCACTTCTGCGCGCAGAAGGGTATGTGGAGGTAAACGCCGAGCGCTCGTTCGAACGCGGGCACTCAGCGGCCGCTGTTCAGCGCGCCGCTCTGGTTGTAGTGCTGGCGGTGGACCCGGTGGTCGGTGCCCTTCATGCGGACCACCACGCACATCTCCATGAGGCGGGAGCGAAGCCGGTTGCCGATGCGCTCAACCAGATACTCGCGGTCGGAGGCGTCGCCGTTCACCTGATCGAGACGCCGGATTTCCGAGGCTTCCTTGTCCTCGAAGTTGGTGGTGATGATCGAGGGGCGCTGATGGACGTAGCGCTGGTTCAGAATGTAGAAGAGGGTGTCGTTCATCCAGTCCGTCATCTTCCAGGCCCCAAGGTCGTCGAGAACCAGGATGTCGGTGTTGATGATCGGATCGAGAACCTCGGTTTCGGTCATGCGCACGTCCGGGTTGTACGACGACCGGATCTCGCGCATCAGTTCGTGGAAGTCCCAGAACTGACCACGCACCTTCTTCGCCTCGGCCAGTT
>JAGNNV010000031.1 GCA_017990495.1 Vicinamibacteria bacterium
AAGGTTCCAGCCGGCGGCCCACCGGTGTTGGTGACGAGAATATCGAGCCGGCCGAAAGCGCCCACGGTTTCACCGATGAATCGCTCGCAATCGGACGGCGAACTCACATCCGCGGTCACGGCCAGGGCACGTCCTCCAGTCTCACGCTCGATGAAGTCGGCGGAGGCGCGGATCTTCTTCGGATCCCGGCCACACACCGCCACCAGACACCCTTCGCGGGCCAGCGCCAGAGCCGTAGCCCGACCGAGCCCGCGTGAAGCCGCGGCCACCGCCGCGCTGCGTCCCTTGAGACCGAGATCCATGAAGAGCCTCCGCCTATTGAACCTTTTCCCCGACGACACGCTTCACCAGCGTGCCCGCGGGGAGTGACTGGTTGACGGACACGCCGTTGATCAAGGCCAGCGTCTCCACCTTCACCGGAGAGTCCCAGGTGCGAGAGAGCGAGGAGATCGTCGTGGCCGAGCGCAGCGTCTCGATCTTCAGACGCATCGGCTGCGCCGCGAGGATCCGCCGGTCGGTCAGTCGCTCGAAGCTGCGGATCCAGTCCTTGAAGCTCGACTTGTACGTCGCGTAGCGCGCCTCGGTCGTGTAGCCAAGAAGCTGGAAGGTCTTGCCCTGGTGAGTCAGGAAAGTCACCACGCCCTGCAACACGCCGTTCTGCTGATCCTGGGCCCGGAACTGGAGCGACGAGGCCGGAAAGCCATTCACGTTGCCGCGCTCGATCGTGCCCGCTTCGATCCCCTGCTGGCCGGCGAACTCCCTGGCCGCCGCCTCGGGATCGCCGCTGGCCAGAGTGAGTTGCAGCAAGGCGTCCTTCGCCGACGGCATGGACGACACGCCCTGCTTCTCGTTCTGGACCGCCCAACCCCGCGGGAACATCATCTTGAAAGCCATGTCGGGGTGAAAGAACTCCTCGTCGCGGAAAAATCCCTCGCGCGGGTCTTCGCCGAAAGCCATGCCATCAAGCCTCTGGATGAACTCCGCTCGTCCCACCTTCAGACCGCGGGCGCCCTGCTCCCGAATCTTCCTCTGCATGTCGGAAAGTCGATTGGGCGGAGCCGGATGAGTGGCCAGCCAGTTGGGCAGACGATCACCGCCCGCGGCGGTAGTGACGCCGTCGAGCATCCGGAAGACGTCGAGCATGCCCTCGGGACTGTAGTCCTTGCGCACGATGTAGCGGAGCCCGAGTTCGTCGGACTGGCTCTCCTGATCGCGGCCGAACTTCAAGAAAACGAGACCAAACGCCGAGCCCAGCGCGTCGCCACCCTTGCGCAACGTGGGCGAGAGGATCATGCCCACACCCAGACCCACCGCGCCCAGCATCTGCTTGCTCTGCGCGCTCGCGGAGTGTCGGGCGGTCACGTGACCGATCTCGTGGCCCAGCACGCCCGCCAGTTCTGCTTCGGAGTTCATGTGCGCGAGGATCCCACGCGTTACGTAGATGTAGCCGCCGGGCAGGGCGAACGCGTTCACCTGCGGGTCGTCGATCACACGGAAGGTCCAGGGCAGGCCGGGGCGTTCCGACACCGCGGCCAGCGGGCGGGCCACCGACTCCACGTACGTCTGCACACTGCGATCCGGGAAGTCGCCATAAAGCGCGTGAAACTGCTCATCGGCTTCCTTGCCCATGGCCGCTTCCTGACTCTCGCTCACCAGCATCAACTGTCTCTTCCCGGTGGCGGGGTTCGTGGCGCAGGCAGCGAGAACGGCGAGCGACAGCATCGCAACGATGCCACGAGGACGGGCGTTCATCATGAATCGAGTGTAGCGCGGCCACCCGTCCAAGGCAGGACCCGACCGGTAGACTCGCGCTCCCTAATGAATGGCCTTCGTCGAGCTCTGCCGGTCGCGCTGCTGATCGTCTTCGGCATCGCGTTTGGACTGGCGCTCCTCGAGGCCGGGACACGAGTCCTCGCGGTGCAGGCCGAGCGCCAACAAGGACGCCTCGACCGCGATGTCTCCCGGCTGAAGCCACCGCAGCCGGGGTCGGTGGTCACCCTCGGCCAGATCATCCGTAGGTCCGACCTCGCGAGGGTCGTCTACGAACTCCGGCCGCGCCTCGACGTGATCTTCGCCGGCGCGCGCCTCTCCACCTCCGACGCGGGTCACCGCGGAGCGGACGTGGTCGGTCAGAAGCCGATCTCCACCTTCCGAATCGTGGGCATCGGTGATTCGTACATGTTCGGCCAGGGAGTGGCGGACGACGAGACGTACCTCGCTCGCCTTTCGGGACCCACCGTCGACCTGCTCTCCGGCCGGCAGGTGGAGACGGTGAACCTCGCCGTGCCCGGCTACAACACGGTGATGGAAGTGGAGACGCTGCGTGCGCGGGCCGAGGCGCTGCGTCCTGATCTCGTCCTCATCGAGATCGTGGGCAACGACCTCGACCTTCCAAACTTTCTCTGGACCGAGGTCGACCCCTGGACCCTGCGGCGCTCCTTCCTCCTTGAATTCGTAGGGCGGCGGCTGGGCGGACTGACTTCCCCGTCGTCTCCGGTCGGTGGTCTCTCCGAAGCCCCGCAAGAGTCGGAGAGCGCGGCGCGGACCTTCGCGCGCGAGAGCGGGGACGTCCCCCCCCAGTACGCGTCGATGGTGGGCCTGCCAGCGTTTGAAGGCGCGATCCGCGAAGTTGCCGAGTGGGGTCGGACCCGCGGCATCCCCGTGCGCGCACTCACCCACGGAGTTTGGTTCGAGGACGAAATGCTCCGAACCCTGGCCGCGAACGACATCCCGGTCCTCCTCCTCCGCTCAGCCCTGCGCCAGCGCGCGCGAAAGTTGGGAGCGCCGGACTACGCCCGCTCGGCCCTGGCCCTCTCGGCGACCGACCTGCACCCGTCGGCTCTCGGTCATCAGGCCATCGCCGATGAACTGGCGGCCTGGCTCAAGACCGTTCTGCCCGGACCCAGGACACCTCCCGAGTAGGCGAATGCGCCCATCCCCGGGACAGTGATTCAGGGGATTCTCGCCTCCGTCGCACATGGGCCGGTCCGAGGCAGGATGTATGCTTGTGGTATGGAACCCGAGGCGGCCCTTGAAAGAAAGGCGTTCTTTGTCGAACCCAAGACCCTGAAGAGTGCACGACGCATTCTGCGAGCCCGATCTGACGGCGAGACTGTCCGTCTGGCCCTCGCTCGGGTCAAGGAGATCGAGGAGTCCTGGAAGCCGTTGCTGAAGCTCGCGGGCGCGGCGAAGCGCGAGAGCTTCACAGAGATCTAAGGGCGCCAGGTTTGGCCCGCTACGCCATCCTCGATACCAATGTAGTCATGCGCCATCTCAAAGGCGAATTGGCTGATGGCCTGGACGAGTTCTCCCGGCGATATGTGCTGAGGCAGAGCGCGGTGGTCCTTTGCGAACTTTACCGGGGCGCTCGGGACCGCTCCGCGGAGAGGGCGCTCGACGGGCTGGTGCGCTCGTCGGCCGAAATCTGGTCTCCCCTTTCCGAGGACTGGCTCAAAGCGGGCCGCCTGGTTCGCGCCATCGGCGACGACCAAGGGTTCGATATGCACAAGCGACGCGAACTCCAGAACGATTGCCTGATCGCCCTGACCGCTCATCGTCACGGCGCGCTCGTCCTGACGGGAGACATCGCCGACTTCCGTTTGATCAAGCGCCGAGTCGATATCGAGATTCAGGAGCTCTGACGTCAGGGACACATCGAGCGCCTCCGACCAGCACACTATCCCCCGCGAGATAGGGACCCTTGAGGATGCCCGATCCGACGGCAATTCTTCTGGGCTTGGAGGTTTTCGTCACTAAGGAATGGGAACCGATTTGGTTAGAAGAGTGTCACTCTGTCACCGAACGCGAAACCGATCTCGCTCGCAGAATGGCCCCTTCGAATTCGGCCCACAACTGCCATTCTCACCCAGGCCGCGCCGCTCGACACCAGGCGAGCGACGAGGACGGTTCTCTAGAAGACGAAACCGACGGAGCCCAGCCAGCCGTTCACGGTGCCCCGGTCGAGAGACCGCCCCGTGGCCTTGTTCCGCTCGTAGTTCACCTTCGCCACCCACTGTCGTGACGGCCGCCAGGCCAGACCGAGGGTGAGGCCGGTCTCGCGGTTTCGCTCGAAGGCCGCGGTAGAGGGTGCGGGACCGGAGATGCGCACCTCGTCGTACTGGGCGACCAGAGTGAGGCGCGGATCCTCGAAGCCCGGAGCCAGGGCGCGCAGGATGCCGCCGCGCAGGTCGTAGCTTGCGCGGACGTAGTAGCCCCGCAGATGGCTGGGCTCACTCGTCCCGCGATCCGCGCTGAAATGGTCGTATTCGCCGGTGAGACGCAGAGGGCCGATTTCCGTGCGCAGGTCGGTGGCCCAGCCCTCCAGTCGGCGCCGGTTTGCGTCGTCATAACGACCGGTGTACCCCGACAGTCCGGCCTCGAACGCCGATCGTCGCTTGATCGCCACTCGACCGACCACGGCCTTGTTCCCGTTGTTGTCGACTCCAAATCCCTGCCGCGCGGCCCGCGTTCCGGCCGAAGTGATGTCGGCGTCGAGACCGGCCACGAGCGAGGCCTCGTATTCAACGAGCCAGGCCGTGCCCATCACCTTCCGACCGGCGAGCTGCAATCCGTTGTCGGTCCAGTCCGACGGCGCCACCGCGTACGACACGAGGGGCTTCCGCACCACGTCGCGCAGCGGCGCGAAGTGATCGACGTTGACGTTGCCGAAAGGAACAAGGAGGACTCCGGTGCGCAGGGAAAGGAGCGAGGCAAAGGTGTAGCTCACGTAGGCCTGTTCGACCACGATCTCGCCCCCGCGGGGACCACCCACGCTGGCCGCGCGCTCAAACTCGATTTCGGCGAAGAAGCTCAGCCGTGGATGCGGCCGCCCCGAAAGGACGATCTCGAAGGCCTCCGCATCGAGGATCGAATCGCGGCCGCTGTATTTCGTGGCCTGCAGCGTGCCGTAGACCGTGATCGTCGGACGCCGACGGTCGTTCTCGGAGACCTGGTCGAGGGCCTCTCCTGTCTGCTTCAGTTCATCGGCGAGGCGCGCGAGTTCGGTCTCGATGCGGGCCTGACGCGCCTCGACGGTGGCGAGGCGCGCGGCCAGGTCCGGGCCCGGGGATGCCGCCGCTTCCTCGCGAAGCCGCTGCAGTTCCTTGCGTAGACCCTCCATTTCGACACGGAGCTTGTCCAGTTCCGCCTGAAGCGCGCTCACCCGCTGATCCCGCACCAGCGGGGGGCCGGGCGACTTCCCATCAGAGGGCCTTTGCCCGGCGCCAACCGGGCCCGCCGCGAGAATCAGGGAAACCGCCAACAGGAGTGGACCGACGAACCGTTTCACAAGACCACCTCAATTTGAAGCCCCGGACTCGCCACCCCGTTGCGGCTGCGCAGGATCAGCGTATAGCCCCCCAGGGGCAGTTCTGGATCGCTCAATACGCTGACCCGGACCAGGCTGGAGTTCACGAACTCAACCCGCAGCACGCGAATCCCCGCGGCGGGACGGCGACCCTGGAGAATGCTGGCGGTGAGTCCTTCGGGAAGTCCTTCTCCCCTCACCTCGAGGACCACGCTTTCGCCCCGGCGCAGTGTGCGGGGCGAGAGCCCGGTTGCCCTGACCTCCTCGGTCGCGGGCTCCGCCACGGGCACAGGCGCGGGAGTGGCCTTGGCCGGAGCCGGGCGAGGAGGTTCGGGGGTGGGCAACGCTGGTGACGGAGTCGGCGCTGGTGTGGCGCTCGGAGTCGGCGAAGCTGCCGGGGTCGGACTGCGCGCGGGTTCCGCGGCCTGGGTACGCGCCGCCACCCGAGTGGGAGCGGGCGTGACCGTGGGTGTCGGAGTCGGCCGTACCAGGCTCGCGGCACGATCGCCTTCGGGTGGCCCAGTTTCCGTGGGCGCAACGGGCGTACCGGCGGTGGCGAGCGGTGTGGTCGTGGTGGTAGCCGCAGGGGAGGCGGTTGGACTTGCGGGGGAAGTTACGGGATCGGGCGAGGGCGCGACGACGCGGCTCACCACCCAAAGAGCCAGCGCGACGGCCCCAATGCCGAGGCCGATCTTCAGCGACCCACGAGCAGGCAGAGGGGCTGGCGCGGGGGCGAGGGCGGGAGCTTTCGGCGACGAGAAGTGCGGAATCGCCCGGGTTTCCGGCGGCGCCTTCACTTCAACCCCAGCGGCTTCCCGAGCCGCGGCGAGCAGCGCGCCGAAGCCGTCGGGTCGCATCTCCGGCTCTTTGCGCAGGCACGCGGCGAGGGTCTCAGCGAGACGAGGCGGAAAGTCGGGCCGCGCCACTCTCAGGTCCGACGGCTCCCGAGTGAGGACGTTGGTGAGGGTCGCAGCCACGGTCTGCGCTGCGAACGGGTTCGTTCCCGAGAACATTTCGTACAGCAAGACCGCGCAGGAGTACAGGTCGGACCGGGTGGAGTACGCCGTGTCTCTCAGGATTTCCGGCGCCATGTACTCCGGTGTCCCCACCACCGCCCCGGTGGTGGTCAATCGGCCGCTGCCTCCGCGGGCAATCCCGAAGTCCATCAGCTTGGCCCGTCCATTCGGCAAAACCTGCACGTTCGAAGGCTTCACGTCGCGGTGGAGGACGCCATTTTCGTGGGCGTAGGCGAGGGCCTGGCACAGGTCCTCGAGGACCACGATTTGTTCGGGCAGACTATGCGGCTCGCGGATCCACGCGTCGAGGCTCTGGCCCTTCAGGTACTCCATCACCAGGAACGGTTCGTCGCCCGAGAAGTCGAAGTCGAGGAGAGAAACGATGGAGGGATGAGCGAGACCGCCGATCACCCGCGCCTCGTGAACGAATCGGTCCCGCGCCTGTGGGTCGGCTCCCTTGATCATCTTGATCGCCACGCGCCGGCCGATATAAGGGTCCTCGCCGAGATACACCTCGCCCATGCCGCCCCGACCGAGGAGCTCAAGGACCGCGTACTTGCCGATCTTTTGCGGGATCATGGTTCCACCGACCTGCCCTCGCGCGGGAAGCCTGTCGGTCTTGCGATTCTACGAGCCGTTGCGTGGGTGGGTGATTCATTTGCATCCACTGCGCGGCCTGGCTTCGCTCAGTTGACGAACCCCGGCGCGAGGACCAGAATCCCCACGCTACGGCGCGGGTAGTCGATCCACTCGCAAGACCCACACTCCCTGGAGACCCCAATGAACCTGGCCCGAATCGCGGGAATGGCGACCCTGTCGCTCCTGCTCACCGCCCCCGTCGCAAACGCCCAGAAGAAAGGCGCGAAGCCCACCCCGACCCCGTCGCCCGCCTCGCTCACCGCCGACCACTTCAAAGCGCTGGCCTTCCGCAACATCGGCCCCGCGAACATGGGTGGCCGCGTGGACGATCTCGCGGTGGTCGAGTCCAACCCGACCACCTTCTATGTGGGCATGGCCTCGGCCGGCATCCTGAAGACCGAAAACGGCGGCATCACCTTCGAGACCATCTTCACCGACGAAGCGGTCTCCTCCATCGGCGACGTGACCCTGGCGCCCTCCGATCCTTCAGTCCTGTATGTAGGCACGGGCGAGCCCAACAACCGCCAGTCGACGTCGTGGGGCGGTGGCGTCTACAAGAGCACCGACGCGGGCAAGACCTTCAAGTACATCGGCCTCAAGGAGACCCAGTACATCGGACGCATCGTGGTCCATCCCACGAACCCGGATATCGCGTACGTCGCGGCTCTCGGTCGTCTTTATGGTCCAAACAAGGAACGCGGCGTCTACAAGACGACCGATGGCGGGAAGACCTGGGCGAACGTGAAGTTCCTGGACGAAGACACGGGCGTGATCGATATCGCCATGGATCCCGAGAGCCCGAACACGCTTTACGCGGGTTCATATCAGCGGCGGCGCACTCCGTTCGGATACAGCGGCGGCGGCCCGGGAGGCGGCCTCTTCAAGACGACGGATGGCGGCGCCACCTGGACCAAGCTGACCAACGGACTGCCCAGCGAAGGCGATATGGGACGCATCGGCGTCACCGTCTACCGCCGCGACCCTCGCATCGTCATGGCGCTGATCGAGCATCGCACTGAGTTCGGCGTCTACCGGTCGGAAGACAAGGGTGAAACCTGGACCAAGCTTTCGAACAGCAACCCCCGGCCGTCGTACTACAGCAAGATCCACATCGATCCGAACAACGACCAGCGCATCTGGGTGCTGGGCGCCAATATGTACAACTCCGAGGACGGCGGCAAGACCTGGCGCACCAACCTCGTGCAGCGCATCCACGGCGATTACCACGCTTTGTGGATCAATCCCGCCAATTCCAACCATGTGATCAACGGCTCCGACGGCGGCATCCACCAGAGTTACGACCGCGGCCGTACCTGGGAGCACCTGAACGGCGTGCCCCTCGGCCAGTTCTACGAGGTCAATGCCGACAACCAGAAGCCGTACAACGTCTGCGGCGGCTTGCAGGACAATGGCACCTGGATCGGCCCCTCGCGCACCCTGGTCCGTGAAGGCATCCAGTTGGGCGACTGGAAGACCATCGGCGGGGGCGACGGGTTCCACTGCGTCATCGATCCTGTCGACCCAAGCACCGTTTACACGGAAAGCCAGGACGGGAACATCTCGCGGGTCAACCTGAAGAGCCTCGAGCGAAAGTTGATCCGCCCGACGCCCGCCGATCCGGACGAACGCTATCGCTTCAACTGGAACTCCCCCATCGTGGTCTCCTCTTTCGATCACAACACGGTCTTCTACGGCGGCAACAAGTTCTTCATGTCGAACGACCGCGGCGATTCGTGGACCGAACTCTCGGGCGATCTGACCAACAACGAGAAGCGCGACGAGAAGGCGATCTTCGGCAAGACCGCGAAGGAATTCATGTCGCGGAACGACGGCGTCGTCCATTGGGGCACCGCCACCACCATCGCGCAGTCGCCGCTCAAGGCCGAGGTGTTGTGGTTCGGGGCCGACGACGGAAACCTCCACGTGACCAGCGACATGGGCAAGACCTGGACGAAGCTCACCGACAAGGTCCCGGGTGTACCGAAGGGCACGTACGTGAGCCGCATCGAGCCGAGCCGCACCAACGCCGGCGCTGCGTACGTGACGTTCGACGGCCATCGCGCCGACGACTTCAAGGCCTACGCCTACTTCACTCCGGACTTCGGGGCGACCTGGAAGAACGTCACAGCCAATCTGCCCGAAGGCGGCACGGTCAGCGTGCTGCGCGAGCACCCAAAGAATGCCGACGTGCTGTTCGTGGGCACCGAGATGGGGCTCTGGACCTCGTTCAACCGCGGCGGATCGTGGCTCAAGGTCAAGAGCGGCCTGCCCACCGTGCCGGTCGACGACATCTTCATCCACCAGAACGAGAACGACCTCATTCTCGCTACCCACGGCCGTAGCGTGTGGATCCTCGACAACCTCTCGGCTCTTTCCGGCATGAGCGAAGCGGTGGCTGCGAAGTCTCTGCACCTCTTCGAGAACAAGACGGGCATCCAGTGGCGGATCGCGGGAGTGGGCGCCGGCAACGGTCACAAGCCGTTCTATGGCGCCAACCCCGCAGATGGCGCGGCCATCCAGTACTGGCTCAAGGAGGCCGCGGGCGAGAAGGACGCCGTCACCATCACCATCACGGACAGCAAGGGCGAGAAGGTGCGCGACATCGTGGGCACCAAGACCGCGGGCGTCAATCGCGTGATGTGGGATCTGCGGCATACGCCTCCCCCGGCGCCTCCCGGCGGCGGTTTCGGTGGCGGAGGAGGAGGCGGCTTCGGCGGCGGCGGGCCGCGTGGTCCGCTGGTGCCCCCGGGCCAGTACACAGTGAAGATCACGGCGGGAGCGCACACCTCCGACCCGCAGGCCATCTCCGTCGAGGAAGACCCACGAATCCAGATGAGCGAGGCTGATCGCAAGGCCTGGTACGACATGCAGATGGCCATGACGCGGCTCGCCCCGCAGCTTCAGATGGGCATGCGCGCCGTCACCGACCTCGGCAACCAGCTTCGCGAAGTCAAGACCCAGCTCGGTCGCAATCCGCGGACGCCGGAAGCACTCACCAAGGCTCTGCAGAGCCTGCTTGACAAGGTCGAGGAACTCGGCGGTCGTGAAGCGCCCGTTGAGCCTCCGGGCTTCGCAGGCGCGCCCCTCGCCGACGCCCCCCAGACGATCCAGCAGCGGATCGGCTTCGGCTTCGGCGGTTTCGGCGGCGGGATGACTGAGGCGCCCACTGCGGCCCAGAAGGTGGCCTTCGAACGTGGCCAGAAGATGCTGGCCGAGTTCACGAACACGGTGCGCGGTCTCATGGCGACGGACGTTCCCGCCCTGAACAAGCTGCTCCTCGAAGCAGGCATCGGCCGGATCAACGTCCAGACCGGCGGCCCCGGCGGCGGCGGCCGACGCCCGCCTGAGGAGGAACAGGAGTAAGAATCCGCCCTTCATGACCCCGGGGCTCGACGACGTCACACTCAACCTCGACGCGAGTGCCCGCTCGGGCCTGTCGATCATTCTCGCCATGATGATGTTCAGCGTGGGGCTTGGCCTCACGCTGGACGACTTCCGGCGTGTGCTTCGTCGGCCCGGGGTCATTCTCTTCGGCACCGCGCTTCAGGTGCTGGCGTTGCCCGCGCTCACCTTTCTTCTCACCTTCGCCGTCGCACCCACCGCGAGCATCGCCCTGGGCATGATGGTGGTGGCGGCGTGCCCGGGAGGAAACGCATCGAACGTCCTGACCCAGGCCGCGCGCGGAGATACCGCGCTCTCGGTCTCGCTCACCGCCCTCTCGAGCGCGCTCGCGGTGTTGACCACACCGTTCAACATCGTGTTCTGGGCGGGACTTCACCCGAAGACAGCGCCTCTGCTGAGCACCATCGGCCTCGACCGCTGGGCCTTTCTCTCCGAGACGGTCATGACCCTCGGAATCCCGCTCGTCACCGGGCTCCTTCTGGCCGAGAGGGCCGCCGCGCTGGCCACTCGCATCCGAAAACCACTGCACACACTCTCGCTCCTCGCCCTAGGCGGATTCATCGTGGGCGCCCTGATCACCAACGGCAGCCCGCTCGCCACCGCGGGCTGGTTCATCTTTCCCGTGCTGGTGATCCAGGACGCCATGGCCCTGGCTTTCGGTTACGGGGCGGCCCGAGTCGCTGGACTCCCCGATGCGGGGCGACGAGCGTTCACCTTCGAAACCGGCATCCGCAACTCGGGGCTGGGACTCGTCATCCTGCTCGGGCATTTCAAGGGCCTCGGCGGGGCCGCGCTCATCACCGCGGGATGGGGCGTCTGGCATCTCGTCTCGGGCGGAGCGCTCGCGGCGTGGTGGTCTCAACGCCCGCCCGCAGCGACAACCACGGAGCCGGCAATTACGATTGAAGCGGAGTCAACGACATGAACTGGGATCTCAAGATTGTGGGCGGCACGGTCGTGGACGGCACCGGCCGTCCCACGTTCAACGCGAACGTCGCAGTGAAGGAAGGCCGCATCGTCGAGATCGGACCCTGCGACGGATCGGCGCTCAACACCATCGACGCGGATGGCGCCATCGTGACTCCAGGTTTCGTGGACATCCACACCCACTACGACGGGCAGTCCACCTGGGACCCGGAGATGCTCCCCTCCGCGCAGCACGGCGTGACCACGGCCATCATGGGCAACTGCGGCGTGGGCTTCGCGCCCGTACACGACGCGGATCACGAGCGCCTCATCCACCTCATGGAGGGGGTCGAGGACATTCCGGGCGCCGCCCTGGCCGAGGGCCTGCGCTGGGGCTGGCGCAGCTTCCCTGACTACCTTGATGCACTCGACTCGATGCCGCGCACCATTGATATCGGCGCCCAACTCCCCCACGACGCGCTGCGCTTGCATGTGATGGGCGACCGCGGCGCCGATCAGGAACCGGCGACCCACGACGACATCGCGGCCATGCGCGACTTGTGCCGCGAGGCGCTGGAAGCGGGAGCGGTGGGTTTCTCGACCGGACGCACCGACAACCATCGCACCGCGCAAGGTCAGTGGACTCCGTCGTCCGAGTCGACCGTCGCCGAACTCCAGGGCATCGCCTCCGCGTTCGACGGCCTGGGGCATGGTGTGATCCAGGCGGTCTCCGACTTCGACATGTTGCGCGACCTCACGCGGTTCGGCCCGGAGTTCGATTTGCTCGAGTCGATGGCCGCGGCTTCAGGCGGACGGCCGCTTTCGATCTCCCTGATGGAGCGCGATCAAGCCCCCAACCAATGGCGGTCGATCCTGGAGCGCACGTCCGCCGCGAACGCCCGGGGTATCCCCATGCGGGTCCAGGTGGCGGCGAGACCCATCGGTCTGCTCCTCGGTCTCGAAGCGACCTTCCACCCGTTCATGGGCTTCCCGACCTACAAGTCGATGGCGCATCTGCCGCTGGCCGAGCGGGCTCGCCGGCTGATGGAACCGGAGATCAAGGCGCGGCTGCTCTCCGAGAAGTCCGAGAGGATGGCCGGCGACGGCTCGCCCATTCCTCCGCTCGCCGATCTTCTCCTCGCCCAGCTCGGCATGCTGAGCCGCCGGCTCTTCCCGCTCGGCTCCACGCCCGACTACGAGCCGCTGCCCGAGTCGTCGCTTTTCGCCATCGCGAACGCGCGCGGTATCACTCCCCTCGAGGCCATACTCGATGCCCTGGTGCAGGACGAGGGGCGGGCGCTCATCTATTTCCCCCTCTTCAACTATCAGGGCGGCGATCTCGAACACCTTCGCGAGATGCTCGAACATCCCCTGGCCCTGGCCGGTCTCGGCGACGGCGGCGCGCACGTGGGCACCACCTGCGATGCGAGTTTCCCCACCACCATGCTGGGGTACTGGACTCGCGACCGCACTCGCGGCCCGCGGCTGCCACTCGAGAAGGTGGTGGCGATGCTGAGCCGGAACAACGCGGACTTCATCGGACTTCCCGACCGCGGGCGCATTGCTGTCGGTCTGAAGGCCGACCTCAACGTCATCGACCTCTCAAAGCTCGGCCTCGGGTCGCCGCACCTCGTGCGCGACCTCCCCGCCGGCGGCAAACGATTCCTGCAAGCCGCCCACGGATATCGCGCCACGGTGGTTTCAGGCGCCATCACCCTGCGCGACGACCAACTGACCGGCAACCGCCCGGGCCGCGTGATCCGCGCCGGCAACTGATCGACCGCGGGGTAGCATCCCCGCATGACATCAATCCCCGCCCTGCTCCTGTTGGCCCTCGCGGCCGCGCAGAATGCGCCCACCGCCTTGAGCCCAGCCGAACGCGCGCTCACCGCCTTCGTGGACAAGGACTACGATCGCGCCCTGGCCCTGCTCGAGCGCGTCGTGAACATCAACAGCGGCACCATGAATCTCGCCGGGGTGCGCGAGGTGGGCGACGCACTGCGGCCCGAGTTCGACGCCCTTGGCTTCAAGACGGTGTGGGTGGACGGAACATCCTTTGGGCGGGCCGGTCATCTCATCGCGGATCATCCGGGCACGGGACCCCGGATTCTCCTCATCGGTCACCTTGATACCGTGTTCGAACCCGACAGCCCGTTCCAGAAGTTCGAGCGCCTGAGCCCAACCGCCGCGAAGGGGCCGGGGACCACCGACATGAAGGGCGGCAACGTGGTCATGATTCACGCACTGCGCGCGCTGCATTCGACCGGCGCGCTCAAGTCGATGAACATCGTTGTCGTGCTCACGGGCGACGAAGAGGCCGCGGGCCGGCCGCTCTCGGCCTCGCGAGCCGCGCTCGTCAAAGCCGCCCAAGGTGCGGACGTGGCCATCGGATTCGAGGACGGCGACGGCGACCCGAAGACCGCAGTGATTGGACGTCGTGGAACTACCAACTGGGAACTGCGGGTGAAGGGCAAGCCCGCGCACTCGTCGCAGATCTTCAACGCTGAGAATGGATACGGAGCGGTGTTCGAAGCCGCTCGCATCCTGAACGCTTTCCGCGAAAGGCTCGCGGGCCAGGCTCACCTCACCTTCAACCCCGGCGTGATCGTGGGCGGAACCACGGTCGACTATGACGAAAAGGCCTCGCGGGGGACCGGATTCGGCAAGAGCAACGTGATCGCCGAGCACACAGTGGTGACGGGCGATCTTCGCGCCCTCACGCCAGAGCAGTTCGCGGCCGCGAAGAAATCGATGCAGGAGATTGTCGCGGCCTCGCTCGCCCGTACGAGCGCCACCCTCACCTTCGACGACGGCTACCCACCGCTCGCTCCCACCGCGGGCAACGAACGTCTGCTCGCGCTGTACAACCGCGCCAGCCTCGATGTGGGCGCGGGACCCGTGGTAGCGGTCGATCCCGACAAGGCGGGAGCCGCCGACGTTTCATTCGTATCCGGACAGGTGGGGATGATCCTTGACGGAGTTGGGTTGATGGGCACGGGCGGGCATACGGTGCACGAAACGGCTGATCTCACCACGCTGCCGGTGATGGTGAAGCGCATGGCCGTTCTGCTCTCGCGCCTGCAGCGCGACGGAATCCGCTGATCTTGTAGCCTCTCGCCGTGCCAACTCTCGACGTCCTTCTCGGTGCGTTCGGGGCCGGCATTTACCTCATCGTCGCCCTCACCCACCTCGACCTGTGGATCCGAAGGCGCGAGCGCACCGGCCACCTTTGGCTCGCCGCCACCAGCGCCTCGGCGCTGGTCGTCGACCTCACGGGAATCGCCGCCGCCTTCGCTCCACCTGACCCCTTGCCGGCCTTGCTGATGCTCAATCTCCTGGGCGTGAGTGCCGCCACCGCCGCCCTCGTCGAGATGGTGTCGTCGCTCAACCAGGAGACCACCAGTCGGCTTGTTCGTCGACTCCAGTTCGTCGCACTCGCAGGCGCCCTCGCGATCGTGGGCCTTCCCCAACTCGCAGCCCCCGTACTCATCATCTGCGGCATCCTGCTTATCGCCAGCATGACGCGGGCGGTGCGCGCGGCCCGGTCGGCGCGCGGCCCTCAAGTGGTGGCCCGCGCTTTCCTCGTGCTCGCGGTGTGTCTTCTCGCCGACCTGATCAAGGAGGTGACCCCGCTCCCCATTCCGAGCAACCTCCCGCTCGCCGGCTTCACCGTCCTCTTCCTTGCCGCCGCGCGTTCTCTCAATCAACAGTTCGAACACGAGCACGAGGCTTCGCACCACGACTCGCTCACCGGCCTGCACAATCGACGCGGCTTCATGGAAGCCTGGGAGGACGCGCTTCATCGGAGCCGCCGCTCCGGTCGGCCGGTTTCAATCGTCCTCGCCGACCTCGACCACTTCAAACAAGTGAATGACACCCGCGGGCACGCGGCCGGCGACCTGGCGCTACGAGCAGTGGCGCGCACCCTGCGCGCATCGCTTCGCGCTCAGGATGTGGTGGCCCGCTGGGGCGGCGAGGAGTTCATGCTCCTGCTTCCCGACACGGATGCCGAGGGGGCGAGACGAGTGGCCGAGTCAGCGAGAACCGCTGTCGAAGAACTCCGGCTCGAGAACGGTGATGCGGCTTTCGGACTGACGCTCTCGCTGGGTGTGTCGGAGCACGATGCGGGCCGCCGCGTGGACGAGACCATCGCCGCGGCGGACGACGCCCTGTATCGCGCCAAGCAGGCGGGGCGGAATCGGGTCGTGATGGCCCCCGGTTGCTAGAATCCATCCCTCTCCCTCGCACAACTTCTCTGGAGGCATGGTTATGAGATCCACGCGTCTCTCCCTGTTCACCGGCCTCGTCGCCCTCGTTTCGGCCACCACTCTCGCGACGACCAGCTCATCACAGACCACGAATATGAACGTCAAGACCGGCAGCACCACCGACGGGTCGGGCAACGTCCTCCTCGCGGAATGGACCGGCCCTTATGGCGGTGTCCCCGCTTTCGACAAGATGGACCTCTCGGCCCTCAAGCCCGCGCTCGAGATCGGCATGGCCAGGAATCTCTCTGAGATCGAGGCCATCGCGAACAACCCCGAAGCACCGACTTTCAAGAACACCATCGTGGCGCTCGAGAGGGCCGGCCGCGATCTCGGCCGCGTGTTCACGTACTGGGGCTTGTGGGGCGGAAACCTGTCCACACCGGAGTTCCGCAAGATCCAGGCCGAGATGGCTCCGAAACTCTCGGAGTTCAATTCGAAGATCACCCAGAACACGGCCCTCTTCGCTCGCGTCAAAGGGGTCTACGAGAGCGCCGAGAAGAAGTCGCTCCGCCCTGACGAGCAGCGTCTGGTGTGGCTCGTGTACGACGGATTCGCGAGCAACGGCGCCACCTTGTCCGGGCCGGCCAAGGCGCGCTACGCGGAGATCAACAAGACGCTCGCCGGACTGCACACCAAGTTCGCCAACAACGTGCTGGCGGATGAGGAGGGCTACGTCCTCTACATCACTAAGGACCAGCTGGGCGGTCTGCCCGACTCGTTTATCCAGGCAGCCGCGGCCGCGGCCCGCGAACGCAAGCGCGACGGTGAATACGCAATCACCAACACCCGTTCTTCGATGGATCCCTTCCTCACCTTCTCCACCGAACGGGCTTTGCGCGAGAAGGTCTGGCGCACCTACTACTCCCGCGGCGACAACGGCGATGAACGCGACAACAACGCGGTGATCGCCGAGATTCTCCGCCTTCGCCACGAACGAGTTGGCCTGCTCGGCTTCAAGAACTACGCTGCGTGGCGTCTTCAGAACCGCATGGCCAAAACGCCAGAGCGCGCGGTTGGCCTGCTCGAGGCCGTGCTTCCGGCCGCTCTCGCGCGGGTGAAGGAAGAGGTGGCCGACATGCAGGCCATCGCGGCCAAGGACGGCCCGGGCATCACCATCGAGCCGTGGGACTACCGCTACTACGCGGAAAAGGTCCGCAAGGCGAAGTACGACCTCGACTCCAATGAGGTGAAGCAATACCTCCAGCTCGACAAGCTGCGCGAGGCCATGTTCTTCGTGGCCGGCAAGCTCTTCAACTTCAAGTTCACCCCGGTGCCCGCGGACAAGGCCCCCGTCTTCCACGAGGACGTGAAGGTCTGGGAAGTGACGGACGCGACCACCAACGCCCACATCGGCCTCTGGTACCTCGATCCCTACGCCCGGCCGGGGAAGCGCTCGGGGGCCTGGGCCACGACTTACCGCGGCTACGAGACCTTCGACGGCAAGAAGACGGTGCTCGGGTCGAACAACTCGAACTTCGTCAAGGGACCGGCGGGTCGGCCCGTGCTCGTGTCATGGACCGACGCGGTGACGTTCTTCCACGAATTTGGCCACGCCCTCCACTATTTCTCCGCGAACGTCGCCTATCCCACGCTGAACGGCGGGGTGCGCGACTACACCGAGTTCCAGTCGCAGTTGCTCGAGCGCTGGCTGACCACCGACGAAGTGATCAACGGCTATCTCGTCCATCACCAGACCGGCAAGCCCATCCCCAAGGAGCTTGTCGACAAGATCCGCAAGGCCGCCACCTTCAATCAGGGCTTCGACACCACGGAATACCTCGGCTCCGCGATCATGGACATGAAATACCACATGGTCGATCCACAAGGACTCGATCCGCGCACCTTCGAACGCGACGAGTTGAAGAAGCTGGGCATGCCGAGGGAGATTCCCATGCGGCATCGCAGCACCCAGTTCACTCACGTGTTCTCAGGCGAAGGCTATTCGGCCGGCTACTACGGTTACATGTGGGCCGACGTGCTCACCGCCGACGCGGCCGAGGCCTTCGAGGCCGCACCTGGCGGGTACTACGACAAGGCTCTTGCGAAGAAGCTGGTCGAGAACCTCTTCGCGGTTAGAAACGCCGTGGACCCGGAAGACGCTTATCGAGCTTTCCGCGGACGCGACGCGAACATCGACGCCCTCATGCGCGCAAGAGGCTTCCCGGTACCGAAGACGTAGCGGCGCCCCTACCGTGGCGCGTATTCGGCCTGGAGCTTCTCGATGAGAGGTTCCAGGCCCGAGCTATCGCCGGCGTAACGCGTGCTGTAGACGGTCTGCACGCTGGCCAGAACCTGATCGCGGGTGGCCGCAGCGACATTCCGCGCGCGCGCGAGGGCCACGAATCGCGCCCAGACATCGATGAGCGGATCGGCGGCGGCGTGCATCTTCTCGAGCGCCGCCTTGACATCGGCCGATGGTTCCGCCGCCTGCCGGTCGGCATCAGGGAGCGCCTGATAAGCCGCGACCGCCGCGCCGTAGGGATCGCGGTAGAGCGAGCCCAGAGTGAGCAGGTTGTTGGCCACGATGGCGATGTTCCCCGGATCCGCGGCAGAAGACTTTGAATAGAGGTCGATCGCTTCTTCTCGTTTGCCGGCATTGTTCGCGACCATGGCCTGGATCTGGTAAAGGATTGCGAGTGAGGCCTTGGGATTGAAGCGACCTCCCTCGATGACCTGCCCACCTTCGATCCGCTTGATGCTCTCGGCGGCGAACTCCTGGGCCTCGGCCGCATGCGTGAAGATCGCGGGAGTCGCGGCCAGTTCGTGGCGGCGCAGGTTGAAGGCGACGCTATACCAGACCCCGAGGTTGTCGGGGCTGTCCTTCAGGATCTCGCGGCCCAGCTTCAACATCTCATCAACCGCCTTGGCCTGAACCGCCGCGTCGAAGGCCTTGAGCTTGGGGGCGAGCAGCCAGCCCTTCAGATACGCGACGTACTTCCCGCTCGGGAACTTGGCGACATACGCCTGCGCGGCCTCGATGGCCTTGGCCTGCTCGTTGGCTTCATTGGCCACGTACCAGGACTGATAGGCCACGGTTTCGTCCGCGCTCAACTCCTGGGCCCGGGCGACCGAGGCGGAGACCAGGCAGACGCCGAGAAGAACGGCAACTCGAGATAGAGACAGGAACGACTTCATCGTGGATATTCCTCCGTGGAGAGTGGAACGCCTGGGGCGCGGCAAGGTCGGGCATTATCCACAACCTCGGGGAACCCGCGCAACGCCCCTTGTCGGTAGGCGGGCCTTCCTCCATGGCGTATGGTTCCCTGCCGTCATGACCGAACGCCTCTACTACACCGACGCCTACCTGGCCGACTTCGAGTCCGAGGTGCTGTCCTGTGTCCCCTCGGACGAGCGATTCGAGGTCACCCTCGCCGCCTCCGCCTTCTACCCCACCGGCGGCGGACAACCCCACGACCTGGGCGAATTGGGTGGACGCAGGGTGCTCGACGTGATCGACCGCGAGGAGCAAGGGGTCGCTCACATCGTCGACGGCCCGCTCAAGCCCGGGGCGACGGTGCGAGGCGTGATCGATTGGACTCGTCGGTTCGACCACATGCAGCAGCACTCCGGTCAGCATCTTCTATCTGCGGCCTTCGCATCGGTGGTTCAGGCCCGCACCGAGAGCTTCCATCTCGGGACCGAGGCCTCGACCATCGATCTGAACCGCCTCGTCTCTCCGAGCGAGATCTCCAGCGTCGAGGACGAGGTGAATCGTGTGGTGTGGGCTGATCGCGAGGTGCGGGTGTGCTTCGCGGCGGCCGACGACGCCGCGGCGCTGGCGCTGCGCAAGGAGTCGGCACGGACCGGCACGCTGCGCCTGATCGACATGGATGGCTTCGACCGCTCGGCCTGCGGCGGGACCCACGTCTCGCGCACCGGAGCGGTCGGACTGATCGCGGTCACCGGCTGGGAGAAGTTCAAGGGCGGAACTCGCGTGGAGTTCCGGTGCGGCCGTCGCGCTTTGCGGCGGCTTCGCGGTTGGCGCGACGTCTTCTCAGACACCAGCCGGGTTCTCTCCGTCGTTCCCGAGGGGCTGGCCGCGGCCATCGAGCGTCTGCAGGGCGAAAACAAGACCCTGGGACGGGCCGTGCGGGAGATGCAGGCACAACTGGCGGGGCATCAGGCGAAGGAGTGGGTGGAAACGGGCGAACGCTTGCCCGACGGTCGGACTTTGGTGGTTCAGACCCTCGATGGATGGGACGCGACGGGTCTCAAGGCCATTGCCAGCGCGGCCGCGGCCGCGCCCGGGGTGTGCGTGGCCGTGTTCTCCGGCTCCACTCCGGCCCTCGCCGTGATCGCCCGCGCCGCAGACGTGAAGGTCATGGATGCCGCCCAGGCGCTCAGAGCGCTGGTGGCAAGGTTCGGCGGCAAGGGTGGAGGCAAGCCGGAGTTTGCCCAGGGCGGCGGGCTCGAGGGGGATATTCAGGAGATCCTCCGCGCGGCGCGGGAGTTGTTGGGCGCCAACCCGTCATGAATTAGGGGCGCCGGCGTCGCGGCCGCGTGCGTCGCGGTTACCAACGGATTGCTCGCGCTAGGCCCCCCGGTCTTCGCACGGCAACGGCGTGGCTCCGCCGGAGGGTGACGACAGGTCCAACTCGCTTGGCGCCAGGGTGGTTCGGGCTGGTCCGGTGGACTTGGGACTTGGGCGGGCACCCATACTGGACCTTTTAGTACAGATTCCCGTAGAATGCCTCGGGAGAGCACTAAATGAGCGAACCAACCCCGCAAACACCCCCTCCGGCCACGGAATCCAGCCGGCTCCTCGCCGACCTGACCAGCGCCGAATATGCCGCGGGTTTCGTCACGGATATCGCTTCGGATGCCATTCCCGCGGGGCTCTCCGAGGACGTGGTTCGGCTGATTTCGGCCAAGAAGGCCGAGCCTGAATGGCTTCTCGACTTCCGGCTCAAGGCCTTCCGCCATTGGCAGACCATGCCCGTGCCGGCCTGGGCCCGGGTGCATTACCCGCCGATCGACTTCGAATCCATCGTCTACTACTCGGCCCCGAAGCAGAAACTCGACGGCCCGAAGAGCCTGGCCGAGGTCGATCCCAAACTGCTCGAAACCTACGAGAAGCTCGGCGTTCCCCTGCACGAGCGAGCGGCCCTCGCCGGCGTGGCCGTCGACGCGGTGTTCGATTCGGTGTCGGTCGCCACCACCTTCAAAGATAAGTTGCACGAGGTCGGCGTGATCTTCGGGTCGTTCTCCGAAGCGGTGCGCGAGCATCCCGAACTGGTGAAGAAGTACCTCGGCTCCGTGGTCCCGTACTCCGACAACTTCTACGCGGCCCTTAACTCGGCGGTCTTTTCGGACGGCTCGTTCTGCTACATCCCCAAGGGCGTGAAGTGCCCGATGGAACTGTCGACCTACTTCCGCATCAACGCGAAGAACACCGGCCAGTTCGAGCGCACCCTGATCATCGCGGACGACGACGCGGCCGTGAGCTACCTCGAAGGCTGCACCGCGCCCATGCGCGACGAGAACCAGTTGCACGCCGCGGTGGTCGAACTCGTGGCCCACGAGAACGCCCGAATCAAGTACTCGACGGTCCAGAACTGGTACCCGGGCGACAAGGACGGCAAGGGCGGGATCTACAACTTCGTCACGAAGCGCGGCGCGTGCCGCGGCAACAAGTCGAAGATCTCCTGGACCCAGGTCGAGACGGGCTCAGCCATCACCTGGAAATACCCGAGCTGCATTCTCCAGGGCGACGATTCGGTCGGCGAGTTCTACTCGGTCGCGCTCGCCAACAACTATCAGCAGGCGGACACCGGCACCAAGATGATCCACATCGGGAAGAACACCCGGTCGACCATCGTCTCAAAGGGCATCTCCGCCGGGCACGGCCAGAACACGTATCGCGGTCTGGTGAAGATCGGCAAGAACGCCGAAGGCGCGCGCAACTACTCGCAATGCGACTCGCTGCTGCTCGGCTCCCACTGCGGCGCCCACACCTTCCCCTACATCGACGTGCAGAACCCCACGGCTCAGATGGAGCACGAGGCCACCACTTCGAAGATCAGCGACGATCAGATTTTCTACTTCCAGAGCCGGGGCCTGTCGACCGAAGACGCGGTGTCGATGATCGTCAACGGCTTCTGCAAGGAAGTCATCAAGGAACTGCCCATGGAATTCGCGGTCGAAGCGCAGAAACTCCTCGGCCTCAGCCTCGAAGGATCCGTGGGTTAACCACGCGGCTCAAAAAAACCAATGCTCCGCATCACCGATCTTCACGCGAACGCCGGCGACAAGCCCATCCTCAAGGGCCTCACCCTCAACGTCAATGGCGGCGAAGTGCACGCCATCATGGGCCCGAACGGCTCGGGCAAGAGCACGCTCGCCCATGTTCTGGCCGGCCGCCCGGGTTACACCGTGACCGGCGGCGAGGTCCTCTACAAGAGCTCCCCGCTCTTCGACATGGCCCCCGAGGTCCGGGCGCGCGAAGGCGTCTTCCTCGCCTACCAGTATCCGGTCGAACTCCCCGGCGTCTCGAACCTCTACTTCCTGCGCTCGGCGTTGAACGCGATCCGCAAACACCGGGGCGAGCCCGACATCGACGCCATGGACTTCCTCGCCATCGCGAAGGAGAAGGCGAAGCTCGTGGAGATGGACGAGGCGCTGGTGAAGCGCAACGTGAACGAGGGCTTCTCGGGGGGCGAGAAGAAGCGCAACGAGATTTTCCAGATGGCGATTCTCGAACCTTCGCTCGCCATCCTCGATGAGACGGACTCGGGTCTCGACATCGACGCCCTGCGCACGGTGGCGGCCGGGGTCAACAAGCTGCGGTCCGACGATCGCGCCATGATCGTGGTCACCCACTACCAGCGCCTGCTCGATTACATCGTTCCGGATTTCGTCCACGTCCTCATCGACGGAAAGATCGCGCTGTCCGGCGGCAAGGATCTGGCCCTCGAACTCGAATCGAAGGGCTACGAGTGGCTCGAGAAGGAGCCGAAAGCCAGCTGATGTCGCTTTCCCATTCCCCATTTTCGGCGATCGCTTCGGTCGCGCACACTGCGCCGGGCCCCGCCTGGCTGAGCCAGATCCGTGCCGCGGCCCTCGACCGCTTCAACCTCGCCGGCCTGCCCACCACGCGGCAGGAGGCCTGGCGCACCACTCCCCTCCCGAGTTTCGGCTCGGAGGCTTTCGCCGTCGAAGCCCACGCGACCGATCCATCCGGAGCCAAGGCCCTGGTCTCCGCGTTCGAGGGGCCCGACGCCATCACCCTGGTGTTCGTCGATGGAGTCCACGCCACCGCGCTTTCGTCGCCCGAATCAGCTTGGCCGGTGGGGCTGAGAATCGCCCCCATGTCCCGTCTGCTCGAGACCGGGGGTGAAGAACTCCGCGCGTCGTTATCCAGCAAGGCGCCGGTCGGTTCGATGCATGACCTTAATACTGCAGCCTTTCGTGATGGCGCCTCGATTGTCGTCGAGGAAGGAGTCAAGATCGGCTCCGAGATTCGGGTGATCGTGCTCGCCACCGACACCGAGCGTCCGCTGGCACGGCATGTCCGCCACGTGATCCACCTCAACCGCGGCGCCAGCCTGCGGATGATGATCGCGGTGATCGGCGGCTCCGCGGCCACGGGTTTCACCAACCAGAACACCACGGTCTCCCTCGACGAGCGATCGCAGCTCGATATGGTGCGCGTCCACGAATCGCCCGCGGGAGTGCCGCATTTCGATGCGCTTTCCGCGAACGTCGGCGCCCACGCACTCTTCAACGACACGGTGCTCCAGACCGGGGCCTCGTGGACGCGTTCGGAGATCGACCTCGCGCTCACCGGCGATCGCGCCACCGCGGATCTGGGCGGCGTGTTCGTGGCCCGCGGAACCCAGGTCAGCGACATTCATACCGTAGTCACGCACGCCGCTCCGGGTGTGATCAGTCGCCAGAACTATCGCGGCCTCGCCGCGGACGACGCGCGCGGCATCTTCCACGGCCAGATCAAGGTTGAGCCTGAAGCGCGCGGCGCGGACGCAACGCAGAGCAACAAGAACATGCTCCTCTCGAAGCGGGCGCAGGTTCACTCGACCCCGGCCCTCGAGATCCTCACCGACGACGTGAAGTGCAAACACGGCAGCGCCACCGGTCAGATCGATCAAGCCCAGCTCTTCTATCTCCGCTCACGCGGGATCGACCTGCAGGAGGCGACGCGCATGCTCACTCGCGCCTTCGCGGGCGAAATCCTGTCCCGGGTGTCGGCAATCGGCACGCGCGCGCTGGTCGAGAGCCAGGTCGCGCCGAGCCTCGAACAACTCGGAGTCGCAGCATGAAGACGCTGACCGCCGCGGCGGTGGTGCGACCGGGCGCGGGCGAGCCTGCGTCGGTCGCCCCCGCCCCCCTCGATGTGGCCACGATCCGCGCCGATTTCCCCATCCTCGCTACCCAGGTGCACAACCAGCCTCTGGTGTATCTGGATTCGGCGGCCTCGGCCCAGAA
>JAGNNV010000214.1 GCA_017990495.1 Vicinamibacteria bacterium
CCTTCCTGGTCGTGGGTCCGCCCGGCATCATCCTGGCTCCATTCCTGCTGATGATTCGCGAGCCGGTTCGCGGGGCGCGAGAAGGGCTTGCGTCCCGAGCGGCGCACGTCAGTCCGGTGCGCGCGGCGATCGCGGAGACCATCTCTTTGATGCCTCCCATGTCCGTCATCCTGATGGCGCGACGGGGTGGGCCGTGGGTCGCGAACCTCCTGGCCGCGGCCGGAGTTTCGGTCATCGCCTTCATTCTTTCGGTCTGGTCCGGAAACTGGCAGCAGTGGGTGGCGGTGGGCTTCGGCGCTCTCGTGGCCATCACCTACGCCCAACAGCTGCGGCAGGCCGATCCTCCGGCCTACGCGCTGATCTTCAAGACCCGGTCGCTGGCCCTCGCCACTCTCGGCTTCTCCCTGCTCGCCTTCAACGGTTACGCGGTGCTCTTCTGGATTCCGGCGTTCTATGTCCGCTATCACGAGCTGCGCCTCGCCGACATCGGCCTCGTCATCGGGCTCATTTCCTCGATCGCCGGACTCGTCGGCGTGACCCTGGGCGGCGTGCTCGCCGACCGATTCCGACGCAAGTCGCCGGCCGGCCGGTTGTGGGTCGGACTCGCGAATGCCCTGGGTCCCATCCCTTTCTCACTGCTCGCCTTCTACGCCCCGGATCCGAACGTATCGCTTGCCCTCTACGCGGTGGTGCAAACCCTCGCCTCGTTGTGGGTAGGGGCGGGTGTGTCCACCGTGCAGGACCTTGTGCTGCCGCGCATGCGCGCCCGGGCCTCGGCGGTTTTCCTGCTCTTCGTGACCCTGCTGGGTCTCGCCCTTGGACCCTTCACCATCGGGCGGCTATCCGACCTGCTGGGCGATCTGCGACAAGCGCTGCTCTTCGGTCTCGTGGCTTGCCTCACCGCCGCCGCGCTTTTCGTGGCCGCGGCCCGCTCGGTTGGAGCGGACGAATCATCGCGGACGGAGAGGGCCCGCGCAGCGGGCGAGACCGGGTCTTAAGATCCAGTCAGGCCGTGAATCCGCGGTCTTCCCCGGTGGTAGCCTTCGCCAAAGTTCGACGAAAGAGGGACGGGAGGGCATGCGGGAGGACAAACACGGTCGATCGCTGCCCCGCCTCCATGCTTCAGGAGCGGTTCTCGGTCTGATCCTGACCCTGACCCGGTCGCTCGCCAGCGCGGGCTCATCTTCGCTCGAGCCGATCCTGCCCGTCACCACCTACTCGGTGGGCGAAGGTTTGCCGAGCGCCCTCGTCTACCAGCTCGCCCAGGATGCGAGCGGTCTGATCTGGATCCTGAACCGCGAGGGCATCGTCTCGTTTGACGGTGTCACCTTCAGGCCTCAGGGCATACAGCAGGGACTCCTGACCACCCGATCCGGGGGCCTGACCGTCGACGATCGCGGGCGCGCGCTGGTTGCCGCTCGCGACGGACGGATCTTCCGGAACGAGGGCGGAGGGTGGCGCCTCCAGGCCCCGGCCCTCGATCGTCCCTTCCTGGGACAGGTGCTCTCACTGGGCCAGGTCACCCGGCAGGGTCGCGATGTGTTCGTGGTGAGCACGACCGGTGGTTTGTGGCAGTGGGATGGCTCATGGCGCCGCGTCGATCGGGCCGAGGACGAATTGTTCCGAGGCATGACTTCACTCAGTCGTCTGGGCTCGGAGATGTTCGTGGGTACGAGGCTCGGCGTGTGCCGGCTGCGCGAGGCTCTTGACTGCGCCTGGGCCGATGATCCCCGGCTGCGCGAGCCCATCATGGCTGTGAGCTCAGCGACCATCGATGGTCGCCCCACTCTTCTGGTGCTCGCCCGTCGCTGGCTGGGCGCCTTCACAGAGGGCCGCCTCCGTCTCTTCGGCCAACCCCTCGGGGTCGACCTTTCCGCCGACCTGGATCCGCGGAGCCCGTATCGGGCCGACAGCGCCGCGATCAATATTGACGCGACGGGCGCCGTTTTCTTCGGCACGATGTATCGCGGATACATGCTCGAAGCCGGCGCCTCGACACCCCGTGAGCTGGGCTCCATGAACCACCGGGTCGGCGAGGGAGGTCTCACCTCCATCCTGGCCGATCGAGAAGGCGCCGTCTGGATCGGCACCCTTCGGGGCCTGACCCGGGTGGGAAGCCGTCGATTTCTTTCCCTCGACTCGCGGTCCGGCCTGCTGGAGGATGAGGTATCGGCCATCGCCGATTTGTCGGGCGGACGGTTCCTGCTCGGACACAACGCCGGGCTCACCTTTCTCGAAGAAAACGGCGAACGCCTCATCGACTCGTTCGCGATACCGGATCTGACCCAGGGGTTCGTCCGCGGCGTCCCCCCCCGCGTGCTCGACTTCGCTCAAGACGCCCAGGGCGTGGTGTGGGCGGCCGCGGGCACCGCCCTGCTCGAGATTGGGCGCGATCGCCGGGTGTCAATTCACCGCTTCAAAGAACGCGTGCAGTCTGTGGAGATCGACCCGCGCGGCCGGCTCTTTGTCCTCTGCGGCCGGTCCCTGTTCCTCCGTCGCGAGGGGCGCTTCGAGGCTCTCCCCGCGACTTTCCTGCAGTCTCCTCCAAGGACCAGCCGATGGCTGGCTACCGACGGCGCCGACCGCCTCTTCGTGGCCACGGTCGGCGGCCTCTTCTGGCGCGACGGGATCGGCGCGACGGAGTTGGATACCCAGGCGGAGTGGCATCACGCGGTCAGCGGCGATCAGCGGGGCGACAACGTGTACTCGGTGAGCGCCACACCCGGAGGCGAGGTCCGGGTAGGCACTTCGGGCGGCCTGTACCGTCTGAGTGGAGACGCCCTTGAGCCCATAAAGGGAACGGAGGCCCTGGGCCGGCCCATCTACTTCCTCTTGAAAGACGCAGGCGGGAAACTCTGGGCCGGCACGGACGATGGCGTCTTCGTGTCGGAGCCCGGTGGTTACCGGCAGCTTTCGGTGCGTCATGGTCTGTCCGGCCGAGAGACGAACCGCGGGGCCGGCCTGGTCGACTCGAGCGGACGGGTCTGGATCGGCACGGATCAGGGCCTCTCGATCTACCGTGAACCCTTGGACGTCCGGCTGAGCGCTCCACCGACCGTGGACATCCAGGGTCTCGACATCGACGGAGAGCGCCGTCCCCCCGGCGAAACCGTCGCTCTTTCGACGAGTCCTCGATCGGTCGTCTTCCGCGCCAACACCATCACGTTCTCGGGTGAGGACGAGGTGATCTGTCGTTACCGTCTCGATGGTCTGAACGAAGAGTGGCAAGGTCCGACCACTCTCACCACCGCCGGGATCCGCTACACCCACCTCCCTCCCGGACGATATCGGCTCCGCATCGCCGCGGCCTGGCGGAACAATGGCCCATGGGGAGAAGAGTCGGTCTCCCAGGAGATCGTGATCCCCACGCCCTGGCAGCAACGCCCGTGGGTGTGGCTCATCGGCCTGCTCGCAGGGGCCGGCGTGCTCGTCGGTGGACACCACTTCCGTCTCCGACATCTGGACCGCCGCAATGCCCAACTCGAATCGCTGAACGCGCAGTTACGGGATTTCGTGGCGGAACGACAACGCTTGATCTCCGAACTCGAAGGCAAGAACAGCGAACTCGAGCGGTTCACCTACACCGTGTCGCACGACCTGAAGGCTCCCCTCGTCACCATCCGCGGGTTCGCCTCCCTGGTCGAGCAGGATGCCGACGAGGGCCGCATGGATCAGCTGCGCGCGGATCTGCAGCGGGTTCACAAGGCGGCCGAGACCATGGGCCTCTTGCTGAACCAGCTCCTCGAGCTGTCTCGGATCGGACGCGTGGTCGGTCCACCCGAGCCCGTGGCCCTGGCCCCGCTGATCACAGACGCCGCGCAGCGCGTGCCTGGCCTGGATCGAACGCAGTTGACCCTGGCCCCCGACCTGCCCACGGTGAAAGGAGATCGCGCGCGTCTGCTCGAGGTCTTCGAGAATCTGCTCGGGAACGCGGTGAAGTTCATGGGCGCGCAGCCCGCTCCGAGAATCGAGGTGAGCCTGCGGACGGGGCCGGAGCCGGTGATCGTGGTGTCCGACAACGGCATGGGAATCGATCCGAGGTTCAAGGACCGGATCTTCGATCTGTTCGAACGGCTCGACAAGAGCGTGGCCGGCACGGGCATCGGTCTCGCCGTGGTGAAACGCATCGTCGAGTTCCACGGCGGCCGGATCTGGGTGGAGTCCACCGGCGTTCCCGGCGAAGGGACGCGCTTCTGCCTCACTCTGCCCACGACGCGGGCGGACTGACTACTTCGTTCGCAAGGCTGCGGCGGGATCGATCTTCGTCGCGCGCCAGGCCGGCCCGGCCACCGACACCGCGGCCGCCACCACCAGAAGCGCGGTGACGCCCGCGAAAGTCGCGAAGTCGAGCGGCTGCACCCCGAACAGCACCGCCGCAATCAGGCGGCCGAAAGCCGCGGCGAGCACGAGGCCAAGCACCGCTCCCGAGGCGATCACGCGCAGCGCGCTCGAGGCCACGAGACGCACCACATCGAACGTCGTGGCGCCCAGCGCGCGACGGACACCGAGGTCGCGCACCCGCTGCTGAACCGAATAGGCGAGGATGCCGAATACCCCGACCATGGCGAGGACCAGAGCGAGGGCGGCGAACGACGCCACCATCACCGCGCGGAAGCGATGCCGCGAGGTGGCCACCCGGTCGATGTCCGACAGGGTCGTCACCTCTCGGAGGCTCACGAGCTGCTCCTTGTCGACGCGCGAAACCGCGGCGCGGACCGATGGCACGAGCGTTGACGCCTCCCCCGACTTCGGGCGCACCACCATGTAGATGTCGTCCGAGAGATCCTGGGTGATGGGCGCGTACACCTGCACGAAGTCCTTCGCCTCGTCCGGCCGTCCTTTCACCTGCCGCGCCACGCCCACGATCTGGCGGATCACCGGCGGCGCTTGCGGGGACGAAGCGGGCCGCAGCGCCACTTGCAGCCCGATGGGCGACCGGGTGCCCAGGCTCCGGGCGAAGGCTTCGTTGACGATGGCCACGGGAACACTCCCCCGCAGGTCGCGTGAATCGAAGGCTCGCCCCGCCACCAGGGGAAGGTCGAGGGTCGAGAAGTAGCTCGAGCTCACCACCTGGTACTCGGTGGCCGGACGCCCGCTCTCTTCAACCGGCGCGTCGCCGACGATCTCATACGTAAGTCCGCCTGCGTCGAAGAAAGCGAGAGGCAGCGAACTCGTCCAGGCCATGTCGGCCACGCCCGGCATCCCGCGCACCTCGGCCTCGACCTGGTCGTAGAACTGCTGAAGCGCCTCAGGGGTTGGGTACTTCGAGCCGAGGGGATCGACCAGCAGGCTGAGCACGCTCTCCGCCCGATAGCCGCGGTCGAACGAGTCCACCGCCACCAGGGTGCGGAGCAACAGGCCCGCTCCGAAAAGCAGGAGCACCGCGGTCGCCACCTCACCCACCACGAGCAGCGAGCGCAAACGCCCGCCGCCCCCCGTGGTGGTTCGCGGGTCGGCGCCCATGCCTTCGGAAGACGAGAGGCTCGCCGCCTGCCAGGCGGGCGCGATTCCGAAAAGGAGGCCCACGAGCAGCGCGGCCGCGGCGCAGAAGCCGGCCACGCGCCAATCGAAGGCGAGGGTCACGGTTGAGGGAAGCAGGCCCTCGGGAATCAGGGAAGGCGCCACGCCGATGATCGCCGCTCCCAGGATGAGGCCCAGGCCGCCGCCCAGGATCGACAACACCAGGCTCTCGGTCATCAATTGACGAATGATCCGGCGACGACCCGCGCCGAGAGCCGCGCGCACCGCGAGTTCGCGGGTGCGGGCGGTGGCGCGCGCGAGCAGCAGGTTCGCGACGTTCGCGCAGCAGATGAGAAGCACGAACCCCACCACGCCGAGGAAGATCATCGAGGTGAGTCGAAGGTCGCCGCCCACCACGGAGTCGCGCATCGATTCCAGGAGGACCCCGCGCGAGGCGTTCGTCTGCGGGAACTCGCGGGCCAGGACCGAGGCCACCGCGGACAGGTCGTCCCTCGCGGCCTCCAGCGTCACCAACGGCTTCAAGCGACCGACCGCGGAGAAGACATAGACGCCGCGTGCCCGCTCGGGCGCGGCGAGGATCGGCCGCACCGCCCAGACGCTGCTGCGTCCCACCAGCTGGAAGTCCGCGGGAACCACGCCGACCACCGTCCACATCCTTCCATCGAGTCGGATCTCCCGGCCGATCACCGCGGGATCGGCGTCGAAGCGCGAGCGCCAGAACGTCTCGCTCAACACCACGACGTTCGCGTTCTGTTCATCATCACTGCGCAGGAACGTGCGTCCGAGGATGGCTTTCACGCCCAGGACGTCGAAGATGCCGGCGGTCACCCACTGCCGGGACACCGT
>JAGNNV010000215.1 GCA_017990495.1 Vicinamibacteria bacterium
TGTTCGATGCGTGGGACCTGACCGGAAGGGGGCGCCCGGGCTTCGAGGCCATGGGCTCGGCCTACGTCCGCTTCGCGGTGCGCCACCCCTCCCACTACCGGGTCATGTTCGGAGGCGTGCTCCGCTCAGGCGACGCCGCACTGCCCCCGGGTGACAAGACCGTCGACGCCTTTGGCGTGCTGGTGGACGCTCTAATCGAACTCCAGGCCGAGGGGCTGGTGCGTGGAGACCCGCCTGAGCAACTCGCCCTCTTCGTATGGTCGGTCGTGCACGGCGTGGCCATGCTGGCGCTCGACGGGGTCCTCCAGACGCCTCAAGCCACCGACACGCTGAGCCGATTCGCCAACGAGCGCCTCTTCTCGGGAATCGCCCATCCCGCGGGCCGCGACACCGTGACCTAGCCCGCTTCGAGGGTATCGGCGCGCGCCGGCCCCCCGGCCGCTGATGTCGACCTTCTGGTCGTCCACGCGTCGACCCGCGGGTCCATGATCCTGAACCACAAGGGCGGCACCAGGGCGACGAGCAGCATCGCCGCATAGCCGCTTGGAAGTTGCGGGGCTTCGCGCTCATCCCAGTGGCGCAGCATCTCGTACGGCCGGCTCGCGAGGTAGTGGTGATCCGAGTGGCGGGCGAGGTTGAACAGATACAGATTGGAGACGCGGTGACTCGAGTTCCACGAGTGCTCGGGTCCCACCCGCTCGTACCGACCCGGCTCGATCTCCCGTCTGGTGAGCCCATAGTGCTCGAGGTAGTTGATGACCTCGAGCAGGGTGACGGCAATGGCGCTTTGGGCAAAGAAGACCGCAACCCCCACCGCTCCGAAGCCGGCGGCGATCGCGGCGTAGACGATGGCCATCACGAGAGGCATACGCAGTCTTCGATCGGCCAGGGACCACGCAATCCCCCGCCGGGCGACGCGGTCGGTCTCGATCTTCCACGCCGAGAGGGCTCCGCCGATGATGGAGCGCGGGATGAACGCGAACACGCCTTCACCGCGGCGCGAGGACGCCGGATCGCCCGGGGTGGCCACGTGACGGTGGTGACCAAGCACATGCTCGATGCAGAAATGCGCGTAGCTCGCCTCGGTCATCAGGATCTCGGCCAAAGCGCGGGGGAACCGGCTCGCCCGGTGCATCAGCTCGTGCGCGATCACGATTCCGCCTGATCCGGAGATCACCCCGAGGGACACGGTGAGGCCGACCATCTCGACAGGGGGCGCGTCCGCGCGCGTGACCCGCTGAAGCACGAGAAGGATCGCCGCGGTGTGGACCGGAACGAAGAGCCACAAGGCGAGGTCCCAGGTCCAGCGGGGTCCGGACGGCGTATCCGGCGGGTTGGCGGCGTCGGTCCCAACACGATCGTCGAGCACAGGCAGGAGGCCGAAGATGAAGGCCACGGGCAGGAGGGTCCAGATGCCGCCGAGGGCCGCTCCAAGCGCCAGCAGTGCTGGCCCGATGTAAGCGAGAAGATGACCCACCCTGTTACCCGTCATCGGCGCTTCGTTCCTCGGCGAGTTTGGAAAGGAGGCGGGTTCGCTTTCCGGCGGGGCAGGACTTTCGGCGCGGGCGGCTCCTTCCGCCTGGCCGCGGCCTTCCTCTTCGGGGGCTTTCGAGCGGGCTTGTCGGGAACTGCGCTCGGGGCTCCCATATCAAGGCCGAAGAGTTCTTCAAGTCCGTCCGTGCTCAACAGGCGATGCGAAGCCGGGGTCTTTCCTGGCTTGGCGAGGGCCGCGCCGGCCTGTGCGATCAGATCCTTCTCGTCCACCTGGCGAAGGGTGAAGAAGAGTTCAGGCGATCGGTCGAGCCGCGCGCCCACGCCGTAAAGCGAGGCGGCCACGTGTTTGCACATCGAGGCCCAGTCGGGGCAACTGCACGAGAAGGTCATCTCCGTGGGGGTGGGAAACAGCCCGGTTCGGGGCTGGCAAAGCCGCTCCATCACGCCCTTCGCGAAACGACCCTGCAGAAGCTCCACCACCGAGTCGATGGCGCCGGCGCTTTGCGCGCAGAGCGAGGCCCACTTCTTGGGAGGCAGAGGCGCGACCTCGATCTTCACGGTGTACAGGGAGGAACCGCTCACTCGAGCCGTCACCTTGCCCGCAGCGAGGGCGAGGTCGACCACTGAACCGTTGCGAACATAGGTGCGCCCGCGCGGCAGGCGGTTCGCGTAGTCGCTGTAGCTCTCGAGGTTGTCGCACCAGGCCTTCCCCCAGAAGGTGGTAGCGATCTTTGCACCATCGATCACCACCGCCTGGGTGGGCCGGCCGGTCTTCTTCTGGAGACGCGCCATCTCCTGCGCGGCCTGACGCCTTCGCGCGGCCACCGGGACGTAGGGCTTCCATTCGAACCTCACGCGCTCACTCCCCTGCCGCCGAGGCGAGGTCGAGCGACACGAGCCGCAGCAGTTCCTGGTCGGAGAGAGAGGTGAGGTCGAGTTCGGCTTCGCCCTCGATCAGGTCCTTCGCGAGCTTTCGCTTCGATTCAATCAACGCGTCGATCTTCTCCTCCAGGGTGCCGCGACACACGAACTTGTGCACCAGCACGTTCTTCTTCTGGCCGATGCGGAAGGCGCGGTCGGTGGCCTGGGTCTCGACCGCGGCGTTCCACCAGCGGTCGAAGTGGACCACGTGCGACGCCGCCGTGAGATTGAGCCCGGTTCCGCCCGCCTTGAGCGAGAGCACGAAGAAGGGGATGGTCTCGTCTTCCTGAAATCGGTTCACCAGCTCCTGACGCTTCTTCACCGCGGTGTCGCCGTGCAGCACAAGGCCGGCGCGGCCGAACACGGTGGCGAGGAACGCGGCGAGCGGCGCGGTCGCCTCTTTGAACTGAGTGAAGACCAGCACCTTCTCCTGCCGGGCCGCGATGACTTCCGTGATCTCGCGAAGTCGCGCGAGCTTGCCGCTGTCCTTCTCGCCCCAGGCGCCGTCCCCCAGCCACATGGAGGGATGATTGCAGATCTGCTTCAGCCGCACCAGATACGCGAGGACCAGGCCGCGGCGCTTGATACCCTCGGTATCGGCGATGCGGAGGCCCAGCTCCTTGACGCTTTCTTCGTAGAGGGCCGCTTGAACCCGGGCCAGCGCGCAATAGGCCTTCACCTCGGTCTTCTCGGGCAGGTCGGCGATCACGCTCTTGTCTGTCTTCAGGCGCCTCAGGATGTAGGGCCGAACCAGTTCACGCAGGGGCCCGTAGGAGCCGGCGGGAGCGGCGGCAATGCCCTTCACATAGCGGCCGAACTCCTTCTGGGAGCCAAGCAGGCCGGGCAGGAGGAAGTCGAACAGCGACCACAGATCGCCGAGCCGGTTCTCGATGGGCGTGCCGGTCAGCGCGATCCTCGAGCGCGCCTTGAGCGCCTTGACCGCCTGGGTCTGCCGCGCCCCCGGGTTCTTGATGGCCTGCGCTTCATCCAGGATCACGAGGTCCCAGCTCATCGAGGCGAGGCGTGGAACCCGGAGCAACGAGCCGTAGCTCGTGATGACGAGATCCGCCTTGGATATCTCGGCGGCCGGCAGCGCGGCCAGCTTCTCGGCCGACATCACGGAAGTGTGCGCAATCCGAGCCGCAAGGGTAGGCGCGAAGCGTTCGATCTCCGCCGCCCAGTTCGCAAGCAGCGAGGCGGGGGCCACCAGCAGGCTCGGCTTCTTGTTCAGGGGCGACGACGACGCCTTGCGCTGCACCAGGATCAGAGCGAGCACCTGAATCGTCTTGCCCAGACCCATGTCATCGGCGAGGCACGCGCCGAGACCGAGTTCAGATAGTAAGTGCAGCCACCGGACTCCCGCCTCCTGATAGGGGCGCAAGGTTCCGCGAAGCTCGCGGCCAGGGTGAACACGGGCGAGACCCTCGGGCGAGCGGAGGCCGGCCAGGCGTTCGGCAAGCCAGGGTCCTGCGGAAACCGCCGACCAATCCGCGTCGGCGCGCTCTGAGACCTCACCCGCTGCCTCCCCGATGGCCGCACCCGCGAGCATGCGCATGGCGTCGACGAAGCCGAGTCCCCCCTCCTTGGCCAGGCGTTCGGCCGCGCGAAAGCGATCGAGGGCGTGTTGAACGCGTTCTCGATCGACCTCCACCCACTGGCCGCGCAGGAAGGCGAGGCCGCTGGTCGCGGCCAGCAGCGCCTTGGCCTCGGCGGCGGTGAGCGGCTCCCCATCAAGCGTCAGCTCGGCGCGGAAGTCGAGCAGAGCGTCCTGCCCGAGCCCTGAAGGCTGCCTTCCGCCCACGGTGCCCTTGACCCGCGGCCGGGGCGGGCGTCCGGCGCGCCAGTTCGCCGGCATGCGCACCACGACACCCGCGCGTTCGAGCTCATGCACATCGGCGAGCATGCGGAACGCCTCCTCGGGCGACCACCGCAGCGGGTGAAAGATCTCCCCCGCATCCACCATCTCCCGCAGCCACGGGCAGTGCTCCGCGGCGCGTTGAACCGGCACGAGAAGGGCGAGAAGGCGCTCGTTGTTCCCCGCACCCGCGTATTCCCGTAAAGCCTGCCCCAACGGTTGATGCCTCGCCTGGCCGGCCCCTCCGAGTTTCTGGGTGTAGGTGGCGATGAAGGCGAAGGGCGCGTCCGGATCGCGGCGGTTCTCGGCCAGATTGAAGTGCACGCGGCCGACCACGTTCCACGCCGGGTCGAGGCCCTTGAGGAACTCGGAGAGAGTGGCCCGGGACTCCGCGAACGCGGCCCCAAAAGCGTGGCCAAGTTCGAGCCAGAGGTTGCGCAGCACGGCTGGAGTCAGGTACTCCGCGCCACTCATCATGGGCGCGAACAGGAGCATGGTCTCGAGTTCGCTGTCGTTCGGCGGCTCCGGCAACGCCACGCGCGAGCGAATCTCTGTCGCGTCCGACCGGGCGCAAAGGCTGGTCACCAGCCGCGAGGCGAACTCCCGCCACCACGCGAAGTCGGGGGGAACGGCAGCGCCCACATCGCACGCTCCGAGGCGCAGAAGGCCCGGGCCCGAGCCCCGCGCGAAAGCCTGCTCAAGGGCCCGCGCGTGCTGCGGATCGAGGACGGCCGCGTCGGACGCCTCGACGAGGACGAGTCGCCCATGGGGCGAAAGGCTCAGGGTTAACCGCACGTGTGTCCGTGAGTCTACCGGCGGGCACCCGGCTGGGTGCGACAGCCGGTGCCTGGGGAGTCCAGGGTGTGGCGGCAGAACGTGATACACGTTCGTAGTACACTCGTCGCATGACGCTCTACAGTGTCCGACTAGACGATGCCAGCGCCGAGGCCCTTGCCACGGCGGCGCGGAACCGGAGGGTGAGCCGGGCGGCCATCCTTCGTGAAGCGATCGCCGAATATTCGAGCACGAGGACTGGCGACATTTCGCCCTTCGCGCAGATGTCATCGCTCATCGGTGTCATCGATCGTGGTCCGGGGAATCTCTCCGAAGAAACGGGCAAGGGCTTCGCCCGTCTGCTGCGGCAGCAGGCCACGAGCAAGCGGACGGCCCCGCCCGCAGTCAAGAGGCGGCCAAAGCAGGCCAGTCGGTGATCCTGGTCGACGCCGGCCCGCTGGTTGCGCTGGCGGACCGCACAGATACCCACCACGCCGCCTGCGTGAGGGCGCTCCAGCTGATGCGGGAACCTCTGGCGACCGTCTGGCCTGCGCTGACCGAGGCGGTCTACCTCGTTCAACGGTGGCCCAAGGCCCAGTCCGAGTTGCTGAATCTGGTCGAGGACGGGAGGCTGCGCATCCTGCCGGTGGGTCGCGAAGATATGCCCCGGATACGGGCCCTCATGGAGAAGTACCGGGATCTGCCCATGGACCTGGCGGACGCGGTGCTGGTCCGGGTAGCCGAGCGCGAACGTCTGCGCACGGTATTCACCATCGACCGGCGCGACTTCTCGATCTACCGACCGCAAGGCCTCGGAAAGTTCCGGATCGTTCCGTAGCGAGACCGCAGGGGGTGGAGGGACGGAGGCGTTATGAGGGCGCCCACCCTTCGGCAGGCATAGCGCGGCGCAAGGGGCGCCCTAGAACAACCCCTTCGCGGCGGCCATCACTGCTTGCACCCAGGGTTCCGGGTACATACCCATCACCACCGTGCCCACCGCGCAGACGAGGATGGCGAGGAGGAGCGGCATGGGGACGGCGACCGGCGTCTCCTTCTCAGGCGCATCCACGTACATCCGACTGCTGAGGACGAGGTAGTAGTAGAGGGCCACGATGGTGGCGACCGCGCCGAGAAGGGCGAGGGCGTACATCTGCTGGTCGACCACGGCGCGGAAGATGAAGAGCTTGGCCCAGAAGCCGGCCACAAACGGGATGCCGCCAAGCGAGAGGAGGAAGACCAGCAGGCTCAACGCCAGCACTGGCGAGC
>JAGNNV010000216.1 GCA_017990495.1 Vicinamibacteria bacterium
CCGGCAGACGGAGGCGATCGATGGAGATGCCGTCTTTCAGATGCGAGGCGCAGATCTCCTCGAGGTCTTCTTCGCGGACCCCGCGATACCAGACATTCTCGGGATAGACCGCGGCGGTGACGCCCACGCTGCAGTGTTTCAGACAGCCGGTGCGACTCACCAGAACGCGATCCTTGAGCCCCTTCTCCCGGATCAGGTCCTTCATCAGGCCGACGAACCGCTCCGAACCCTTCTCTCCGCACGAGCCACGGGGATGACCGGGTCCGCGATTGTTGGCGCAGATGAGCAGATGGCGTTCGGGGCGTGGCATTTTAAGAATCCTCGGGATGGGTCGCATGAGTTCAGGATGCGACGTTCTCTCCCTTTATGCTACGCGCCGTGGCCTCGCTTCGGCCGCACCTCCCGAGGGAAACCCAAGTCCTTGCCCAAACGATTGTCCGCCCTGATCCTGGCCATAACCATCGGTCTCATGGATTCGGGGGCCGCGCGGGCGGAAGATCTCACCGTCGTGTTCAGGACCACCGGACCGAACGGCGAGCAGACGGTTACCCACTACTACAGCGCCGATCGCGTTCGCTTCGAGCAGGGCGAGGAATCCACGGTGGTGTACCTCGTTTCGGGTCGGATCGTGTTCATCTCAAGCCGGCGGAAACAGTACTCGGAGACCACCTTCGCGGAGCTCGAACAGGCCATGACCTCGGTGAGCTCACAGATGGAGAAGGCGATGGCGGCTCTGCCCGAAGGCCTGCGTCAGAAGATGATGGGGGACGCGGGCCGCGACGTGACCCTCACCCTGGGCGAGTCCCGCACCGTGGCTGGCATCTCGTGTCAGGTCCACACCGCGACGCTTGGCGCCCGCTCGCGCATGGAGACGTGCGCCGCTACCGGGCTCACCCTGCCCTTCGACCCGAAGCACCTCAAAAACCTGGCCCTCGTCACGGCTCCCATCGCGCGCGGCAACTCCGGAATCAACAAGCTGGTGGCCAAGATGCGCGAGATCGAGGGATTGTCACTGGCTTCAACCACAGAGCTCAACCTGCTCGGCCGGAAGATCGAGACCGCGGCCGAAGCCCTGGAGGTCGTCAAGGGACCGATCGATCCCGCCACGTTCGACACCCCTCCCGGCTTCCAGAAGGTTGAGTCTCCCTTTACGAAGATGGCGCAGTAGACGCTTCAAGTCCCTGATCGGGCGCAGGAACCAACCATGGCATTGATCTCAACCTCCGAACTCGCCGAGCGACTGGGCGACCCCAAGCTCCGGCTCCTCGACGCCCGCTGGTATCTCGATCCCGCCCGCAAGGGCATCGACGCCTACGCGGCCGGCCACATCCGCGGCGCGTTCTTCGCCGACCTCGAGGCCGACTTCACCGGCCCCGGTGGAGCACGAGGCGGCCCGCGGGGGCGGCATCCCTTCCCATCGCATGCGCAGATCCAGAACGTCATCCGATTGTTCGGGATCACCGCGGGGGTGTCTGTCGTGGTCTACGACGACGCCGCGGGTGCGATGGCGGCGCGCGTCTGGTTCGTGCTCAAGACCTGTGGCTTCGACGACTGCTCCGTTCTCGACGGCGGCATCACCAAATGGACGGCCGAAGGTCGAGAGATCACCGATCAGCCGCCGTCGATCTCGACCATGACCGACTTCGTCGTCACACCCCGGCCCGAGCTGGTCTTGTCGAAGGCCGAGTTCGTGGCCGGCAAGGACAGCGCGCTGGTGCTCGATGCCAGGGCGGCTGAACGATACCGGGGCGAGACCGAGCCCATCGATCCGCGGGCCGGACATATCCCCGGGGCCCGCAGCGCGCCCTACACCTTCAACCTGACGTCGGAGGCGAACCCCGTCTTTCGGAAGCCAGCCGAGCTGCGTGCGCACTACGAGTCTCTCGGAGTGACCGAAGGAAATCCTCCGATCGTTTACTGCGGCTCAGGCATCACCGCCACTCACGACCTGCTCGCCCTCGAGGTGGCGGGCTTCAAGGGCCGGCTGTATGCCGGCTCATGGAGCGAGTGGAGTTCCGATCCCGCCCTGCCCATCGCCACCGGAGAAAACCCATGATGATGAAGAACCTGCTCCTCTCCCTCCTGTTCTCGAGCGCCGCATTCCAATCGTCCGCGGCCGACATGCTCGTCACTCCGGCATGGCTCAAGGCCAACCTGAATGATCCCAAACTCGTGCTCTTCCATGTCGGCACGAAGCCCGAGTACGAGAAGGAACACATCCCTGGAGCCCAACTCGTGGTGCCTCAGGACCTGTCCATCCCCCGGGCCGAGAGCACGCTTGCCATACAACTCCTTCCCTCCGAGGCCCTCCGACTCAAACTCGAGAGTCTCGGAGTGAGCGATGACTCCCGCGTGGTGGTGTACTTCGGCTCCGATCTGATTTCTCCGACCACGCGCGTCTACTTCAGCCTTGACGCCGCCGGCCTTGGCGACATCACCTCCGTCCTCGATGGCGGCATGCCCGCGTGGAAGGCTTTGGGCGGCGAGGTCACCGCGCTGACGCCCGCGCCACGATCTCCCGGGAGGATCACGGCGAAGGCCCGGCCCGAGCTGGTGGCCTCGGCCGAAGACGTGCGCTCGGTGATCTCCACGCCGGGCGTCCGGATCATCGACTCGCGCATGCCCGAGTTTTTCAGCGGCGCCAATCCGGGCGCCACCCCGCGCGCCGGACGTATCCCTGGCGCTTCGAACATCCCTTTCCGGAGCCTCGCCGACGACAGCCTCAAGATGAAGTCCGAAGCGGAGGTCGCGGAGATCTTCAAGGCCGCCGGAGTCAAGTCGGGCGATCGCGTGGTGAGCTACTGCCACACCGGACAACAGGCCACCCTGGTGTACTTCGCGGCCAAGCGCCTCGGCATCGAGGCGCGCATGTATGACGGCTCATGGGACGAGTGGAGCCGTCTGACCGACCTCCCCGTCGAGACCTCGGTCGTGAAGCAGGACCCGATCAAGTAAGGATGAACACTCCCCCGAACGACCCCGCTGCGGCGCCCCGACTCGAAGCCAAACATCTTTACCGACGCCTCGACGCCCTGTTCCGGTCCATCGAGAAGGCGCGCACCGCCAGACGCCTGGTGGAAGCCTTCCTCGATGGCGTCTACCGCGAACTGGCCGAGCCCCTTCGCTTCAAGTCCGCCTTGCTCTACATGGAAAGACCGTCGGGCTTCCGTCTCTCGAAGCAACTCGGCGAACCGCACAAGGGGGCGTTCGACACCTTGTCCCCCGATCAGACCCCGCTCACTCAGGTCCTGCAGCACCGGGTCTTTCTGCACACCGATCCTCTCACTCTGGCCGCGGCCAGGCCCTATGGAGCGGGCAAGGCCTTCGCTGCCTGCGTGGTGGGGCGACGCCCGCGGCGATACGTCTACGTCTTCTCGCTCGGCGAGGGATTCCAGACCGAAGAGATCGACTTCACGCTCAACACCCTGCGCGCCGCCCTTTCGTCGCGGCTGATGGAGGAGCGCCTGCAGGGCGGACTGCGCGAGGCCGCGGAAATCCAGGCAAGCCTGCTGCCCGATGTGGCCCCCTCGTTTCCGCCCTTCGAGATGGCCCAGCGCTCCCATCCGGCCGAGGAGGTGGGCGGCGATTTCTTCGACTATCGCAACGCGTTGTCCGACGAGGTGTTGGGGATAGCCATCGGCGATGCCTCGGGACACGGATTGCCGGCCGCCCTTCTGGTGCGCGATGTGGTCATCGGCCTGCGTATGGGCCTTGAGAAAGACCTGCGCATCGCCTCAGTCTTCCAGCGCCTCAACCGGGTGATTCACGAGAGCACGCTGTCGAGCAAGTTCATTTCTGTCTTCTACGCCGAACTCGAGAGGGACGGAACCCTGACCTACGTGAACGCCGGCCATCCGAGCCCGCTCATCGTCTCGAAGGACTCGGCCGAGCGCCTCAACGTGGGCGGCACGGTGATCGGGCCCTTGCCCGAAGTGCGATTCAAACGCGGCCTCGCCATCCTGCCCCAGGGGGCGTGTCTGGTCATGTGCACCGACGGCATCCTCGAACGCCGCAACAGCGCCGATGAGTTCTACGGCGAGGCGCGTTTCATCGAAACGGTACGCCGGAACCTCGCCCGGCCGGCCGGGGAGATCCTGGCCGCGGTATTCAAGGAGTGCGAGGCCTTCGGCCTCCAGCGGCCGTTCGACGACGACGCCACCCTGGTCGTGGTGAAACACAGCGTCTGAACCGGGAGGCGGCCCGGGCCGGCCCCGACTGACATATTCTCGGACGCTTGCAACTCCCGCTTTCCGCCGTCCTCGTCCTCGTCGCCTACATCGTCGGCATCACCGCCTTCGGCACCTGGCTGGGTCGCCGTCACAGCGGAGGCGTGCGCGGCTACTTCCTCGGAGGCAAGAGTGTGCCGTGGTGGGCGGTGGCGTCCTGCATCGTGGCCACCGAGACGAGCACTCTCACCTTCATCGGCGCGCCCGGCACGTCTTACAACGGCAACTTCACCTTCCTCCAGCTGGTTTTCGGCTACGTCATCGGCCGGCTGATCGTCTCCTTTCTGTTCCTGCCCGCCTATTTCCGCGGCGAGATCTTCACCTCCTACGAGATCCTCCAGAAACGATTCGGCGGAGCGGTGCGGGCCACCTCGTCAGGGATCTTCCTGCTTTCGCGCACGCTGGGCGACGGCATCAGGTTGCATGCCGCCGCCCTCGTTCTCTCCGTGGCCGCGGGCATTAATGAATGGTGGTGCATCCTCGCCCTCGGCGTGGCCATGATCCTCTACACCGAGGAGGGCGGGGTCATCGCCACCATCTGGACCGACTCCATCCAGATGTTCGTGTATCTGTTTGGAGCCATCGTCTGCTTCGTGGCGGTGGCGAACGCTTTGCCCGGCGGGGTCATGGGTGCATTCGAGAAGGCGGCCGCCGCCGGGAAACTCACGTTCCTCAACACCTCGTTCGATGTGCACGATCCTTTCACCATCTGGGCGGGCGTCATCGGCGGCATGTTCCTCACCATCGCCACCCACGGCACCGATCACTACCTGGTACAACGTTTCCTGGTGGCGAAGTCGCAGAAGGACGCTCAGATCGGCCTGATCCTCTCGGGTTTTCTGGTCTTCGCCCAGTTCGTCCTTTTCCTCGCCCTTGGCATCCTACTCTGGGCCTTCTACGACGGCCGCAAGTTCGCCCGCGCCGATGAGATCCTCCCGACCTTCGTGGGAAACGAGTTGCCGGGTGTGTTCACCGGTCTGATCCTGGCCGCCATCGTGGCCGCCGCGCTCTCGCCTTCGCTCAACTCCATGGCCTCGGCCACCCTGCGCGACTTCTACGTGCCTTACGTCGAGCCGGAAGCCAGCGAAGCCAAGCAACTCCGCCTGGCCAAGCGCTTCACCATCTTCTGGGGTGTGCTTCAGATGGGCGTGGCGGGCATGGCCAGGAATGTGGAGTCGGCGCTGCAGGCCGGACTCGCCGCGCTCGGCTACGCCTCCGGACCCACGGTGGGCGCCTTCGCCCTCGGACTCTTCACCACGAAGGCCAACACCACGGGAACGATGATCGGCATGCTCTCCGGCCTTATCGTCAGTCTGTCCTTCGGCCTGTTCTCACCGCGGATCTTCGGAACGCCGGGCATCGCCTGGACCTGGAACGTTTTCGTGGGCGCTACCGTGACCTTCGCGGTCGGCCTCGCGGTCAGTTCGGTGACCCGGGAGAACCGGCCCGTCGAAACGGCCCCCGCCACTCAGTAGAGGAGCGAGGCCGAGCGCGACCGGCGGAACCGGGCGATGGCCTGAGCGTCAGCCGCGACGATGGTTTCCGCGCTGTCCCCTCGATCGATGGCGGCTCGGAGCGTCCTTGTTCCCACCAGTCGATCAAAGCCGCTGCCATCGCGCAGCCACTCGAACTCGGGATGACGCTTCTTCATCTCCACGAGCAGAGTGACGCCAAGGCGATACGCCTGCGCCTTCACCGGGTCGGTCACGCGGATATCGAGCCCGGCGCATGACACGTCGAGGTGCTTGGGACGAGGGGCCGCGGACGAGGCGAGCGGGGTGAAGGTGGTGGGCTCGCAGGCGAAGCCGGGGACGCGGATCGCCCTCGCCAATTCGTGGGCCTTGAGCCAGGGCGCGCCGACCTTGAGAAAAGGCGCATCGGTACCCCGCCCTTCCGTGACGTTCGTGCCCTCGAGCAGGCAGGTACCGGGATAGGCGAGGCAGGCCGCGGCGGAACGCAGGTTCGGCGAAGGATTCACCCAGGTGAGTCCTGTGTCCGCCCAGTGCATGGCCCGCGACCAGCCCTGCATCTCGACGACACTCAGGGATGCGG
>JAGNNV010000032.1:0-4334 GCA_017990495.1 Vicinamibacteria bacterium
AGCCTCGGAAAACTGCGGGACTGACCCTCCCTCCGAGGTGTCCTTCGTCACCTCGCGTCCGGACGGGGGTTTAGTTGACGGCCCCGCCCGAACTATCCTTAGGGGGTCTTGGCCCAAGAAGCTCCCGAAACCACCGGTTCACCGGCGGCTGCCGCCCATCCTCCCACCAAGTCTGTGGCCCGTGAGTATCTCGAAATGCTCGTGGGCGCGGTCATCCTTGCTCTGTTCGTGCGGGCCTTCATCTTCCAGGCCTTCAAGATCCCCACGGGCTCGATGGAGCCCAATCTGCTGATCGGCGATCACCTGCTGGTCGACAAGCAGGTGTTTTCTCCCACTCTGGGGTGGATCGAGGATGTCCTTTTCGCGAAGCGTGAAATCCGTCGCGGCGATGTGCTCGTGTTCAAGTTCCCCGAGGATCCCACCCGCGACTTCATCAAGCGTGTCATCGCCCTGCCCGGCGAGACCTTCGAGATTCAGGACAAACAGGTCCTCATCAACGGTGTCGCGCTGACCGAGCCCTACGCGCATTTTCTGGAGCCCCCGCTCAAGCGCACCGACCCCGACTATGGCCTCTACGGCGAGGACATCCGCGACAACTCCGGACCGCAGAAGATCCCCGAAGGTCAGCTCATGATGATGGGCGACAATCGCGACAACAGCCGCGACAGCCGCTTTTGGGGAACCCTGTCGGCTTCCCAGGTGAAGGGCCGGGCGGTGGTGGTGTACTGGTCCTATGAGGCGTCCCGCGACGAATACACCCGAGGCGCATCCTTCCAGTGGGTCAAGGACACCCTCTCCGCCTTCGGGCGAACCCGCTGGTCGCGGTTCTTCCACGTCATCAGGTAGTCTCGGCGCGCTTTTCGAACAAGGAGTTCCCATGAAAATCAGTCCAACCAGAAAGAACGAACGTGGCGAGGGACAGGTCGGCAGCATCATCGGTCTGATCGTGGTGATCGCCCTGGCCGTGGCCGCCGCCAACATCGGACCGATCTACTGGCAGAACTATCAGTTCGAAGATCGCCTGACCACCATCGCCGGCAGTTTTCCCCCAAACAAGAACGGCGATGAACGGGCCATGGCCGCGGTGAAGGCTGCGGTGGCGGAGTCCGAACTCCTGCCCTATCTCGATCCGGAGACCTGCTCGGTGACTTCGGCGGGCGGCATCGGTGGCCTCCGTACCGTTTCTTGCACCTACACCCGCGACTACAAGCTCTTCGGCTCGCCCAAGTCGGTGACCTTCGAGGTTACGGTATCCCGACCGATGTTCTAGGCTGCGGGCTAGGTCTTCGCACCGTCACGAGGTCATAAGACACAGGATTTGGGCGCACCTACAAGGACCAAGGTCAAGGTCGGAATATTCGGCGGGTCCGGCTACTCGGGCCGCGAACTCATCCGTTGGCTTCGCCGGCATTCCCACGCCAGCGTGGAGTTCTCAACCGGCTCCACCGCCCCTCATATCCCGCACGAGGATGGCCTCGACCGGGAGGCTGACGTCTACTTCCTCTGCCTGCCCCACATTACGTCCGCGGGCTACGTCCGCAAGGTGCGAGAGGCGCGCCCTCAGGCTCTGATCATCGACCTCTCGGGCGATCTGCGGCTGAAGACGCCTCAAAGCTACAAGCTCTGGTACGACCACGAACACGGCGCGCCGGAGCTGCTTTCTCAGGCCGTCTTTGGCCTGACCGAGGTCTTTCGGAGCGACCTCGTGGGGGCGCGATTGATCTCGAATCCCGGCTGCTACGCCACTTCGGTGATGTTGCCGCTCCTGCCCCTGATCAAGAGCGGTCTTGTGGAGCCCACGGACATCATCGTCGACGCGAAGAGTGGCGCGTCCGGAGCCGGGCGTTCCCTGCGCGAGGATCTCCTTTTCTGCGAAGTCGACGGAAGTCTTTCGATTTACTCCCAGGGCCGCAAGCACCGTCACATCGGGGAGATCGAGGAGACGATCGAGCGAAGCACGGGTACGCGTCCCATGCTCACCTTCTCACCCCATCTGCTTCCCATCGAGCGCGGCATCCTGTCCGCCACCTACGTGCGGACCACGCGTCCTGTCGATGAACTTCGAAAGGCGCTCTCCGACTTCTACGAGGCTTCGCCCTTCGTTCGGGTGGTGGATCAAGCACCGAGGCTCAAGGACGTCAACCACACCAATCTCTGCCTCATGTCCGTCCATGAAGGCGCGCCCGGTCGCGCCATCGTGGTATCCGCGCTCGACAATCTGGTGAAGGGCGCGGCCGGTCAGGCCATCCAGAACATGAACGTGGCCATGGGATTCGACGAGACGGACGGCCTTCTCTGATGGCGCGGGCGCGGCGCGTCTACAAAGTGGGCGGACCAGCCCTTGAAGACCCCGGACTCCTCGCTCCGCTCGCGCGCGAGATCGCGGCCTTCGACGGCGAAGTGGCCCTGGTTCACGGTGGCGGACGTCAAGTGGAGCGGATGCTCGAAAAGCTCGGCATCGAATCCAGGTTCGTCGATGGCCGACGTCAGACCTCTCCCGCGGCCATGGAAGTTGTGGAGATGATCCTGAGCGGCTCCACGAACAAGGCCCTGGCCTCCGGCCTGACGCAGGCTGGCGTGCCCGCGGTGGGAATCTCCGGCCGCGACGGCGGACTGATCCGCGCGTCCCTCGTTCCGGGCCTCGACCGGGTGGGAACACCCGAGGTGGTGGATCCCGCGATCCTCGAGGCCCTGTGGGCGGCGAAGCTCCTCCCCGTGATTTCTCCGGTGTCGAGCGGACCTTCGGGCGAGACGGTGAACGTGAACGCGGATGAAGCGGCGCAGTGGATCGCGCGCCGCATCGGAGCGGAGACGCTGGTGTTCCTCTCCGACGTGGACGGCGTGAATCTCGATGGCGGCCCGGTGAGCGAACTGAACGAAGCGGCCATCGAGGCGCGCACGAAAGACGGTTCGATCCACGGGGGCATGGCCATGAAAGTCCGCATGGCTCTTGATGCCGCCCGGTCCGGCATTCCCAGTGTGATCATCGCGGGCCGCGCGCGTCTGTCGGACGGCTTCCCCGGAACCTCGATTTCCATCAAATGAAAGTTGGCGAAACGAACATGAGTCAGGCACTCCTTCCCCTGTATGACCGGGACATCACCCTGGTCAAAGGCAAAGGCTCCACGCTTTGGACCAGCGATGATCGTCGGTTCCTCGATTTCTGCGCGGGCATCGCGGTGAACGGCCTCGGTTACGGAGACCGCGCAGTGGTGAAGGCGATCCGCGATCAGGCGGGGAAGCTCATGCACATCTCCAACCTCTACCACTCCGAGCCGACCTCGCGTCTGGCCCAGCGTCTGGTGGAGATGTCGTTTCCGTCGAAGGTCTTCTTTTCGAACTCGGGCAGCGAGGCGGTGGAGGCTGCCATCAAGTTCGCCCGTCGCGTCGGCAACGACTCCGGACGCACCGAGCTGTTCGCCTTCGAGCGCTCGTTTCACGGCCGCACCATGGGGGCTTTGTCCCTGACCTGGACGCCCAAGTATCGCGAGCCCTTCGCGCCGCTGCTGCCCGACACGGGCTTTCTGCCCTGGGGCGATCTCGCCGCGGTGGCCGAGCGCGTGGGCCCGAAGACGGCCGCGGTGCTCATCGAGCCGGTGCAGGGCGAGGGCGGCCTGCGCCCCGCGTCGAACGAATTCCTGCAGGGCCTGCGGAAGATCTGCACCGAACGTGGCGCGCTTTTGATCGTGGACGAGATCCAGTGCGGTTTCGGCCGCACCGGCAAGATGTTCGCCTACGAACACGCGGGCATCACCCCCGACATCCTCACTGTAGCCAAGCCCCTGGGCGGCGGTCTGCCCATGGGAGCCACCCTCCTCGCCGAGGCTCACGTTGCGAAGCTCCACATCGGCGACCACGGCTCGACCTTCGGCGGCAATCCGGTGTGCGCCGCGGCTTCGAACGCCATCCTCGACCGGCTGACCACCCCGGGTTTCGTTGAGTCGGTGGCGAAGAAGGGCGAGCAGCTGCGCAAGGGCCTCAAGAAGCTCCAGCGCAAGCACAAGAATCAGATCGTGGATGTGCGGGGCCTTGGTCTCATGCAGGGCGTCGAGTTCAAGGGCGATGCATCGGCCGTGGTGAAAGGTCTCAAGGCCAAGGGCATCCTCACCATCAAGGCGGGGGAAAAGGTCCTGCGCCTGCTGCCGCCTCTTGTGATCAAGCCCGCGGAAATCCGCGAGTTCCTCACCGCCCTCGACGCCGTAGTCGGCGAATTGCCTGCTTCAGGAGAAACAACCGATGCGAAGCGTGACTAGCGTAGGCCGAATTCCTGAGCGGATCCGCTGGGCGGATCCACTCCAGAGCAAAGTCGCTGCGCTCGTTTGTCACTTCGGCCG
>JAGNNV010000032.1:4434-16143 GCA_017990495.1 Vicinamibacteria bacterium
CGAATTGCCTGCTTCAGGAGAAACAACCGATGCGAAGCGTGACTAGCGTAGGCCGAATTCCTGAGCGGATCCGCTGGGCGGATCCACTCCAGAGCAAAGTCGCTGCGCTCGTTTGTCACTTCGGCCGCAGCGCGGGGGTCTGGGGGGCTGAGCACTTTGCGGCCCCCCGGCTCAACGAATGAGTTCCGGAGTTACTGCCGCACGCGGGTTTCGCGCGGCGGCGGTGGAGGCGGGCATCAAGGCCGGCCGTACCGATCTCGCTCTGCTGGTTTCCGACCGGCCGTGTGTAGCCTCGGGTGTATTCACTACGAATCTCGCCAAGGCCGCCCCGGTCCTCGTCTCCGCGGATCACTTGAAGCACGGCAGCGCCCGGGCCGTGGTTGTGAACGCCGGCTGCGCCAACGCCGCCACCGGTGTGCAGGGTCTCGCCGATGCTCGTGAGACCGTGGCAATTGCCGCGGGTGCGCTCGGGTGTCCGGTCACCGAAGTCCTCGTTTGCTCCACCGGCGTCATCGGCGTGAACCTGCCCATGGACAAGATGCGCGCAGGAGTTCTCGCGGCGGTCTCCGGCCTGTCGAAGGAAGGCGGCGGGGCGGCCGCGCGCGCGATCATGACCACCGACACGAAGCCCAAGGAGTCGTCGCGCACCGTCGACCTGGGCGGGGTCTCGGTCACGGTGGGCGGCATGGCCAAGGGCGCCGGGATGATCGCGCCTAGCCTCGCGCCCCTGCACGCCACCATGCTCGCGTTCTTCACCACCGATGCGACCATCGACCGGTCCATGCTCGACCAGGCGCTGCTCGACGCGGTGGGCCCCACGTTCAACCGCATCACTGTTGATTCCGACACCTCGACCAACGACACGGCCATCGTCCTCGCCAACGGCGCCGCGGGCGCGGCGCCCATCACCGGACCGGGCCCCGCGTACAACGTGTTGCGCGACGCGTTTCGCGAGGTGTGTCGCGACCTCGCCTTGATGATGATTCGTGACGGCGAGGGAGTTCAGCGCATCGCCGAAGTGGTGGTGAAAGGCGCTCGCACCGAGGATGACGCTCTGCGCGTCGCCCGCACCATCGCCGACTCACCCCTGGTGAAGACGGCGCTGCATGGCGGCGATCCGAACTGGGGGCGCATCATCGCCGCGGCCGGCCGTGCCGGGATCGCCTTTGACATCGGCAAGGTGGATATCCACATTGGCGACATCTTCGTGTGCGAAGGTGGCGCGGCGCGGGTTTACGACGAAAAGGCCGCTCACGCGGAGATGCTCAAGGATCCCGGCCGCCTGGTGGTCGACCTCCACGCGGGAGACGCGACTGAGTCGATGTGGATGTGCGACCTGACCAAGTCCTACGTCGACATCAACGCCCATTACAGGACGTAGTTGAAAACCGGCGTAGGCCACAGTCCGAACCGGTCGCTGAGGGTGGTCTGTGCTGCGAAGCGGTCGAAGCGATCGGTGTGCGAGCCTGCGGCCTCCGCGTTTTCGCTAGCCCGCATGGTGGTCGCCCATCGGCCCGTTTAGCATTCCAATATGACTAAATTGTGGGGCGGCAATTACGACGCCGAGCCGGATCGACTCTTCTGGCAGTTCAACCGGTCGTTTCCGTTCGATCGGCGGCTGATCCGCGAGGAGATCGCGGCTTCGCGCGCCTATGCGCTGGCCCTCGGTCAATGCCGGGCGCTGCCGGAGAAGGACGCGAAGAAGCTCGACCGGGGTCTTGCCCGCGTTCTCGCCCGCTACGAAGCCGAGCCCGCCTATGCGGACATCGACGTTGAGGACGTCCACTCCTTCGTCGAAACGCGGCTCGAGGAGGAGATCGGCCCGCTCGCTGGTCAGGGCCACCTCGGTCGCAGTCGCAACGAACAGTCGGTCACCGCGCTGCGTCTCTTCATCCGCGGGGCCATTGACGACCTGCGCCCGCGGCTCAAGGACCTCGTCCTTGCCCTGGTTGCGCGCGGACTTCAGGGCGCCGCGCTCCCCATGCCCGGATACACCCACACCCGCGAGGCCGAGCCCATCACCTTCGGTCATTGGGCCGGAGCGCACGCGTGGGCCCTGGTGCGCGACTTCGAACGACTGGGTGATGCGCGCAAACGTGTCAACGTCCTGCCCCTCGGGTCCGGGGCTCTGGCCGGAACCGCCCTGCCTTTGAAGCGCGAGGCCCTGGCCCGCGCTCTCGGTTTCACCGCGGTTTCGGAGAACGCCCTCGACGCCATTTCCGATCGCGACTTCGCCGCCGAGTTCGTGTTCGCCCTCGCCCAGATTCAGGCCCATCTGTCACGTCTCGCCGAGGACCTGATTCACTACTCGTCCCTGCCCTACGGATTTCTCACTCTGCCGGAGGCCTTCACCACCGGCTCCAGCCTGATGCCGCAGAAGAAGAATCCCGACTCCATGGAACTGGTGCGGGGCAAGGCGGCCCGCACCACCGGCGCCGTGGTGCGAATCCTCGCGCTCACCACCGGCGTTCCCGTGAGTTACCAAAAGGACTTCCAGGAAGACAAGGAAGCGGTCTTCGATGCGCTCGACGCCGTGTTGCCCTCGGTGACCGTCACCGCGGGAGTGGTGCGCGGTCTCACCTTGAACCCCGCGGTCATGAACAAGGCGGCGTCGGTTGAAGGCATGATGGCGGCGTCCCTCGCCGTGGCCCTCGCCCGCGAGGGTGTCCCGTTCCGAAAAGCTCACGGGATGGTGGGCTCGATGGTGGCGGACGCGGTGAAGGCGCATATTCCGCTGCGCGAGGTCGCCCGCGCCACCTTGCAGGGAAAACATCCGAAGATCGCCAGCCGGATCAAGGATTTCTTCGATCCCAGAAAGGCGGTGGCCGCGAAAGCCGCCCGCGGAGGAACCGCCCCCGCCGCGGTGCGAGTCTCGTTACGCGCGGCCCGCGCCAGGTTGCGGTAGGTTCTGAACCATGCGTATCAGGGTTGGCACCAGTGGCTTCGCCTATAAGGAATGGAAGGGGAGCTTCTATCCCGAGAAGTTCAAGGACGACGGGATGCTCGCCTACTACGCCGAGCGATTCGAGACGGTTGAGATCAACAACACGTTTTATCGGATGCCCAAACCCGAACTGCTCGCGAAGTGGGCGAACGACACTCCGGAACATTTCGCCTTCGTTCTGAAGGCCCCGCAGAAGATCACCCACATCAAGAAGCTCGAGGACTGCGCCTCCGAGGTCGAGTACTTCCTGAAATCCGCGGAAAGCCTCGGCCCCAAGCGTGGTCCCATCCTGTTCCAGCTTCCGCCCTGGATGCGCAAGGACCTCGACAAGCTCGACCGTTTTCTGGCCCTGCTGCCCGAGGGGACGCGCGCGGCTTTCGAGTTCCGACACGCGTCGTGGTTCGACGACGAGACCTACGCCCTGCTCAAGAAAGGTCACGCCACTCTCGCTGCATCGGAGACCGACGAGAAAACCGGCGAACTGGGTCCGCCTGTCCTTCCCACCACGGACTGGGGCTACTTCCGTCTGCGCCGGACCGACTACACCGAGGCCGACCTTAAGGCCTGGCTGACCCGCATCCGCGAGCAGCCCTGGTCGGAAGCCTGGATCTTCTTCAAGCACGAAGACGAAGGCAACGCCGCGACCCTCGCGGCCTCGTTGCGCAGCCTGCTCTGAGCAGCAACGAAGCCCTCGTGCCCGATTCGCGAGGCCGCGCCCCATCATGAGCGCCGATTTCAGTCTGCTCGAGGTTCACCGCGATGGAGGCGCCCTCATCCCCAGGGAGGACGATCCGGAGCCCGGCATCGCCATCCTCGTCGAGCCGCCGCGCGCGGCTCCTCTCGCCGTCTGCACCTGCCGGACCTGGTACCAGCGCCCGAAAAACCGGCGCTGCGGCCACGTCGATGAGCTCAGGGATCTCACCCGGGCATTCCGGAACACCGCGGGGAAACGTCTCTTCGGGGAAGCGCTTGATGCCTCCTTCTGGGGCCGGATCGCGCGCGTCCTGCAAAACGACCAGCCGCAGCCTTGCGAGCACACCCCCATCGAACCGGTCGAGGGTGGATATCGAATCGCCGGCCCTGGTGGTGAAGCGCTTGCCTACGCCGAGGGCGGGAACGTCGAGCTTCAACGCCTGGCTGATCGCTGCGACCTCGGAGGCCCGCGAAATCACCAGCGGGCGCGCCTTCTCGCCCGGCTGCGCGACATGCAGACCACCGATCAGGAAACGATGCTCAACAAAATGGGATCGCGCACCCAGCGGCAGAGCTTCGAAGCCAGTCTGTGGCATCGTCTTGCGTACCACTGCGTGCGCGAGCACGGGGATCAGGGCGCCTTCATTCTCGCCATCGATTTGACCGGCGGCTTTCCGTGGCTTGTGTTCACCGTCGAAGGGGCTTTGACCCTGCGTGTTCGTCTGCCTCACCAGAGCCTTGAAGCGGTGCTTCGGCTCCTCGGCGATCGCTCGCCCGATGCGGCGATCCGACCGATCCCCCTGCGCTCGCTGCTGGCGGTGAAACCCGAGACCCGGTTGGACCTCGACGTCCGGCCGGGCATCGAAGGTCTTCAGGCCCTCGGTGAAGCGAGACTGCTGGCAAGCCCCGCCCTGCGCTTGTTCCGCTACGGCCGCCTTGTTTACCTCCCCACCGTGGGCGTGCTCGCGGAGATGGAGACTCCGGGCAGTGAACGCAAGTTCATGGCCCCGGTCGCCATGCAGCTGGCGAAGAGCGCGTTGCCGACCCTGGCTCTCCCGCCGGATGAGAAGACCGCCGGAGCCCCGGCCGTTCTCCAGGTATTCGAGGAATACGACGCCATCGAAATCACCGGCGCCTCTATCGAGGGCGGTGCGTACTGGCTCAACTTGAGCTATGCCGTGGGCCAGGGGTTCGTCTCGCTGAACGAGCTGCTGCAGGCGCGAGAGGAGAGGCGCACCCGTTTCGATATCGAGGGCGGCAGCGTGGACCTTTCCGCTCCCGCTTTCGCGGATATCGACCGGCTTCGGGCGAGACAGGATGGCGCGCTGCGCGCGGATGGCCGGGTTTCCATCTCCCCGCTCGAACTGCTGCGGATGACTGCTCCCCGCGGCGCCCATGTTCGTCTCGAGCCCGGGGCGAGCGAAGCGCAATCCCGGCTGGAGCGGCTCATCGAGGGCCGGGCCACTGCCCCATTGCGCGCGCCCGAAGGTCTTACCTCGCCCCTGCGCGCCTATCAGCAGTTGGGACTCGAATGGCTGGGCTTCCTCTGGGAACATGGGTTGAGCGGGCTCCTTTGCGACGAGATGGGCCTGGGCAAGACCCATCAGGCCATGGCCTTCCTTGTGGCGCTCCGTGATCAGCTTTCTGTCGAGGCGCCCTTCCTGGTCGTCTGCCCCACGTCCGTGGTCAGCCACTGGCGCGACAAATTGCGCGCCCATGCGCCGAGCCTTCCCGTGCAGGTCCATCACGGCACGCAAAGACGGAACCCTGACTTTCCAAAGGGCTCGGTCACCATTACTTCGTACGGGATTCTCTGGCGTGACATCGCACTGCTCGCAAGGACGCCCTTCGCGGCCGCGGTCTTCGACGAAGCGCAGCAGATCAAGAACAGCGGCACCAGGGCCCATCAAGCTGCCCTGCAACTACGGCCAAGGATGCGACTCGGGCTCACCGGCACACCCATCGAGAACGAGCTTGCCGACCTGAAGACCCTTTTCGATTTCGTGCTCCCGGAGTACCTGGGCACGGACGAGGCCTTCACCCGGCGGTTCGGCGGCGCGCCGGGTGTGCCCCCGCGCCGGCTGGATGAACTGCAGCGGCTCCTGCGTCCCTTCGTCATGCGCCGTCTCAAGTCGGCGGTGCTCTCAGAACTGCCTGAACTCACCACCGACCTGCGCGCCTGCGGCCTCTCGGAGGAGCAGAAGGCCCTGTATCGCCAGGCCCTCTCCGACCGCGCGCCCAGGCTGCTCGAGCAGATCCGTGAGGGTTCCGAGCCGGTTCCTTACATCCACATCTTCGCGCTGCTCAACCTGCTGAAGCGCATCTGCAATCATCCCGCCCTCGCCCTCGACCGTGCTCCCGAATATCGGCAGTTCGCTTCGGGTAAGTGGGATCTGTTCTGCGAACTTCTCGACGAAAGTCTGGGCAGCGGTCAGAAGGTGATCGTGTTCACGCAGTTTCTGGGCATGGTCGAGATGTTCGAGCGCCACCTGCGCGAGTCCTCGACCGGTTTCGTCACCCTCACCGGGGCCAGCCGCGACCGGGGCGCCCTGGTCGACCGGTTCAACAATGATCCTGACTGCCGCGTGTTCGTGGGCAGCCTGAAGGCGGGAGGCACCGGCATCGACCTGGTGGGCGGTTCGGTGGTCATCCACTATGACCGCTGGTGGAACGCGGCCCGCGAAGATCAGGCGACCGATCGGGCCCATCGCATCGGCCAGAAGCGGCCGGTGCAGGTGTTCAAGCTGGTGACCGAGGGCACGCTCGAGGAGAAGATCTCCGCCATCATCGAGCGGAAGCGGGCGCTCGCCAACGATGTGCTGCAGGCGGACGAGCCGGGTCTAGCCAAGACCTTCACGCGCGAAGAACTGGTCGAACTGCTTCAGCCCCCGGCCTGAGGCCGGGCTTCCCGCTCGTCGCTCTAGCTCTTTCGCGCGGCCGAGAAGGGAACGAGCTTGCGGTGCTCCTCGTCCCACAACCCGAGAGAGGCGCAATGCAGGCTGGACAGGAGCGTGAGGCGATGGGCCTGCTGCAGCCGCGGGCTCGACTCGAAGCAGGCCTGCAGCCGGTAGTTGGGCACCTTCATGGCCAGGTGATGGATGTGGTGGAAGCCGATGTTGCCGCTGAACCACTGGAGGATGCGGGGGAGATGGAAGTAGGAACTGCCTTCGAAGGCGGCGCGGTCGACCGTCCACGAACCGTCGCGATCCCAATAGGTCTCTTCGAACTGATGCTGCACATAGAAGAGCCACACCCCGGCGGTGCCGGAGATGAGAACGATGGGGAGGTGGACGAGCAGGACCGTCTTCAATCCAAGCACGGCGGAAAGTCCGCCGAAGAGCACGAGGAGGGCCAGGTTGTTCACCACCACACTCGTCCACTCCTTCTTGTAGGTGAAGGGCAGATCGAAGGGGAAGCGATGCTTCAGGATGAACTGATAGAAGGGCCCGAGGCCCAGCAGCACGGGAGGGCTGCGGTAGAAGCGATAGGCGAGACGTCGCCACAGGGACAACGAGCGATATTCCTGCACCGTCATGGTGTCGATATCGCCGAAGCCGCGTCGATCGAGGTTGCCCGAAGTGGCGTGATGGATGGCGTGGGTTTTCCGCCAGTAGCTGTAGGGAATCATCGTGAGCACGCCGATGGCCGAACCCACCGCGTCGTTCATCTTGTTCGAACTGAAGAACGAACCGTGGCCGCAATCGTGCTGGACGATGAACAGGCGGACCACGAAGCCCGCGGTGGGCAGCGCGAAGAGCAGAGTCGGAAGAATGCCCCAGCCTTCGGTCACGGAAAACGCCGTGGCCGCCCAACCGATGAGAAACAGAGCGAAGGTCGAAACCACCTGTCCCCAGGCGCGATCATCCTGGGCTTGAGCGAAAGGCGCGATCAGCATCCGCAGGGACACCTGTGCTTCCTGCACGGGAACGTCGGAAGGGCCGAACGCCGGAACGTCGGAATGAGAACTGGTCGAGCTAGCCAACATGCATTGAAGTCTAGAGACTATGGAGAGGGATGTCTGTCACAGTTTCGTCACAGTTCCCGGTCGTTTGAGCCTTTGACTACAAAGACTTTACGGCGGCAATCAGGGCGGCCCCGGCGGCCTCGCAATCATCGAGGCTGACGTCCCGGTGGGTGACGAAGCGCAGCGCCGAGTCTCCCATCACCGAGACGCGGATCGAGTCGGCCTGAAGGCGGTCGCAAAGCCCTTGGGCGACGGGTGAGTCCAGGTGGACGAAGAGGATGTTGGTTTCGGGCTCGACCACCCGCGCCCCGGGCAAACCCGTGGCGAGAGCGGCAAGGCGTCGGGCTTTCTCGTGATCTTCGGCCAGTCGGTCGACCATTGTTTCCACCGCGAGAAGGCCGGCGGCGGCGAGGTGCCCGATCTGGCGCATGCCTCCGCCGAGGAGTTTGCGCCAGCGTCGGGCTCGCTCGATGGCCTCGCGGCTCGAGCAAAGGATGGAACCCACGGGCGCGCACAGACCCTTCGACAACGTGACCATGGCCGAATCGGCGCCGCGCACCAGATCGCCCGGCGCGCAGCCGGTGGCCACCGCGGCGTTCCACAACCGAGCTCCATCCACGTGGACCTTCATTCCGAGTGCGTGGGCGGCGTCGATGCTCGCCTTCATGTCCGTCGGGGAGGCGACCGTACCTCCCGCGAGATTGTGGGTGTTCTCGAGCACCAGGAGAGTGACCTCGGACCGGAAATAGGTGCGCGGCCGCTTCGAGGCCGAAACCGCCGAGGCCGTCACGTGTCCGCGCTCCGTCACCACGGTGCGTGGAATGACCCCGGAGAGCACGGCCATGCCGGAGAGTTCGTAGTCGACGACATGCGAGTGCGCATCGCAGAGGACTTCGTCGCCGGGCCTGGTCCAGAGGCGGATCGCCACTTCGTTGGCCATGACGCCCGTGGGCATGAAGAGTGCGGCTTCGAAACCAAGCCCTTCCGCCACGGTCTGCTCGAGCCGGATGGCCGTGGGATCCTCGCCGAACACGTCATCCCCCACCTCGGCTGCGGCCATGGCCTTTCTCATCTCGTCGGTGGGGCGGGTGACGGTGTCCGAGCGCAGGTCGATCATTCGCTTCATGGCTCGCGCAACCTACGCGCCAAGGGTCCACGGGTCAAACGGTAAGCTCGGGGGGTGAAACGCGATCCGCAGGCGCTTCAAGATCGCGAACACGATGTGCTCGTGATTGGCGGCGGCATCGCCGGCGCCTGGGTGGTCTGGGAGGCGGCGTCCCGCGGCCTCTCCGCCGCCCTCGTGGAACTCGAAGACTTCGGCCAGGCCACGAGCTGGTCGTCCCTGAAAACCGCGCACGGCGGCCTTCGCCATCTCCAACGCCTCGACGTGGCGGGTTTCCGCGAGTCGGTGCGCGAGCGGCGGGCCCTGCTGCGCGTCGCGCCCGAAGTGGTTCGTCCGTTGAGTTTCGCCATCGCCGCGACCGGACTCGTCGACCGCGCGAAGTTCTTCATGGGCGGCCTGCTGAACGACGTCTTGTCGTTCGATCGAAACCACGGTCTCCGCCCCGACCGGAATCTCGGCGCCTCGCGATGGCTCAGCTCCGCCGAGGCTTCGGCCCGGTGCGGCCCCGCCTTCGCCGGATCCCCGGCGTTTGTGTGGCAGGACGCGCAGATCACCCACACCGAGCGCCTGCTGATGGCCCTGCTTCACGCCGCCTCTGCCGCGCGAGCGGTGATCGTCAATCGCTGCCGTTTGTTGAGCTGCGAACCCGCGCCGGGTGGCTTCGCGCTGCGGGCGGTCGACGAGCCGGGCGGCCAGGACCTGACGATCAGGGCCCGATCCATAGTGAACGCTAGCGGCGCGCAACTCGAGAACGTGGCCCGTCTCTTTGGCGGAACCTGCGGTTCGCCGCCGCTCATCCGCGGAGTGAACGTGGTCCTGCGGGACGACCTCTCGCCCGGGGTGGCGATCGGAGCGCGCGACGGGGAGCGTTTTCTCTTTCTCGCTCCCTGGCTCGGGCGCTCGATCCTGGGCACGGTCTACGACGATGGTGGGCCTCCCGTCGACCAGCTGGTGCGCCAACTGATGGAAGGGGGTCGGCGAGCCTTCCCCTGGGCCGACCTCGCCGATTCCGAGATCGCGGCGGTGCATTCCGGCCACGTACCCGGCGCTCCGAACGGAGAACCCATCTACCGCTCGCGCGTGATCGGCCACGCCGACCCGCGCATCCTCTCGATCCTGACCGCCAAGTACACCACCGCCCGGGCCACCGCCGAGAAGGTGATCGACCGTCTCGGCGCCACCCTCAACGGCAAGATCGCGCCATCCGTCTCGGCCGGCCGCGCTCTTCCCATGGCCAAACCCCTGGCCGGATCTCTCGCCCTGCGCCTCCGCGTGGCGCAGGAAGAGGAAATGGCCCTGAGCGTTGAGGACGCCCTGCGTGGCCGTCTGATCGAGGGCGCCTTCGGGGACGTGATCGCGAACTTGGATCGCGAGAGCGATAAGATCCCTTCCTCCCCGTCCGATCTTTAAGCCCATGTCCACCGTCGATCCCCTGCCGAACATGACCCCCTTCTTCGAGGTCCTGGGTTCGGTCGCGCAGAACCTGTCCGCGGACCGCGACGAAGCCGACAATCTCACCCGGTGCCTGTCCGCCCTGGTCGAATCGACCCGGGCCACGCATGGGGTCGGCTTGCTTCAGGGGGCCATGGGCCTCAACGCGGTGGCGGAGTACGGGCATCTCGACGAGGCCACACGACTCGCCCACTTCACCCTCGCGCGACTTTGCCTGGAAACCCGCCAGTCGGTGGCCGAAGCTCTGGGCGAGGGATGGCTCGCCGCCACGCCGCTCATGGGGCTCGAAGAGACGTTCGGTGTGCTGGTGTTCTCGGTTCAGCAGCCGGATCGGCCGCCCCAGGCCTTCCTTTCCGCCCTCGGGCGCCTCGTCGGCTCGGGACTCGATGCCAGCCGGCGCTACGCGGAAATGCGCACCGCGGCCCATCGTCTCGAGCGACTCAATCGGCTGACCACCGCCCTGACTTCGGGCGCCGACCTCGCCGCGGTGGTGAAGCCCTTCGCCGAACAGATGCGCGGGCTTTTCGAGTTCGACCGCCTGGCTTGCGGTTTCGTCAACGACGGCGGGGACTACGTCGAACTGGTCACCCATCCCGCAGAGGAGAGCTGGGGCATGGGGCCGGTCGTTCCCCTCGTGGGCAGCGGCCTCGGTCACGCCATTCTCGAAGGCAAGCCGGTGCTGCAGAAGGATCTTCTGCACTCGCACCGCTTTATCGAGGACATGCGTCTGCTCGAGGACGGGATCCGCTCGTACGTGGTCCTCCCTCTCGTGGCCAGAGGCAAGGCGCTGGGAGTGGTGGCCCTCGGTTCACGCCGGCCGGAGTCCTTCGAAATCGAGATCCAGGTCCGGCTCGAGCCTTTGATCTCCCATCTCGCTCTCGCCTTCGACAACGTGCACCTGATGCAGCGGATGCGCGATCTCTCGATCACCGACGAGGTCACCCCGCTTTTCAATCACCGCTTCTTCCACCAGATGCTGGAGCGGGAATTGAAGTTCTCCGACCGCTACAAGAGCCAGGTTTCGATCGCCTTCATCGACCTCGACCACTTCAAGCCGATCAACGACACCCACGGCCACCTGCGCGGCTCGCACGCCCTGCGCGAGGTCGGGTTCCTCCTGCGCACCGCGGTTCGGGAAACCGACTATCCGGCCCGCTACGGAGGGGACGAGTTCGTCATCATCCTGCCCCAGACCGACGCCGCCGCGGCGAAGCAGCTGGGTGAGAAGTTCCGGGAGCTGATCGAAGGCCACACCTTCCTTCAGGAGGAAGGCATCAACGCCCGCATCGGCGCGTCCATCGGCATCGCCACCTACCCCGAGGACGCGGGCACCAAGCCCGATCTCATCCGCCTCGCCGACAAGCGGATGTACGAGGACAAGGCCCTCCGCAAATCCGGCCGCTGACGATTCAGCGCTTCGTGGGGTAGTCGCCTCCCGCGAGCTGCTTGAGGCCGTCGCCACGCAGGCGGAAGATCGTCCACTCGTCGAGGGACACCGCTCCGATCGATTTGTAAAAGCCGATCGCCGACTCG
>JAGNNV010000032.1:16243-23501 GCA_017990495.1 Vicinamibacteria bacterium
GATTCAGCGCTTCGTGGGGTAGTCGCCTCCCGCGAGCTGCTTGAGGCCGTCGCCACGCAGGCGGAAGATCGTCCACTCGTCGAGGGACACCGCTCCGATCGATTTGTAAAAGCCGATCGCCGACTCGTTCCAGTCGAGCACCGACCACTCCAGTCGGCCGCAGTGGCGTTCGAGGGCGAGTTGGGCGAGGCGCTGGAGCAGGGCGCGGCCGATGCCCTTGCCGCGCAGCTCGGGGTTCACAAAGAGGTCTTCAAGATAAATGCCGGGACGACCGAGGAAGGTCGAGAAGTTGTGGAAGAAGAGAGCGAAACCCGCGGGTTTCCCCTCGAAGCGCGCGATGATGCACTCCGCATACGGTCGCGCTCCGAAGAGCGATTCCCGCAGCCCTTCTTCGGTGGCGACCACCGCGTCGGCCAGACGTTCGTATTCGGCAAGAGCCTTGATGAAGGTCAGGATCTGGGGGAGATCCTGCTCCGTGGCCAGGGAGAGGGACAGGTCGTTGGTCGCGCTCATGCGTTTTTCCTTGTGGCCGATAACAGCAGGCGATAGCCGTCGTTTGCCGGGAGCAGCGCGTCGAGCCGCGAGAACCCCCAGACGAACGGAAACACCAGACTGTAGACCTTGAACAGTTTCGCGTGACGGTTCAGATCGCCGCCCGTCACCACCACGCCTTTCTTCGAGCCTTTCTTGCCCAGGCTCTCGAGCGCCCACTGCATGGCGGTGTCGACGGTTTCGGAGAAGGCCTTGGTGTACGTGGACGATTCGTCGATCACGAAGTCCTCGCGAAGAAGGGCGCCGAGCGACTCCCGGGTGTAGCCAGGGCGGACGTGCCCGTGTTTCTCGTCGGTCTGGCCCAGGCGCAGGCGCAGACGCCGCAGGGCGGTATTGCGGGCGTGCGGGGTGTTGACGATGAGCCGGCCGCCCGGCTTCAGCACGCGGGCGATCTCGGCCACGAAGGCCGCCTCGTCCTCCACGTGTTCGATCATGTCCGCCACCACCACCACGTCGAACTCCGCGCTGGCGAAGGGCAGGCGATTCTCTTCCACCAGATGGACGTCGGTTTCGACGAGGCCGCGGATCGCTTCGACGGTTTCCGCGGTCAGGTCCCCGGAAGCCCACGAGCCGCCCTGTTGGCGAAGGAGCAGGCTCACCACACCGTTGTCCGAACCGAGATCGAGGCAGCGTTTCCCCTTGACCTCGCCCAGGGCGGAAAGCAGGGCGGCCACCTTGTCGCGCTTGAGCGGGGATTTTCGGAAGAGGCGCAAGGCCCAGGGTTCAGACACGATCGAACCTCGCGATCACCGGTGACCCCAGAATCCGCCGCAGGCCAACCGCCGCGGCCACGGCCTCGAGCGTCCTGGACAACACGGGGGCCTTCAAGGCGCGGTGCAACGCCATGGGCCAGAAGAACTGGGGTCGCCGCGCGTGCAAGGCGAAGCCGTGCTGACGGAAAAGCGCCTCCACATCGGCATCGCGCATGACCAGGAATGGGCGCGTGTTCGCCTCCACTCGCTTCTTCGCGGCGAAGAGGAGATCGGCCGCGGCGTTGAAGCTGCGGCTGGTCGCATAGTCGACGATGACTGAGCGTTTCGCGACCCGGGTGAAACCGGCGATGAGTCCGCTGAGGTCGCGGGCGTGGGCCAGCAGTCGGTAGCTGATGACCACGTCGAACGAGGCCTCGCCCGGCGGATTTCGGAGGTCGCCTTTGAGCAGAGCCACCCGGCCCGAGTCGATCGCCGGACGCAGGCTGAGAGACACCGCGTCTGCGGTGCTCGCAAGGACACTCACTTGATGACCCTTCGCGCTGAGGGCCGGCGCGACCTGGCCGTGCCCTCCCCCCACATCGAGGACGCTCGAGCCCTGCGCATCGGCGAGGAGGTCGAGGGTGATGTCGCGTTGAACGTTGAGCATCCACACGCCGACCGGGGAAGCGAAGCGCTTCGCATAACCCTCGGATGCGGTCTCGATATCGGCGTCTTCGGCGGGCGCGGTCACGGTTGAAATTCGATCACGTTTGCCCGGGAGAGGCCGAGTTCGAGGCCGAGAGTGGGGTTCAGCGTCGGAGTCGGCTCCGGCGTGGGCTCGGGCGTGTCGGGTGAAGGCAGAGGCGTCGGCGCGGGCTCGGGTGTCGGTGTCGGCGGGTCATCCGGCTCACTCGGCTCCGGCCCATCTTCATCAGCGATGACTCTCTCGGGAGCGCTTCCCATGTCTCGGATGTCTCGTTTCAGGTAACCGGACCAGCGCATCTGGCGCAGCACTTTCCGGGTGGCGCGGTTGTGGAGGGCCCGGTTGGTTCGCGGATTGATCCGTCGTGGCGAGGGGATCATGGCTGCAAGTCCCGCCGCCTGGTTGACATCGAGCGACGCGCAACTCGTGCCGTAGTAGCGCCGGGCCGCCGCTTCGCAGCCATAGACGCCGTCGCCCCACTCGATCACGTTGAGGTAGATCTCGATGATCCGCTTCTTGGAGAGATCGCGCTCCATCCACGAAACCACGATGGCCTCGCGGACCTTGCGGATCAGGCTCTTGTGGGTGGTGAAGAACAGGTTCTTGGCCAGCTGCTGGGTGATGGTGCTGCCGCCTCGCGCGTAGCGGCCCTTCTCGATGTTGGTTTCGATCGACTCCATCACCGCGTCCCAGTCGATCCCCTCATGCCCGAAGAAATTCGGGTCCTCCGCCGAGAGCACGGCGTGGATCAGATTCTTGGAGATGGCGCGCAGGGGCACCGTCTTCTGCAGGCGGCGAGGCTTACGACCGGCCTCCCGCGCCTCGCGGTCGCGCTGCCGCATCACCGAGGTTTCGCTGGGCAGGTCGCGGGCCAGATCCCGCACCTTGCCGCGACCGGGCAGGCCGAGGAGGAGCCACGCCCCGAGGATCACCACGAGGGTGAGGCTCACCAGGAGGCCCCGCTTGACCCACCGCAAAAAACGTCTCAGAAGAACCCCCATTCAAGGACCGTCGCGACAGCGACCCCCGTTGATACACTAAAAGACCACGAATGCTGCAAGAAACGCTGAGAAACAAGTACGAGATGGTGATCGGGCTCGAAGTCCATTGCCAGATGAAGACCAGGACGAAGCTCTTCTGCTCTTGTCCCAACCAGTTCGGTGATACCCCGAACACCAACGTTTGTCCGGTGTGTCTGGGCCTTCCCGGCGCCCTGCCGGTGATCAGCCGCGAGGCCGTCACCCTGGCCCTGCGGGCCGCCCTGGCCACGAACTGCACGGTGCACGAGACCTCCATTTTCTCCCGGAAGAACTACTTCTACCCCGACCTGCCCAAGGGCTACCAGATTTCCCAGTACGACCGGCCCTACGCAACCGATGGCAAGGTCGAGGCTCTGGCAAGCGATGGGAGTTCGAAGACCGTTCGCCTCGAACGCATCCACATGGAGGAGGACGCGGGCAAGCTCCTCCACGAAGGGTTTCCCTGGTCCAAGGACATGAGCGGGGTCGACCTGAACCGCAGCGGCGCCCCCCTGATCGAGATCGTGAGCAAGCCCGACATCCGCTCCGCCCAGGAGGCCCATGCTTACCTGACCTCACTCAAGGCCATCCTGGTCTATGCCGATGTCTCGGACTGCAACATGGAAGAGGGATCCTTGCGCTGCGACGCGAACGTCTCGGTGCGGCTCCGGGGCGCCGAGGCTTTCGGCACGCGGGCCGAGATCAAGAACCTCAACTCCTTCCGCAACGTCTCCCGGGCCATCGAGTACGAATACGAACGGCAGGTGGGCCTCGTCGAAGCGGGACACAAGGTGGTCCAGGAAACCCGTCTCTACCGCGCCGACAAGGACGAGACGGCGTCGATGCGCTCCAAGGAAGACGCCCACGACTATCGCTACTTCCCCGAGCCCGATCTTCCGCCCCTGGTGATCGACGCCGGCTGGAGGGCCGACACCCTCAAGGCGCTTCCCGAACTTCCCTCGGCTAAACGCGCGAGGTTCGTGAGCGAATACGGGATTCCGCACTATGACGCCGAGGTCCTCACCCTGACCCGGGAGGTCGCCGACTTCTTCGAAGCGGTGGCGAAGGGGTGCCGCAACGGCAAGGCCGCGTCCAACTGGATCATGACCGAGGTGATGCGGGAGATGAAGGGTCGGGCAAGCGCCGACGGCGAGGTCTCATACGCCAGCTGGCCCATCACTCCAGGAGCCCTCGCCGAACTCATCGTTCTGGTCGACAAAGGCGCCATCAACGGCAAGACGGCCAAGGACGTCTTCGCGCGGATGTGGACCTCGGGCGAGTCGCCTCAGGCCATCGTCGAGCGCGAAGGTCTGTCTCAGGTCTCCGACACCGGGGCCATCGAAGCGGCCATCACCGAGGTCATCGCCGGATCGCCGGAGCAGGTGGCCACGTACAAGAAGGGCCGCACCAACACCATCGGCTGGTTCGTGGGCCAGGTCATGAAAAAAACCGGCGGTCGGGCCAACCCAAAGATGGTCAACGACCTCGTGAAAGCGGCGCTTGATTCCTGACCCCATGGTGGGCCTGGCCCCCGGCCCGACATCGGTTGGGCGTGAACCTCGGATTAGCGGCATAATCCGTACGGAGGAATTGATCTTTATGAAGAAACTCACACTTGTGGCGATGACCCTGATGGTGGCGAGCCTCGCCCTCGCCCAGATGCCGGGCCGCGGCAAGGCCGAGGCCATGGTGGGCGGCAAGGCGGTGAGCATCGACTACGGGCAGGCGACACTTGGCCCCCGGGTGCTCGACGAGCTGATGAAGGGACTTCCCGCCGATGGCGTCTGGCGCGCGGGCCGTGATCAGGTCACGACCATCACCACCGAAGGGCCCATCACCATCGGCGGCAAGGCCATTCCCGCGGGCAAGTACTCACTGTATGTCCCGGTGGGAAAGGACGGAAGCTATTCCCTGGCCGTGAACAAGCACCTCGGCGTCCCCCTCAAGACCATCTTCGAAGCCGCCCCGCCGGCTCTGGCCGACGAGCCGTGGCCCATCATGTCGGACTATGACGCCAAGATCGGCAAAGAGGAGATCGCGCGCGTGGTCCTCACTCCGGGGAAGCCCGAAACCCGCGTGGATCCTTTCGCCATCACCCTCACACCCAAGGGCAAGGGCGCCACGCTGACCCTGGCCTGGGGCGACCGGAGCTTCTCCACCGTCATCGCCCCCGGGAAGTAGTCCTAAAGCCCTCGCTCCCTTTGCCTCTGCCACCAGGCATCCAGCCGGGGCGCCAGCCCGTAGGCGAGGGGAGCGAGGAGGAACCCTGCGAACAGGTCGACCACGTAGTGGTGGCGCAGATAGATGGTTGAGACCCAGAGTCCCAGGACCAGGGGCAGGAGAGCCGCGAAGAGCCCTCTCGTGAACCGCCAGGCGAGCCCCAGCGAGAGCAGGGAAACCGCGGCGTGCAGCGACGGGAAGGCGGCCCGCGAGTCTGTAGGAAGCAGGGACAAGGCGCTGTTTGCGGCCATGGAGGCGAAGAGCGGGTCCCCGCCCAGATTCTTCTTGAACTCGCTTGCCAGGACGATGCGAGGTGGGGCGGCAGGGAACAGCAGGTAGAGCACGTAGCCCACGTAGAAGCACAGGATGATCGACAGGGCGGCGCGCCGGAAGTCCGCGAACCGCTTCTGGGCGAGGAGCACCAGGGGAACCGCCGGGGCGAGAATCGAGAAGCTCATGTAGAAGAGCTGGAAGATCTCGGTGCGGGCCCGGGTGTAGAACTGCTCGGCCCACAGGCATGGCTCCACTCCGAACAGCCAGATGTCCAGGTCGATGAGGTACTGGTGAATGTCGTTCGGATTCACGAAGCCGATGGTGTCGTGCAGGTTCGTGTAGATCAGGATGCACAGGAGGAACGGCAGCATCTCCCGCAGCACGAACAAGGGTGTGCCGTGGGCGGGCTTCCGTCGCGCGCTCAGATAAAGGGTGGCCGCGCACACGAAGGCCACTCCGATGCGGATCACGCCGCCCGCGAACCTTGGCCCCACCACCCCCGATTCGGGGGCGAAGTAGTGGGCTACGACGGTGAGCCAGGTGGTGGGAAGAAGGAAGAGGACGGCGATCGCCTCTTCGGGGCGCATGGCGAAGAAGGCTCTGCGAAGCGCCGGACCGGGCGCGAGGACGCGTGGCGGCTTCACATCAAACGTCGCGATGTTCGCCGAATACGCCCCGCAGGCAGTTCGCGATCTCTCCCACGGTGGCCCAGGCGAGAACCGCCTCGATGATCGGAGGCATGACGTTCAAGTCGGTGCGAGCGGCGTTTTCGAGGGTCTGCATGGCCGAAGACCACGCGGCGGGATCACGTCGCGCTCGTAGGGCGCGCACGCGCTCGACCTGGTCACGCTCCAGGTCGGGATCAACTCGCAGAAGCCCGGTGCGCGGAACCTCGTTTTCCTCGACGAACTGATTCACTCCCACGATGACGGTGTCGCGGGTTTCCAGATTTCTCTGGAACCTATAAGCCGACTCCTCGATCTCGCGCTGGATCTCGCCGCGTTCAATGGCCTTCATCGCCCCGCCCTTGGCTTCGATGGCGTCGAGCAGCCGCAGGGCCTCGGCCTCGATGTCGTTCGTGGCCGCCTCCACCGCGAAGGAACCGCCCATTGGATCGACCATGTCCGCCACTCCGCTTTCGTGGGCGATCACCTGCTGGGTGCGCAAGGCGAGGGTGGCCGCGGCCTGCGAGGGCAGGGCGAGCGCTTCGTCCATGGAATTGGTGTGGAGGCTCTGGCAACCGCCCAGAACCGCGGTCAGGGCCTGCATGGTCACCCTCACGATGTTGTTCTCGGGCTGCTGGGCGGTCAGGGTGACGCCGCCCGTCTGCACGTGGAACCGCAGGTGCTGGGCTTTGGGATTGGTGACCCCGAAGCGCTCCTTCATCAGCGTGGCCCACAGGCGCCGGGCGGCCCGGAACTTGGCCACCTCTTCGATGAAGTCCGAATGGCAGGCGAAGAAGAACGACAGACGTTCGCCGAAGACGTTCGGGTCGAGCCCCTTGTCGCGGGCGGCGCGGACGTACTCGAGGGCGTGGGCGAAGGTGAAGGCGAGCTCCTGGGGCGCGGTCGATCCCGCCTCGCGAATGTGATAGCCCGAGATGGAGATGGTGTTCCACTTGGGCACGCGCTCGTGGCAGTAGGCGAAGAGATCGGTGACGAGGCGGAGAGAGGGCTTGGGCGGGTAGATATAGGTGCCGCGGGCCACGTACTCCTTGAGGATGTCGTTCTGCACCGTGCCCGACAGCGCGTCTTCAGGGATGCCGCGTCGCCGCGCCACCGCGATGTACAGCCCGAGCA
>JAGNNV010000217.1 GCA_017990495.1 Vicinamibacteria bacterium
ACCTGTTGCGCTACTTCATCGAACACCAGGGCGCCACGATTTCACGCACCGAACTGCTCGAAGCAGTGTGGGGCTACAGCACCGTCCCCTTCACCCGCACGGTGGACGTCCACGTGGCGAACCTGCGCAAGAAGCTGGAGGACGACCCCGCCCGGCCCACCATGATCCTCACCGTCCACGGCCTGGGCTACAAGTTCCTCCCCCCGCCAACGGAAGCTTGAGCCGGCTCGCGGCGGGAATCGGCGCATTGTGGTCGCTGGAGCGCGTGCGACCATTGTTGCGCGGCATCGCAGTCGCGGCGCGGCGCACTCGATGCCCGCGCAAAGCGAGTTGGACCTCTCGTCACCCCCGGCGGAGCCACTCCGTCTTGCGTGCGACGACCGGGGGCCTAGCGCGAGTTGTCCGTCCGCGACCGCGACGTCCTCCAACACGGTGACGGTCGCCGCGACCCGCGGGATTTGAAGATCGCGGAAGCGCACGAGGCGGTTCGACGTAACCTTGAGTACGGCGATCTGGTCGGCTAGGGTCGGCTGGGCATGGGTGACGATGAGACTCTCGGCAGGGGCGAATCGATCGGCCTCGGCATGGCACCTTTGGCCGCGAACACGCCTGGGGTGCTCGTGGTCTCAGGCATTTGATGCTGTTGACGCCACCCTGGTTCACTCAGCGGTTGCACTCGCCGACACGTTGGCGCCCCTCGGAACGATGTTGCTTCCAATAGTAGGCCCGTGGGCCGTGATGATTCCGGGATGGGGACCGTACGCGTTTCCTGTCATCGCGCTCCTTGGGCTCTACCACACCCGCGAAACCGACCCTGGCACACTGGCCCGGGACCGGGCCGCGGCGGGTGCGATCGCCGCAACCTTCTACCTGAGCTACGCCGTCTCGTTTGCCGCGCTGTCGGGCCACCTTGGGTTCTGATCGCTCCGTTCTTTGAGGCGAACGGCTGCGTGTAGCACTCGGTCAGAGAGAGGCGAGAGGTGCAAACCACCCCCTCAGGACTCTTCTCCGCCCTATCGAGCCATGCGGTGACTGTGGCGCGGAGGTCGTCCGGTCCCTCCACGACGAAGACGATAGCGTTGGCGTCGAGGTACAGACTGATCAGGAACGGTCTGCGCGGGACCTTCGGAACTGTTCGTCGATGTCCTCGGCCGTCCTCGTCCCAGGCGGCAACAAGCGCACGTACTCCGCTACTGAACGCCTTGGAGTGGAGGCAGGAGGGCGCCTGAGAATGACGCCTCGGTGACACGCCGGCCGCGAGAAGAATGAGCCCCGTCCCCGCTTCAGTCGGGACGTCCGCCACAGGGGATGGTGCCAAGGGGCTCACCGGTGCGCGAAACGGCGAAGGCCGAGAAGCCGCTTTCGCGCTGCGCGTTGAGCAGGCACGGGCTTGGATCGCCGTGAAAGACGATGCCCAGCCCAGCGCGGCTGACGTTCAGCTCGACGAAGCCGCTCTGCGAAGCGAGGTACTCGCCGCGGTCGAGTCGGCGCGTTCGTTCGTGGACCTTGGATGCGGAACCTGAGACAACCTGCACTCGCGGGCCGAGCGCGCTGCGCTTGCGCAGCTCGATCATCTGCAGGTTGTGATCGTGCCCGGACATAACCAGATCGACTGGAACTCCGGACGAGGCAATCCGCGCGTCGAGCTCGGTCGCGAATCGCTTGAACTTCTTGCTGCATGTGTCGAGCTTGTGGGGGAAGGAGTTGCGGCGAAACCACCCGTGCTCTTCCGCGCGATCAAAGGAGTGGCCGTGATCGCCGCGAGTCACGAGCGGATGGTGCATGGCAATGACCCGCCAGTCGGCCTGCCCCGCGCTGGCCTTGAGATGACGCTCGAACTCGTCCATCACCTCCTTGATGCGCGAAGGAGATCCCGCCACCGCCACCGCGGAGTCCAGAAGAAAGAGCCCAACGCGCGTTCCATCCGGCGCCTTGAGAAACGTGACGTCCGCACGTCCTCCGGCATACGACCAACCCAGCTCATGCGCGCGCCGCCTGACCGCATCTCCCTTCTCCGAGAAACCCAGAGGGAAATGTCCGAAGAGCAGAAGTTTGTAGTACTCGTGGTTCCCTGCAACCGCGAACACTCGGCCCGGCGTCAGGGCTGCCTGCACCTTTCTCAGCCCGCTGTCGTCCATGACACCCCGAATGAGGGCCTGTACGCGGTCTTCATTCCGGTCCTGAAGGCCGTCGGGGTAGAAGTTGTCACCGAGATAGACGATCGCGTCGTCGGGCGACGACTGCCGCGCGACACTCGCGGCAAGAAGGGCCACGGTGCGGTTCAGCGTCGGGCCGGGCTTACCCATGTCGCCGAGGCCGTAGATCCTGAGCGGCGTGTCAGCGGGTCGCGGCTCCTGACCTCGTACTGGCGCGGGAGCGCCGGCGAGAATCCACACGACCAGGCCGAACGCGATCGGTCGGAAGAGATGAAACATGGGTAGGGAAGCTTAGTGGGTTCGGTCAGAAGCGCGCGCCGACGCCGAACGTGAGCCGTCCGCTGGTGTCCTTGGCCATAGGACACCGAGGGCAAAGTCCGACCTAGAAAGCAAGGCCAAGTCCCCAGACAAACTTGGAATCCTTGCGCGAGTCCAACGCGCGGTAGTAGCCCGCGGTCACCCGAAGCACGACGCCGATCTCTCCCTCGAGACCGACCCATCTGGGATCGCGCTCGTTGATGCCGTGGGGGACTGCCAAGGCGAGCCCGAGATTGGCGTTCATGGTCAACCCGGGGACAATCCTGGCAAATCCACCCAGGCCTGCATGTCCTCGGAACCAGTCATCGTTGGCATCTACGGCGAGTCTCAACCCGGCACCGGCCTGAGCGATGATATCGACGCTGGCGTCGTGACCGATGACAAGGCCGGCGCCGCCGCTGCGGCCGACCAGGGTGTCCCAGCCCAGCGTAGGGAAGGCAACCACTGAAATCTCGCCCAGGGGACGGTGCTTGAACTCATCGGGCACCCCGCATGCAGCCTGGACACCAGCCTTGCAGGCCCGCGAATAGACGGCATCGGGTCGGCCGAGGCCATAACGTCCTGCTGTCGACGCCGCCTCGCGGCAGGCAGCGAGATCTCCCTCTTGACACTTGGCCTCGAAGCGCCCCGCAGCGATCCTTGCCCAAGCCGTCCGAACGGCCTTGTCGCGGAAAGCAACGCTTGCCGCGACGAGGCAGGGCGTCGTGACCTGCCGTGCCTCGCAGCGCTGGCCCAGGATTGCCAGAGCACGCGTCTCGAGATCCCGCGTCCGACGATAGTCCGAGTTATCGAGGCAGGCGGCGAGGTCGCCGGCCTCGCAGGCGCTGACGACGAGATGTGAAGCACGTTGTTTCACGCGCTCAATCTCGGCTTGCAGCTCGAGCCCGTGGGACTTCGCCGATAGGGTTGAGGCCAGAGACTGACACGCCTTCCAGTCCCCCTCATCGCACGCCGCGCGTTGCACGATGCAAGCTGAGAATCCGCTTGCCGCGAGTCCCAACAGATCGGGAGGCAAGGGCGCTTCGGCAAGGCACATCGCCTCTGAAGGCGCATCGAGGGGTACCTCTGACTGGGCACACAGAGCACCGGTTGGGCCACCTCTCCCTGGGCAGAAGAGCGCTGACAGTCTTGCGCATGAATTGACGTCGCCAAGCGCGCAGGCGCGGCTGTACAGCCGCTGGGCCTTGCTCCTATCTCGTGCAACTCCGATGCCGAACTCGTGCATGGCCCCGAGGTACGTGCACCCTTCCGACCGATCGGAAAGACACGCCTGGGTAATGGTCCACGGGTGTGCCCAACGCATTTCGGTGTACGGACTGGCCTCGTCCAGGTTGGGTTCGAATCCATCCGACACGGCGATGACCTCGCCAAGACAGGAGTTTCCAAAGAACCAGCCCCCCCGACAGCTTCCGATGACCACACCCAGGTCCTTCAGGCTTCCATCGTAGGTTCCTCTGAACCGCAGGGAAGCGAGAGCCAGGGCGGCGTATCGACGTTCCCCAACACTCTCGTCGACCAGTCGCAGGCACGCCGGGGCGTCGCCCCTGTCGCAGGCCTTCTTAAGCAGACCCGTCCTCGCTGGGTCACCGACGCGAAGGCGACTGCCGAGCCACCTGCACCCGGAGCCAACCTTGCCCGGACCCTCGTATGAACAAGACTCCGTGAAAGCTTCGTCGAGTTGCTTTTCGGTCATGCCATCTGGAACGCCTCGGAGATCTACGTGTCGGCCCAGCGCCTCGCACGATTCCGGGGATCCAAGGACACACTCGCGGCGCCAGGCCTCAATCTCCTGATCCGTCGGCACGGAGGGCTGAGCGATGGCTTCCGGGGTGTTGATAAATACTGCGAGGATCAGAACGAACCTACCCGCATTCAAGGTCGTCCGCGAACGCCTGTCTGCCGATCCGTGGCGTTCGACCGGAAATATTCGCATCGTGGTTCTCCTCGACCGTCGCCGTCGAAATGAAGGCGCGTGACGGGAGGAGTATTCGTTTCCTGATGACGAGCAGTCCCTAAGCGCGGCTGAAAATTTCCCTAATTCTTCCCAAACGCCGACCGGTTTTCGCTGGTCGGCGTGCTCCTCATGGTGCAAATGCACCATCTCTGCAGGGGGTTTGACCGCGGGGCTGCGTCCTATACTGGCCGCGGCGCGGAGGCGCTCAACACGTGCACATCAAGACGATCATCGAGCCGTTCCGGATCAAGTCCGTCGAGTCCCGGAAGTTCAACACCCGGGACGAGCGGGAGAAAGCGCTGGTCGAGGCCGGGTACAACGTTTTCCGCCTGCATGCCGACGATGTCCTCATCGACTTGCTCACCGACTCCGGCACCGGAGCGATGTCGGCGGCCCAGTGGGGCGCCATCATGCAGGGCGACGAGTCCTACGCGGGCAGCCGTTCGTTCTATCGCTTCCGCGATGTGGTGCAGGATCTCACGGGCTTTCGGCACATCATTCCCACCCACCAGGGACGGGCGGCCGAGCGCATCCTCTTTCACAGCGCACTGAAGCCGGGCGATGTGGTGCCGAACAACAACCACTTCGACACCACGCGCGCGAACATCGAGGTCGAGAAAGCGGAGGCGCGCGATCTCGTCATCGCCGAGGGGCGGATCCCCGCTCTCGTCCATCCCTTCAAAGGGAACATCGACCTCGAAGCGCTCGAGCAGACCCTGAAGACGGCCGGGGACCGCGTGCCGCTCGTGATGGTCACGGTCACCAACAACACCGGCGGCGGCCAGCCGGTGTCGCTCGAGAACCTGCGCGGCGTGCGGAAGTTGTGCGACAAGTACAAGAAGCCCTTCTTCCTCGACGCCTGCCGGTTCGCGGAGAACTCGTACTTCATCAAGATCCGCGAGGAAGGGCAGCGCAACCGCGCGCCCAAGGAAATCGCCCAGGAGATGTTCCGGCTGGCCGACGGCTGCACCATGTCGGCCAAGAAGGACGGCCTCGCCAACATCGGCGGCTTCCTGGCCATGAACGACGACGCGCTCGCCGAACGCTGCCGTAATCTCCTCATCCTCACCGAGGGTTTCCCGACTTACGGCGGTCTCGCGGGCTACGACCTCGAGGCGGTGGCGCGGGGTCTCGAGGAGGTGGTGGAGGAGCCGTATCTGCGGTATCGCATCCGCTCCACTGAGTACCTCCACGAGCGGATGGTGGCCGCGGGTGTGCCGGTAATCCGTCCCGCCGGGGGCCACGCGGTCTACGTCGACGCGCGGGCTCTGCTGCCTCACATTCCGCCCCTTTCGTACCCAGGCATCGCTCTCGCCAATGCGCTCTACGTGGAGGCGGGCATCCGCGGGGTCGAGATCGGCACGGTGATGTTCGGCCAGCAGCCGGATGGGTCGGAGAAGGTGCCGGCGATGGACCTCGTCCGCCTCGCCATTCCGCGCCGCGTCTACACCCAGTCCCACATCGACTACGTGGCCGAAGCGGTCATCGGTGTGGCCGCGATGAAGGAGTCGTTGCGCGGCTTCCGCATCACCAAGGCTCCTTCCGCCCTTCGGCACTTCACCGCCCTCTTCGCCCCCCTCGGGCCATAGCGAGACTCGGGTAACCTTCGCCCATATGCAACTTGTCCTATTGCGTCACGGCGAAAGCGACTGGAACCTGCAGAATCGGTTTACCGGGTGGACCGATGTCGATCTCTCCGCCAAAGGAGAGAAAGAGGCCCACGAAGCAGGGA
>JAGNNV010000218.1 GCA_017990495.1 Vicinamibacteria bacterium
CTCGATGAGTCGCGCAGCAGCGTGCACATGGCCGGCACCTTCAACTTCCCCAAGAACACCGAACTCGAAGTCGAACTGACCTACGCCCTTCAGCAGCAGGCCGGCCCGCCCCAGGGCGGTGCGGCTCCCGGGCCCGGCGCCAATTTCGGCGGCGGCGGGTACTTCGAGGGTGTGCGCGACGTGGCCGCCACCGCGGAAGCGGCGAGCATCCGCGTGCATCATTCCTTTGTCGAATTGCCGGGACCAGGCTACGAGGTGCGAGAGTTCGATCCCCGCGCGGGCTACTTCGGTCCGGAGTTCCAGGATCGCTCGGCCTCGCTCACATCGCCCCTGGAGCGCCGCTACATCGGCCGGCATCGCCTGGCCAAGGTGGACCCGAAGGCCAAGGTGTCGGAGGCGAAGAAGCCCATCATCTATTACCTCGACCCCGGCACTCCCGAGCCCATCCGCTCCGCACTGCTCGATGGCGCGCGCTGGTGGAATCAGGCCTTCGAGGCCGCGGGCTACAAGAACGCGTTTCGCGTCGAGATGCGGCCGGAAAATGTCCATCCCCTTGACGCGCGATACAACGTGATCAACTGGGTGCATCGTTCCACCCGCGGCTGGAGCACCGGGGGTGCGGTGTCCGATCCACGCACCGGCGAGATCATCAAGGGTGTCGTCACCCTCGGTTCGCTGCGCGTGCGCCAGGACTTCCTTATCGCCGAAGGACTGCTCTCTCCCTACAAGACCGGGAACGAAGTCTCGAACGAAGCGCGCGAATGGGCGCTCGCCCGCATGCGCCAGCTCTCCGCCCATGAGGTGGGGCACACTCTCGGCATCGGCCACAACTACTACGACTCCGAGGCGGGCCGCATTTCGGTGATGGACTACCCGCATCCCCTCGTCACCCTCAAACCCGATGGTTCGTTCGATGTTTCGAAGGTCTACGACAACGGCATCGGGGCCTGGGACAAGGTCGCGATCGCCTACGGGTACCAGGATTTTCCCGAGGGCGTCGACGAGAAAGCGGCCCTCTCCGCCATCATCGAGGACGGACTCAAGAAGGATCTCGTCTACCTGAGCAATCAGGACCTGGGCGCCCACCCCCGCGTGGACCAGTGGTCGAACGGTACCGACTCGGGTGCGGAACTCGTCCGCATGATGGAAGTCCGGCGCACCGCCCTGTCGCGTTTCGGCGAGGCAGCGATCCGCAAGGGCGCGCCGATGGCCACCCTTGAAGAAACACTGGTGCCCCTCTACCTCCATCACCGTTATCAGGTCGAGGCCGCGGCTTCCGTTCTGGGCGGTCAGCACTTCTCCTACGCGATGCGCGGCGACGGCAAGACGCCCACGAGGCCGGCCACCGCGGCCGAGCAGAAGCGCGCCTTCGATGCGCTCTTGCTGACTCTCAAGCCCTCAGAGCTGAAGATCCCCGAGAGCGTGCTCAAGCTGATCCCGCCCCGTCCTTCAGGTTATGGACCCCATCGCGAACTCTTCCCGCGCTACACCGGCATCACCTTCGACGCCATCTCGCCCGCGGTGGTGGCCGCCGACCTTACCGTCTCCTATCTGCTCGAATCGCAGCGCGCGGCTCGGCTGGTCGAGCAGAAGGCGCTCGACGCCAACCTGCCCGGTTTCGACGATGTGGTGAACGACCTCATCCGCGCCACCTTCAGCGCGCAGACCGGGTCCGCCTACGAAGCCGAGATCGCCCGCTCCATCGAGCGCGTGGTGGTGGATCGCCTGATGGACACCGCGGCCAATGCCCGCATGTCCCAGGTTCGCGCCATCGCTCGCGCCGGGATTTCGAGCGTGGCGAAGATGGCGGGTTCCGATCCTCACCGGGCCCTGATGGCGCGAGACATCGAACGTTTCGACGAACGCGTGATGACCGCGCCGTTTGTGGCCGCGCCTGCCGCACCTCCCGGCGCGCCCATCGGCGACCCCGGTCTCAACCATCTGTGGCGTCTGGTGGAACCCGCGTGCAGTCAAGAGCCTGCGGCACTCGACCGTCGGTAATCGCGCCATGATCACCCTGCTCGCTCTCCTGCTCGCGGCCGCTCCCGTGGCGGCTCCCTCCACTCGCGACCTCGCGAAGATCAACTGGATGGAGTTTCGCGAGGTGGTGCCGGCGAGGGTCGACACGGTTCTGCTTCCCCTTGGCACCATGGAAGCGCACGGGGTCACCGCGAATGGAGCGGATATTCTGGCTCCCGTGGCCATCGCGAACGATCTGGCTGCGCGGGTGAACGCCATGGTCGCTCCGGTGATTCCTTACGGTTTCACCGGCGGGCTCGATGCCTATCCGGGCAGCTTCACCATCCCCGAGGACGTGTACCGCGCCTACGTGAAGGCGACACTTCAAGGACTCGCCCGCAACAAGTTCAAGAACATCATCCTGGTGAACGGACATGGCGGCGGGCAGACCGCCGTCCTGAACGCACTCGCTCAGGAAGTGGGACGCGAGACCCGAACCAGGATCCTGGTGATCAACTGGTGGAGCTACTGCGCCGACATCACCCTCGAGGTCTTTGGCGAAGACGGCGGCCATGCCGGTGAAAACGAGAACGCGTTCATGATGGCGATCGATCCCGCCCTCGTCCATAAGGAACGTTATTCGCCCGAGATGGCCACCGCGAACCCGCCCGCGGGAACCTGGAGCGCCTATCCCAACCCCTCGTCCATCGGCCTCTACAAGGAGGGGCAGGGATACCCGAAGTTCGATCTGCCCAAGGCCAGGGTCTACTACGCGCGGGTGGTGGACAAGGTCGGCAAGCTGATCGAGGACACGATCCGCAAATGGAACCTGGCCGGCCTGTAAAAAAGCCGGCGCTTTGGACCAGCCCGCTGGTCTTCTTCTGATCACAGGAGTTCTTCGATGCATCACACCCACTCGCGCGCGCGCCTTCTTGCCTTCTCCCTCGTGCTTCTCCTGGCCCAGCCCGTGCTGGCCCAGAAATCCCAGAAGATCGACGAGGAGTACACGAAGCTCATCAAGCAGCACCTCCAGGATTCGCGGATCACCACGGAGCTCGTGGATCATCTGCCCGCGTCGAGCACTGTCCCGACCCCGCTGAAGCACTTCGGCTACATCATCGGCCAGCCGGGAGAGATCGCGTACACCAAAGACCTCTACGCCTACTACCAGGCCCTCGCCAAGGCCTCCCCGCGCGCGCGGTTCTGGACCATCGGCAAATCCGAAGAGGGCCGCGACATCGTGATGCTGGCGATCGCCGACGAGGCGACGCTCAAGGCCCTCGACACCCACAAGGCGAACCTCGGGGCGTTGACCGACCCGCGCAAGACGACCGAAGCCGAGGCTCAGCGGATCATCAAGACCGGTAAGCCGATCTACTGGCTCACCTCGGGCATGCATTCGCCCGAGACCGGGGGTCCGCAGGTGCTGATGGAACTCGCGTACCGCCTGATCGTCCAGGAGACTCCTTTCATCCAGGAGATCCGCAACAACATGATCACGTTCATCACCCCCGTGATCGAACCGGACGGCCGCGACAAACACGTCGACACCTACTACTACGGCAAGAAGACGGGCAAGCAGCGTCCGCCCCTCATGTACTGGGGCAAGTACGTGGCCCACGACAACAATCGCGACGGCATGGGCCAGTTCCTGAATCTCACCCGCGCGGTCACGAAGACCCAGCTCGAGTGGAAGCCCATCGTCATGCACGATCTGCACGAGGCCCAGTCGTACCTCTATTCGTCCACCGGCACCGGGCCCTACAACGAAGCGATTGATCCCATCACGGTGTCCGAGTGGTGGGACTTCGCGAACCACGATGTGCAGGAGCTGACCAAGCGCGGCGTGCCCGGCGTCTTCACCTATGGGTTCTACGACGGCTGGACCCCCAACTACATGTTCTTCATCGCCCACTCCCACAACGCGATCGGACGCTTCTATGAGGTGCAGAGTTACGGGCCGGACGTCGTCGAGAACCTCCGCCTTCCCGCGTCGACCACGAGCCGTGAATGGTTCCGGCCCAATCCGCCGCTGCCCTCGATCAAGTGGGGCCCCCGCAACAACACCAACATCCAGCAGTCGGGCGTCTTGTTCTCGCTCTCGCACATGGCGAAGAACCGCCAGAAGTACATGGAGAACTACTGGCTCAAGAACAAGCGTTCGGTCGAGAAGGGCCGAACCGGTCCGGTGAACGCATGGGTGATTCCCGCGGGCCAGCGCCGCAAGGGCGAGGTGGTTGATTCCGTGAATGAGTTGCTGCGCCAGGGCCTCGAGATCCACCGGGCCTCCGCGGCTTTCAAGGCCGGGAAGATCAATGTTGAAGCCGGTGACTACATCGTCCGCGGAGATCAGCCCTACCGCACCCTGGCCGACATGTACTTCTCGATCCAGAACTACCCTCCTCAGAACCCGCGCCCCTACGACGACACCGGCTGGACCTTCCAGTACATGAGGAACCTGAAGCTCCACGCCGTGGCCGATCCGACCGTGCTCACTCAGGCCATGACCCCGGTCGTCGGTCCCGTGAAGGGCGCGGGCAGCATCGACGGGACGGGCGGCGTGCTCGTGGTCGAGCACACATCAGACAACGCGGTGGTGAAGTTCCGCTTCGCTCACGCCGCGGTGCCCATGGCCGCGGCCGAGGAGGAGTTCGAGCTCAACGGAAGGAAACTGGCCGCGGGTTCGATCATCGTGAAGGGCTTCGATCGCTCGCAGCTTGAACCCACGATCAAGGCACTGGGCCTGTCCGCCTGGGCGGTGGCCGAGGCCCCCGCGATCAAGAGCCATGACCTCGATGTGCCGCGCATCGGCTACGTGCACGCCTGGCAGCGCACTCAGGATGAAGGCTGGGTGCGCGCCGCTCTCGATACCTTCGGTGTGCCCTACGCCTACTTCGCCGATCAGAAACTCCGCGAGGGCAACCTGCGCGCGAAATACGACGTGATCATCTATCCCCACGTGGGCGGATCGGCTCAATCTCACGTGAACGGAATCGCGAAGACCGGGCCCGACCCTGTGCCCTACAAGAAGTCCGATCTCACCCCCAACCTCGGCGTGCTCGATCAGTCCGACGACATCCGCGGCGGGATGGGCATGGAGGGGCTGGTGGAACTGGCGAAGTTCGTGAGCGAGGGCGGCACTCTCATCACCGAAGGCGCCACCGCCACCATCTTCCCCGAATACGGCATCACCAGCGGCGTGACCGTGGAGGAGCCGTCGCAACTCTTCGTTCGCGGGTCGATCGTGCGAAGCAAGTGGACGGATCGCAAGAGTCCGATCGCGTATGGCTACGACGCCTCGGACCTGCCGGTGTATTTCAACCAGGCTCCGGTGCTGAACGCGGGCGGTTCGGGCATTCCCGCGGAGTTCGCGGGTTTCCTCGGCGGCGGAGGCGCGCCCAACGCCGGCCTTGGCCAGATCATCACTCCCATGGCCACGCCCCTCAAGATCAATCCCCTCGATCCCGCCGATGCCCCCGCGGCGCCGGAGCGTCCGCAGGCCGATGAGGCAGCCGCCTTCCGTTCCATGGCTTCCGCCTTCGGAGTGAACCTCGACGGCGGCTCTCGTCCCCGGGTGGTTCTTTCTTTCCCCCAGAATCCGAACGACATGCTTCTCTCCGGGTCTCTGGCCAGCGGCCAGTTTCTCTCCGGTCGCGCGGGGGTGATCGATGTGCCCCTTGGCAAGGGGCATGTGGTGATGTTCGCCATCCGGCCGTTCTGGCGGTGGCAGACCCAGGGGACGTTTTCTCTCGGCTTCAACGCGATCATGAACTGGAACGACCTCGACGCGGGCAAGCCCGCGGCCGCCCCCGCGGCGACTCCCCCGGCCCGTCGCGCGGGTGAAGAGGGACAGTAAGCCATCACGCGACGCGTTCTGATTCAGAACCTCGCGCTGTCCGCGGTCAGCGCTCTGTTCGTCTTTGGTGTACTCGAGGCGGCGGCGCGCCTGCTCGCGTCCAACAGGGGCGGGAAGGAACAGCGGGAGGCGCACCGCTACGCCACCTACGATCCTGTTCTCGGCTGGCGCAAGACGCCCGGTCGACAAGTGACGTTTTCCCGCCGCGACTTCGTCACCACCATCACAATCAACTCCGAGGGCCTGCGCGACCGCGAGCGGCCGCTCCAAAAACCCGCGGGTGAATTCCGGGTGGTGGCTCTGGGCGACTCGTTCCTCGAGGCCTACATGATGAAGGACGAGGA
>JAGNNV010000219.1 GCA_017990495.1 Vicinamibacteria bacterium
GGGCCGCGTCGAATCGGTGGCGGACTCCATCGTCCTGGTGAAATCATGAACAACTGCATCGGCCTTATCGAGGTCTCGTCCATCGCCGCCGGCTTCGAGGCGGGGGACGCGATGATCAAGGCGGCCTCGATTGAGCTGCTGCTCGCGCGCAGCATCTGCTCGGGCAAGTACATGGTGCTCATCGGCGGGGAAGTCGCCAATGTCGAGGCGTCGGTTGAGGCCGGCGCCACCATCGCCCAGGGCTGCCTGATCGATCGCTTCGTCATCCCCAACATCCACCCCGACGTTTTCCGCGCCATCAGCCGAACCGAGGTGCCGCCGCTCGAGGGAGCCCTCGGCATTCTCGAGTCCTTCAACGTCGCCACCCTGATCGAGGCCGCGGACACCGCGGTGAAGGCGGCAACCGTGCGACTGCTCGAAGTACGCCTCGCCATGGCGATGGGAGGAAAGGCGTTCTGCACGGTCACGGGCGATGTCGCCTCGGTTCAGGCGGCGGTGGCCGCGGGCCGGGCGGTGATCGCGAAGCGCGGACTGCTGGTGAACGCGGTGGTGATCCCGCGTCCTTCCCCCGAGATCTATCGCGAACTCGTTTAGCGCTCCCATGGACGAGGCGCGCCCCGATCGTCGCGTGCACACGCGCGGGCAGGAGGACGAGTGGCTCTGGGGTTGGGACGACACCCCCGGCATCGTTTCGGTGTGGGCCGAGGCCGACGGCCGGGCCACGGTCTGGCGGCGGCTGAGCGCCACCGGCGCTCTCGTGCGCGAGGAGGAACAATTCCGGCCCTGGGTCCTGCTCGACGGACTGGATGATCTCAGGCATCTCGGCGTGCAGCTGGCTCCCGAGAGGACAGCCCGCGCGCTCGTGACCTTCCGCGAACTGGAGGGGCCGGGGGAGTTGCGGTACCTCGTCAGTTCGGAAAAGGCACGCACGTTCACGGGCGCCATCCTGCAGGGGGCGTCGCGCCGGCTGGGCCGCTCCATCGCCCATCTGCGCGAACTGGGTAAAGACTCCGTGCTCGCCTTGCCTCCGGAGGAGCAGTACCTCGTGGCCACGGGGAGGACGTACTTCCGCGACCTCGCCTTCGACGACCTGCGCCGGCTGCAGTTCGACCTCGAGACCACGGGTCTCGATCCGGCGCGCGATCGCATCTTCATGATCGCGGTGCGGGATCCCGAGGGCCGGGTGGAGATCCTCGAAGCCGCCGGAGACGACATGGAGGCCGAGGCGGATCTGATCCGGAGACTGGTGGCGAAGGTCCAGGCCGCCGATCCCGACGTCATCGAGAATCACAACCTTCACGGCTTCGACCTGCCGTTTCTCCATACCCGCGCCCGCCGACTGCGCGTTCCCTTGGGCCTTGGCCGCACCGGCGCGGCGGGTCTGCTCGAACGCGCGGCCCGCCGTGGAATGGTGAACGAGGGCGGGAAACGTCGGGTGCGTCTCATCGCTCCGGGCCGCGAACTGATCGACACCCTCGACGCTGTCCGCGCTCACGATTTCGCCACGCGTGACCTGCCGGGATATGGACTCAAGGTGGTGGCGCGCCACTTCGGACTCGCCGGTCCGGAGCGAGAGATGATCCGCGGCGATCAGATTCACGAGGTCTATAAACACGATCCCGCGAGGGTCCGGCGCTACGCGGGGGCGGACGTCGAGGAAGTGGCGTCGCTCGCTCGCATGTTCGGCGGCGCCGCGTTCGCTCTCGCCCGCATGGCGCCGAGGCGCTACGAGCGCCTGGCCGATGCGGGGGCGGCCACCGGCGTCATCGATCCTCTTCTGGTGCGGGCTTATGTGCGGGCGGGAATGGCGCTGCCCGCGCATCAGCCTGGGCGGGACATCCAGCACAGCGGCGCCGCATTGCACCTTTTCGCCGCGGGCGTCGCCCATCGAGTGGTCAAGGCCGACGTGGCGAGCCTGTATCCCTCACTGATGCGCGAGTATCGGATCGGTCCAGCCCGAGATCATCTGGGTGCTTTGCTGGTGCTGGTGGATCGGCTCACCGAACGGCGGCTTCAGGAGAAGGCCCTGGCGCGCCAGGCCCCAAAGGGCTCGGCCGCTCGCTACACGGGCGAGGCCACCTCCGCGGCCATGAAGCTGGTGGTGAACTCCGCTTATGGCTATCTCGCCGCGGGAGGCGGTTTGACTCGGTTCGCGGACGTCGAAGCTGCCAACGAGGTGACGCGTCGGGGCCGCGAGCTTCTCCGAAGAATGAGCATGGAGCTGGCGGCGCGCGGCGTCACCCTGCTCGAAGGCGATACCGACGGTGTGTATTTCTCGGTTCCCGCTCACTGGACCGAAGCCGACGAGCGGCGCGTGGTTGCCGAAGTCGCGTCCCTCCTTCCGCCACTGATTCAGCTGGAGTTTGAGGGCCGGTACGCCGCGATGCTGTCCCACGAGCCCAAGAACTACGCGCTTTTGACCTATGAGGGCGTTCTGATCCTGCGGGGCGTCGCCTTCCGGTCGAGCCGAGCGGAGCCTTATGGAGAATGGTTCCTGCGCCGGGCCATCAAGAACCTCCTCACCGGTGACGTCTTCGGGGTTCGAGCCGCATATCTCGACGCGGTGAGAGCGCTCCGGCATCGCGAGACCGCCACGCACGATGTCTCATCGCGGGTGCGTCTGACCAAAACCCGCGAGCAGTATCTGGGGAACCGCGAGACCCGGCGCGAATTGCCTTACGAGGCCATGCTGTCGGCGGGCCGGACGTCGTGGAGCCTGGGCGACCGCGTGCGCGTCTACCGCACCCGGCATGGGACAGGCGGGGTGGTGGAAGAGTCGGATGACGGACAACCGGTGACACGCGCCGCAGACCCGCGCGACTACGACGTGGAACACTACGTGCGGCTGCTGCGCGACAGCTACGCGTCGCGCCTGGCCCGCGCCTTCACCGCCGAAGACTATGCCGCGGTGTTCGCCGACCCCACGCAGCTCGAGATGTTCGCTCCGTCGCTCGCGACCATCCGCCCCATCCTGAGCCCGCTCTCTTCCTGAGGTTCCTCGCACGGTTAGGCGACGCGGATAGGGGCCCGCGCACTCGCCGATGAGCCGATTGCAGCGGGAAAAGTCCGTTTGCACCATCGTGGATCGAGGCGGGCTCCGCTACCTTGGCGGGTGGTCCCCGCACTATCAGCCGGGCGAGCCACGGAGAATCATGAAAGCACTCATCTACCTCGGACCCGGTCAGAAGGCCATCGAAGATCGACCGATACCCGAGATCCAGAAACCCGGCGACGCGATTGTGAAGATCACCCGCACCACGATCTGCGGCACCGACCTGCACATCCTCAAGGGCGATGTGCCCACCTGCGCGTCCGGACGCATCCTGGGACACGAGGGCGTGGGGATCGTCGAAGGGGTCGGTCCGGCGGTCACCGCCTTCAAGAAGGGAGACCGCGTCCTCATCTCCTGCATTTCGTCGTGCGGCAAGTGCGAGTTCTGCCGCCGCGGGATGTACTCGCACTGCGCCACCGGCGGCTGGATTCTCGGCAACGAGATCGACGGCACGCAGGCCGAGTACGTGCGCACGCCCCATGCCGACACCAGCCTCTATCTCATCCCCGAGGGCGTCGATGAGGAAGCGCTGGTGATGCTGAGCGACATTCTGCCCACCGGATTCGAGTGTGGCGTTCTGAACGGCAAGGTGGCGCCGGGTGGAACCGTGGCGATCGTGGGCTCCGGCCCGATCGGCCTGGCCGCTCTGATGACCGCCCAGCTCTATTCGCCGGGCCGCATCATCATGATCGACCTCGACGACAACCGCCTGGAGGTGGCGAAGAAGTTCGGAGCCACCGACACGGTGAACAGCGCCGACGGCAAGGCGGTGGAGAAGGTGAAGGCCCTCACCTCCGGACTCGGGGTCGATACCGCGATCGAGGCGGTGGGTGTGCCCGCGACCTTCGAACTGTGTCAGGACCTCGTGGCCCCGGGTGGCGTGATCGCCAATATCGGCGTCCACGGAAAAAAGGTTGAGCTCCACCTTGAACGGCTGTGGGCTCACAACATTTCGATCACCACCCGGCTGGTGGATACCGCGACCACACCCATGCTGCTCAAGAGCGTGGTGGCGAAGAAAATCGATCCCACCCGGCTGATCACGCACAGGTTCCGGCTGGATCAGATCCTTGAGGCCTACGACACTTTCGGGCGCGCCGCCGCCACCAAAGCTCTCAAGGTGATCATCTCGGCCTGACTTTCCGGCCGGGCTTATGCCGCTCCCGATTCGCGCCGCCTATGTGCGCCACAGAACAGACCGGCGAATCCCGGGCGCACTAGCCTCCTTCACGGTGGTTCCATTCCGTGACCACCGTGAAGGAGGAGCCGCATGCGAAGAGAGAAGTTGTTCAAACGAAGTCTGATGCTCGCGATGGTGTCCGGTCTGACCCTCGCGGGAACCGACCGCGTCCAGAGCCAGACCACCGACCGGGAGACCATCCGCCGCGACGAAGTGAAGAGCTGGGTCATCGAGATCGATGGCAAGGAGTACTCGGCCCATGCGTCGACCCCGGCCTACGATGGCTCCACCGGGCTCTTCCGCTTGCCCTCGGCCTACACCCTTCCCAAGGGGCGATTCGCTTTCAGCCTTTTCCGCGACAACATGGACCGGGATCCCAAGGACGAAGACATTTCGATCCACGGCGTCAACCTCGCCTTCGGCGCCACCAGCCGGCTCGAACTCGCGGTGAGCTTTGGCCTGCAGAACCGCATCAACTCCGATGCGCTCTTCCAGCCCGGCTACGTCAACGACTATCCCTTCGTGAATACGGGATGGCAGACCGGTGGGGGCGACATCAAACTCGGCGCCAAATTCAAACTTCTCGATGACTACGGCAGCGACCCGGTGGGCCTCGCCCTGCGCGGCTACGTCAAGCTCCCGACCGCCGATGAGGAAAAGGGTCTCGGCACGGGCAAGCGCGCCATGGGCGTCGACCTCGTGATGTCGAAGTCCCTCGGCAAAAAGGCCGACATCCACGCGGCCATCGGGTACCAGTGGAACAGCGACCCCGACTCCCCGTTCCCCGTCGACATCGGCAACGCGGTGAAGTGGGGCCTCGGCCTCAACTTCCCGGCCTGCAGCCGCTTCCAGGTCCAGGCCGAAGTGACCGGCACCAAGTACAAGGACGCGAGCTTCGATCAGACGAGCCCCATCGACCTCGTGGTGGGTCCCGTGGTCTTCCTCGGCAAGGGCTTCTTCATCCGTCCCGCCGTCTCGAAGAACCTCAAGTTCGACGACCGCGGCCTCAACTCGGGCGGCAAGAGTTCCATGGGCATGCAGTTCTCCATGGGCTATCACCCCGGCACCGCCTGCTGCGAGATCGCCATTCCGCCTCCTCCGCCCCCTCCGCCAACACCGGCTCCGATGGCGAACCGGGCGCCCACCGTGTCGTGCGACCCCGAGAGCGCCAGCATCAAGGCGGGTGAGATGGTCGGCCTGCGCGCGAACGCCTCCGATCCGGACAACGACAGTCTGACCTACAGCTGGACCACCAGCGCCGGACGCGTTGTGGGCTCCGACGCCAGCGTGCAACTGGATACCGCGGGCATCAACGGACCGGCGAGCCTTATCGCCACGGTTCGCGTGACCGACGGACGCGGAGGCACGGCTGAATCCAGCTGCAACCTGCGCGTTCCCGCCCCGGCGCCTACGCCTCAGGTCATGACTTGCGGCGCCACCGGCTTCCCGCACAATCGCGCTCGCCTCAACAACGTGGACAAGGCATGTCTCGACGATGTGGCCCTGCGTCTCCGTGAGGACCCGCGCAGCCGCGTGATGATCGTGGGTCATGCCGACCGCGCCGAGAGCCGCAGCGACCTTCTGTCCCGGCAGCGCGCCGAAGCCACCAAGGCCTATCTGGTCCGCGAACGTGGCGTTGACGAGTCCAGGGTCTCCGTGACGGCCGTTGGCTCCTCGCAGGCTGGAGTTCCCGCGGCCATGCAGGGGAACCGTCGGGTTGAAGTGATCTTCGTGCCCGAAGGCGCCGTTCCTCCCTCCGAGAAGTAAGAGTCGTCTTCGGGCAGGGGCGGATCCGAGAAGTTTCGGGTCCGCCCCCGTTTCTTTGGTGGAGTCTGACTCTTGAAATCATCCGTCCGGGGAGCGATCCTCGCTGTCCTGCTTCTCGGCGTCTCCGCCTCGGCTCATTCTCAGACCG
>JAGNNV010000220.1 GCA_017990495.1 Vicinamibacteria bacterium
ATCGACCTCCGCAAGTACGGTTCGATGCCCCACGCCGGATTCGGGCTGGGGGTCGAACGCTTCGTCACCTGGATCTGCGGCATCGATCACCTGCGCGAGACCATCGCCTTCCCGCGCATGCTGTATCGGATCTATCCTTAACTGAGTTGGGGGGCGGTGACCGGCCCCGCCCCCCAAACCCCCGCCGCTCCGGCCCAAGTGAATTGGGCCTGCGCTCGCTTCAAGCTCCCACGCTATGGGCCCGTTGGACCTGTCGTCATTGCGAGGCCCGGGTTCGTTTCGGAGGGGGCCGAAGCAACCCCGTTCAACCACTATCGGCTCAAGAACTCTTCCGACCGCGCAACCTAAGGAGACTTACATGACCAACCAGGAAAACACCGGGTTCACTCGGGCCGAACTCGAGCAGATCGATCACATGAAGCCCGAGCATCTCGACGCCCTGCCCTTCGGGGCCATCCAGCTCGACGCGAAGGGCACGATTCTGCGCTTCAACAACTACGAAGCGAAGCTGACCGGCCGCAAACCCGATCAGGTCATCGGACGAAACTTTTTTGAGACCGTGGCGCCTTGCACCAACGTGCGGGAATTTGCGGGCAAGTTCCTCGAAGGCGTGGCCCGAAAGGAGCTTCACGAGGTCTTCCCGTACCGCTTCGACTTCAAGATGGCGCCCCGCAACGTCACGGTGACTCTCTTCTACAACAAGGCCAACGACACCTCCTGGGTCTTCGTGCGCGAGGTGGCGCGGCCCTAGCTCAAGGCTCGTCGAAACCGGACTCCCTGCTGGGATCACCGGCCTCGCAAAGGTATGCTCCGCCTCTTGTCCGCCGGACACCGGCCTGAAGAGGCCCCGGACTCCCTCCCCGAGCCATGCCACCCAAGCCCCGAAAGCTCATCGACACCGATCGCTACAAGCGGCTGGTGGAGACGTCGAATGACCTGATCTGGTCGGTGGACACCGAAGGCCGCTTCACCTTCGTGAATGACGCCGCCTCGGTGAGGATTTACGGCTATTCGGCCGAGGAGATGATGGGGAAGGCGATAACCTCCCTCGCTTCGCCCGAGCAGGCCGAGAAGGATCGCGCGGTCTTCGAGGACACCCGGGCGGGAAGTCGGACGTTCAGCTACCGCACCGTGCATATCCGCAAGGACGGCAGCCTGGTCCATCTCAGTTTCAACGCGGTGGTCGAGCACTCGGCCACCGGTGAGGCGCTTGGGAGCACGGGGACGGCGCGCGATGTTTCAGACCTCGTCCGCTACGCGGCCGAACTGGAACGATCGGAGGAGCGTTATCGCCTTCTCTTCGAGAACGCCACCGAGCCCATCGGTGTCGCCCAGGATGGTCGGATCGTGTTCTTCAACAAGGCGGTGATCGACGCCACCGGCTACGCCGCCGACGAAATCCGCGCCATGCCCTTCGTGAATCTGATCCATCCGGATGATCGGGCCATGGTGGTTGAGAGGCACGTCCGAAGGCTCAAAGGCGAGGATTTCAGCGGGAGCTACGTCCTGCGAACCCTGCGCAAGGACGGCGAGATCCGTCACATGAACCTGAGCGGGGTTTCCATCGTCTGGGACGGCCGGCCCGCCACCTTGAACTTCTTCGCCGACATCACTGCCCGGGTGAACGTCGAGGCCGAACTCGAGTTTCAGGCCTATCACGACCCCCTCACCGGCTTGCCCAATCGCGCGCTCTTCGCCGATCGCCTCAACCTGGCCCTGGCCCGGGCGCGCCGCCACCAGGAACCAATCGCCGTCCTCTACGCCGACCTCGACCACCTGAAGCGGGTGAACGACACCCTGGGCCACACCATCGGCGATCTGCTGCTCAAGCAGGCCGCCCAGCGTTTTCGCTCGCTGGTGCGCGAGGAGGACACCGTGGCCCGCTTCGGCGGGGATGAGTTCGTGATCCTGCTCGGGCGGGTGAAGGACGGAACGGTGGCGGCCCGCGTGGCCGACAAGCTGGTGGCGCGCATGAACGAACCCATGGAGGTGGGTGGCCACATCCTCCGCGTCACCACCAGCGTGGGAGTGAGTTCCTGGCCCGCCGATGGCGACGACGCGGAAACCCTGCTCAAGAACGCCGACAACGCTCTCTACCAGTCCAAGGAACAGGGGCGCAACACCTATCGGATGTTCGCGCCGGCCATGAACGAGCGTGTCCAGCGCCGTCTGTCGATGGAGCAGTCGCTGGTCCGCGCCATGGAGGCATCGCAGTTCTCCCTCGTCTACCAGGCTCAGCACGACCTGCGTTCGGAGCGAGTGGTGGGGTACGAGGCCTTGCTGCGCTGGAACAGCGAGACCTTGGGCGATGTGCCGCCCGCCGCCTTCGTGCCTCTCGCCGAGGAGACGCGCCTCATCGAATCGATCGGCGACTGGGTCATCGGTCAGGCCTTGACCGACGCTCGCCGGTTTCCCTCGGACACCCGGCTCGCGGTGAACGTTTCGGCTCTTCAACTCCGCGACGCGAAGTTCCCGGCCCGGGTGAAAGCGCTTCTCATCGCCCACGACTTCCCGGCAGAGCGCCTGGAGCTTGAACTCACCGAGAGCGCCACCATCGCCGACGACGAAACCATCATCGCGGTGCTCGGGGAGTTGCGACGCCTCGGGGTGCGTATCGCGGTTGACGACTTCGGCACAGGCTACGCGTCCCTGTCCTACCTGAGGCGGCTGCCGGTGGACATGGTCAAGATCGACAAGTCCTTCATCATGGGCGTGGGCGAGAGCCCGGCCGACTCGGCCATCGTGCTGGGCATCATGGGCATGGCCCACGGGCTCAACCTCCTCGCCCTGGCCGAGGGGGTGGAGACCGAGGCCCAGCGCGACTTTCTGACCGTGGCCGGCTGCGACATCGCCCAGGGTTTCCTGCTCGGACGCCCCTCGACCATAGACGCGCTCGGGTTGTAGCTCCCCGCGGGGGCTCGGTGTGCGACCAGACTGATGCGCGCGGGGCATCGCCCCTTCGTCGCGCCCGGGCGGTGAGACGAGTCTGAAGCCGGCCCCCATTCCTCCCGATAGTGCAAACGCATCGGGTCGATGGTGCAAATGTTTTCTGGACGCCTCCCGCCCTCGTGCCTACTCTCGCCGGAAATCAGTTGTCAATGATTTTGGTCAGGTCGAAGAACCAATCCCTGGTGATGTGGTCCTTCGGTTGAGGGAGGATTGTGATGCCGAGTCAACCCCGAACCGTGTGGCAGGACATGCAGATCCGCGGTTACTCTCGCCGCGACTTCAACAAGCTCTGCGCGCTCATGGCCGCCGCGGCCGGCGTCGAATCCACGCTGCTGCCGCAACTCGCCCACGCCCTCGAGCACAAGCCGCGTCCTCCTGTGTTGTGGTTCCACTTCCAGGAGTGCACCTGCTGCTCCGAGTCCTTCATCCGGTCGAGCCATCCCCTCGTGGCCGACATCCTGCTCGACAACATCTCCCTCGACTACACGCAAACCCTCCAGGCCGCCGCGGGCGACCAGGCCGAGGAAGCGGCGCGGATGACGATGGAGAAGTACAAGGGCCAGTACCTGATGCTCGTCGAGGGATCCATCCCCACCGGCGAGGACGGCGTTTACTGCTGCATCGCGGGACGCAGCGCCATCGACATCGTGAAGGAAGCGGCCGAGGGTGCTAAAGCCATTGTGGCGTGGGGCAGTTGCGCGAGCAACGGCTGCATCCAGAGTGCCAGTCCCAACCCCACCACGGCCACGCCGGTGCACAAGATCATCTCGGGCAAGCCCCTGATCAAGGTGCCGGGATGCCCGCCCATCGGCGATGTGATGGCGGCGGTTGTGGTTCACCTGCTCGCGTTCGACCGGATCCCGCAGCTCGACTCGATGGGCCGGCCCAAGGCCTTCTACTCGAAGCGCGTGCACGACACCTGCATTCGTCGCGCCAGCTACGACGCCGGCCTCTTCGTCGAGAGCTGGGATGACGAGGGGGCTCGCAAGGGTTACTGCCTCTACAAGATGGGCTGCCGCGGTCCGATGACCTACAACGCGTGCAGCGTTACGCGTTGGAACGGCGGAACGAGCTACCCGATTCAGTCGGGGCACGGATGTATCGGCTGCTCCGAGGAGAAGTTCTGGGACAACGGGCCTTTCTATCAGCACCTCCCGTCGTTCCCGGGCTTCGGCATCGAGTCCACCGCCGACCGCATCGGTCTGGTGGCGACCGCGGTCACCGCGGCCGGAGTGGCGGCCCACGCCGTGGCCACGAACGTGCGGCGGCGCAAGGAGATCAAACAGGGAATAGCGGAAGGGACCGAGGGTCCAGAAAAGGCGGATGCCTGAAATGTCGAACCGCATTGTTGTCGATCCCATCACGCGCATCGAAGGCCATCTCCGCATCGAGGCCGAAATCAAGGACGGGAAGATCGTCGATGCCTTCTCCTCGGGCACCATGGTCCGCGGCTTCGAGCTGATTCTCCAGGGCCGCGATCCGCGGGATGCCTGGGCCTTCACCGAACGTGCCTGCGGCGTCTGCACCACGGTGCACGCGCTCGCGTCGGTCCGCTCGGTTGAGGATGCGCTCGGCATCACCGTGCCGCCCACCGCTGAACTCGTGCGCAACCTGATGTTCTGCGCGCAGTACATGCAGGACCACGTGGTCCACTTCTACCACCTGCATGCGCTCGACTGGGTCGACATCGTGAGCGCGCTCAAGGCCGACCCCAAGGCCACCTCCGAACTGGCGCAGAAGATCTCCCGCTGGCCGAAGAGTTCCGTGGGCTACTTCTCCGACCTCAAGAAGCGCCTCACGGGCTTCGTCGAAACCGGACAGCTCGGCATCTTCGCCAACGCCTACTGGGGACATCCCGCCTACAAGCTCCCGCCCGAGGTGAACCTCATCGGTGTCGCGCACTACCTCGAAGCTCTTGAGTGGCAGAAGGAACTGGTCAAGGTCCACGCGATCTTCGGCGGCAAGAACCCGCACCCGAACTACCTCGTGGGCGGCGCGCCGTGTTCCTTCAACATCGACGACGTCAACGGCATCAATGCCGAGCGCCTCGCTTACGTCGGCAAGCTGCTGAATGACGCTTCCGACTTCATTGAGCAGGTGTACCTGCCCGACCTGATGGCCATTGCACCTTTCTATACCGACTGGGCGGGCATCGGCGGCGGTCTCAAGAACTACCTCGCGTACGGCGACCTGCCGACGAATGGGTACGCCGACGTAGGCAGCTTCAAGTTCCCGCGGGGCGTCATCCTCGACCGCGACCTCTCGAAGGTTCACGAGGTCGACGGCAAGGATCCGAGCCAGGTGCAGGAGTACATCCCGCACTCCTGGTACGAGTACACCGACGGCGACGCCGCGGGCAAGCACCCCTGGGTCGGCGAAACGAAGTTCAACTACACCGGCCCGAAACCGCCGTACACGCAGCTGAACGTGGAGGGCAAGTACAGCTGGCTCAAGACCCCGCGTTGGAAGAACCACGCGATGGAGGTGGGGCCACTCTCCCGCCTGCTGGTGGGCTACGCCTCGGGCAGCAAGGAGATCCAGGAGGTCGTGAACGAGGCGCTCAAGACGCTGAACGTGCCCGTGGGCGCTCTCTTCTCAACCCTCGGTCGCACCGCCGCGCGTGGTCTTGAATCCCGTCTCGTGGCGCGCTGGGCCAAGGAGTTCTACGGCCAGCTCCTGACGAACATCAAGAACGGGGAGACCCGCACCCACGAAGGCTCGAAGTGGGATCCTTCGACCTGGCCCGCCGAAGCCAAGGGCGTGGGCCTCACCGAGGCGCCGCGGGGCGCGCTTGCGCACTGGATCGTGATCAAGGACCAGAAGATCGCGAACTATCAGCTCGTGGTTCCAAGCACCTGGAACGCGTCTCCACGCGATGCCCAGGGTCAGCGCTCGGCCTACGAAGAAGCGCTCATCGGAACTCCGGTGGCCGACCCGAAGCAGCCGGTCGAGATCCTGCGCACCATCCATTCCTTCGATCCCTGTCTCGCGTGCGCGGTCCACGTGTACGACGAGCACGGTTCGACGGTGAGCCGGGTGACCATCCAGTAGGGAGGTTCCTATGCACGGCAATACGATGGAGCGCGTCTACGTGTGGCAGCTGCCGGTCCGGCTTTTCCACTGGATCAACGCCGCCTGCATCGTGGCCCTCGGCG
>JAGNNV010000221.1 GCA_017990495.1 Vicinamibacteria bacterium
GGCGCGGAGTTGGTGTGCAGGGTGGAGAGCACCATGTGGCCGGTGAGCGAGGCTTCGATGCCGGTGGCCGCGGTTTCATGGTCGCGCATTTCACCGACCATGATGATGTCGGGGTCGGCGCGCAGGAAGGCCTTCATGGCCGTGGCGAAGGTGAAGCCGATCTTGGGGAACACCTGAACCTGGCGGAGTCCGTACTGCGTGATTTCAACCGGGTCCTCGGCCGTCCAGATCTTCATGTCCACGGTGTTGATGAACCCGAGACAGGAGTGCAGGGTGGTGGTTTTACCGGAACCGGTGGGGCCCACGACCAGGGCGATGCCGTACGGCTTTCCCAGGAGTGTCTGCATCTCCTTGAGATTGCGGTCGGAGAAGCCCATCTTCTCCATGGGCAGAGGCTTGCTGGCCGCGAGGATACGCATGACGATGTCTTCGTTGCCGCCCGAGGTGGGAATGGTGGCCACGCGGAGTTCGATCACGCCCATCGGCCCCTTGAACCGGATCTTGCCGTCCTGCGGCTTGCGGCGCTCGGAGATGTCGAGCTTGGACATGATCTTGTAGCGCTGCACCAGCGCGTTGCGGTGAGCGGGCGGCACTTCGAGGTGCTTCATGCAGTCGCCGTCAATACGGAAGCGGATAACGGTGGGCTGCTGCTTGCCGTAGGGCTCGATGTGAATATCCGAGGTGCCCTTGTTGTAGGCCTCGATGATGATCTTGTTGGCCAGCTTCACGATGGCGGTGTCCGACTCGTCCGCCTCGGCCTCGCCCGGAGCGCCAGTCTCCTCACCCTCGAGTTCACCCTCTTCGCCCGACCCCAACTCGGTGATGATGCTCGCGAGGTCGGCGGTTTCGTCGACCGATGCGCCGGCGCCGGCGCTCCCGCCTCCACCGTAGCTCGCCGACAGGTACTGCATGATGTCGTCCTTCAGCGCGACCAGGAACTCGTGGCGGGGCGAGAGGTTCATCGCCTTGATGGCGTCGCAGCGGGTCAGGTCGTACGGGTCCTCGACGGCCACGAAGAGTGTGCCCTCCCGCTTCTCGATGGGAGCGGAGATGTTCTTCTTGAGGAAGTCGATGGTCAGGCGGCCCTTGATGTCTTCGGGCATCACGTAGCCCTCGGGGGGCGCCCAGAACTTGCAGTTGAAGAACTGCGCCATGGCCTTGCCCAGTTCCTCCTTGGGGACCTTGAAGTCGTCCATGAGGATCTTGGACACGTCGACCTGGTTGACCCGGGCCTTGGTGACCGCGGCCTCGATGTCCTTCTCCGAGACCACGCCCTTGTCGACCAGCGCTCCGTACTTGGTGGGCTTGGAACTGCGGGCGGCGCGATGCTGGTTGTAGAAGGCGATGCCGAGGATCTTGGCCAGCTCTTCGGAAGCCTCCTCGTCCTTGGGGCCGAAGCCGGTGCCGCCGCGCTTGTTGATGAGCTGAAGGACGCCCAGGAGGTATTTCTCGAACACGATGGGGCAGGCGAGGACCTGGGTGGTGCGGTAGCCCGTGGTCTTGTCCCAGCGCGCATCGAACTTGAGATTGGGGTGGAGCTTGGCGAGTTCGGTGGGGTCGTAGGCGTTGCGGATGTTGATGGTCTTGCGGGAAAGCGCGGTGAACCCGGCGATCGAGCCGAAGGTTTTGGGAACGCGAATCTCTTTGACGTCGGTCCCCGCCTTGAACATGGAGAACAGCTCCTGGTTCTTGGTGTCCAGGGCGAAGATGGTGACGCGATCGGCGTCGACCAGGTCGAGGATCTTGTCCTTGACCTCGACCAGGATGTCCTGAATGCTGTTCGCCGAATTCAGCGCATGCGCGATCTCGATCAGCCGCTTGCGGTAAGAGACCTCTCGGGACGTGGTGTCCGTGGTTCGGGTTGACATGGGAAGCGTGTGCTCCTTCTTGACTCGACTTTTGCCGCGCGCGCAGGCCTTCGACTCCCCCGTTTCGCTCAGGAGAAAGGACCACTTGAAGGGCAAGGATAGGCACCCGCCACACGGGGCGTCAATACTCGACCGGCCGGAGGGGCGTGGTCGCGGAGGCGCGAATCGCGTGATCTGGCGGGTAAATATTAATTCAATAGAAATAAGAGCTAATTTGTAGAAACTTAAGCTAGAGTCACGGTCACCACTATTTAAGGAGACCCTCCATGCCTACCAGCCCCCTTCGCGACTTCCTGGAAATTCCCTATGACCAGCTCGAGGAAATGAACCTCGAGGTCAAAGCCGAGCGTCTGGCGCGGGTCTCCGCCTCGAAGATCCGCGAGAAGCGCCTCCGGTACCTCAAGGACGAGAAGCGGATCAAGGCGGTCACGGTCTGCTTCACCGACCTCGAAGGCCGGCTGCACATGCTGGACTACGACAAGAAGTTCCTGCTCGCTTCGGCGGACAACCTGACCTTCGACGGGTCCTCCGTGCGCGGCTTCACCGCCCAGCAGGAATCGGATCTGCGCCTGGTCATCGACTGGCCGGCCTTCTACTGGCTGCCTGCCGACGTCTTCGGTCCGGGCAAGGTTCTGGTCTTCGGCGAAGTCCTGAGCCGCGACGGCGAGCCCTATCCGGGGGACATGCGCGCCACTCTCAAGACCTACGCCAACCGCCTGTTCGAAAAGGACGGCCTCGTTTGCAACGCCGCCAACGAAATCGAGGGCTTCCTGTTCAAGGGCCGCGACGCCGAGCGGCGGTACCACGAAACCGGCTCCTTCGAGTTCATCTCCACCGGCGGTTACTACCACTCGCTGCCCGGGGATGCGCTCCGCCGCTTCATCGACCACGCCGCCGAAGTTCAGCGCGCCATGGGCTTCGGGAACGAGAAGGACCACCCCGAGGTGGCTCCCTCGCAGTTCGAGATGAACTACTCCTACACCGAGGCGGTGATCGCCTCCGACCAGGTCCAGCTCTACAAGCTGCTCTGCCGTCAGGTGGCGCAGAACTTCGACATGACCGCGTCCTTCCTGCCCAAGCCCGTGACCGGGGTGAACGGAAACGGGATGCACACGAACCTCTCGGTGGCGAAGAAGGGCAAGAACCTCTTCTACGACGCCAAGGGCCCGGATATGTTGTCGAAGGCGGGATGGGACTTCGTCGATCGCATACTCACGAGCGCCAACGACATCTGCCTGATGTTGAACTCGTCCGTGAACGCCTACCGCCGCCTCGATCCCCACTACGAGGCTCCGAACCAGATCAAGGCCTCGGCCAACAACCGCGGGGCCATGATTCGCATCCCCCTCGGCAACGAGCGCTCCAAGCGGGTGGAAGTCCGCTCAGTGGCGCCCGATTCAAACCCCTACCTCGCGATCTACGCCATGCTCCGCGCCGGCCTGGAAGGCCCGGTGTCGGAGAAGGACGACGATCGTAAGGAGCGCACCCGCTTCCTGCCCGACAACATCTACGACGCCATCCGCCTCTTCAAGGGCAGCGAGTTCACCAAGAAGCTGGTGGGCGAGGATGTGGCCGCCAAGTTCGCCGAACTGAAGCTCGCCCAGGCTGAGCGCTGTCCCAAGGCCCTCGGTACGCAGATCAAGACCGCGGAGATCCAGTTCCACCACGAGGTCACCAACCAGTACCTCTGGAGCCAGTTCTGATCGTTTGAAATGGGGGGGCGGTGACCGGCCCCGCCCCCCCCAGCCCCCCATCGCTCCGGCCCAAGTCAATTGGGCCTGCGCTCGCCGCGTCACCTGGTCGGCGCCCCTTGCGGTCCCTGCACCCCGACGAAGGGTTGGGCACCCCCGGCGTTTTGTGCTCGCGCATCCGCGGTGTTTTGGCGATGGCGGTTTTGGCACGGCTTTCGCTTTCTCTGGTAGCGGAGCTACCCTCACGCCGGGGCCAAACGAAAAGGCGCCCGAAGAACCAAAGAGCCACATGGAGACCCAGATGAACATCGACATTGGAATCGACCCCGCGCAGCGCAACGAGATTGCCGGCGGCCTTTCACGCGTGCTCGCGGATTCGTACACGCTCTACCTCAAGACGCACAACTTCCATTGGAATGTCACCGGCCCGATGTTCCAGACCCTGCATCTGATGTTCGAGACGCAGTACAACGAGCTGGCTCTCGCGGTCGACCTGGTCGCCGAGCGCATCCGGGCCCTTGGCGTGGTCGCGCCCGGCACCTACAAGCAGTTCGCCGAACTCTCCGCGATCAAGGAGGACGACGGTATTCCGAAAGCCCAGGACATGATCCGACGCCTCGTCGAGGGTCATGAGACCGTGGCGCGAACCGCGCGTGAGATCTTCAAGACCGCCGAGAACGCCGGGGACCAACCAACCTGCGATCTGCTCACCCAGCGCATGCAGGTCCACGAGAAGACCGCCTGGATGCTCAGAAGCCTCCTCGAGTAGGCGGTAGATGAGCTAGCGAAGCGCCGGGTACCTCGCGAGCTTTCGCTGCAACGAACGTCGGTGGACTCCGAGGCGGCGCGCCGCTTCGGAGACGTTGCCCTCGGCGTCGGCAAGCACGCGCTGGATGTGCTCCCACTCGACTCGCGCCAGGGAAGGGGTTTCTTCAGGCCCCTCGCCCGCAGGGCGGCCCTCCAGCGCGGCGACGATGCGGTCGGCGTCCGCCGGCTTGGTCAGATAGTCGCGCGCGCCCAGGCGAACCGCGTCGATCGCGGTGGCGATGCTCCCGTATCCGGTCAGCACCACGATCTCGGTGGAGGGGTCGAGGGCCTTCAGGGCCTTGACCACATCCAGGCCGGAGCCCCCCGGGATTCTGAGATCGACAATGGCCCGCTCCGGGGTTTCGCTCTCCGCCGACTCGATGGCCATCGCCGCGGTCGAGGCCTCCCGGACCTCGTAGTGGCGCGCCCGCAGAGCGAGAGCGAGCCGTGAACGAAAGACCTCGTCATCGTCGACGAGGAGGAGGGAGAGCGAACAGGCGTCGTTCACGAGGGTTGCGGCGCCGTGGGCAGGCTCATGATCGCGGTCGTGCCCCGCTCGGGCGATGCCTGCAGGTCGAGACGTCCGCCGATCTGATCGAGGGTGGCGCGGACCAGAAAGATACCGAGGCCCATACCCCGGCCGGGCGGCTTGGTCGTCCAGAATGGCTCACCTGCCTTGGCCACGTCCTCGGCCGACATTCCAACACCCTGGTCGCGCACGGCGATGTTCACGAAGGCGCCGACCCGCCGGGCCTCGATCCCGACTCGCGTGCCCGACTCGCTCGCGTCCATCGCGTTCCTTATGAGGCTGCCGAGACACCGACGAAGCGCTCTTGGCGGCACGTACACCGTCGCCACTTCGGACTCGATCGACACCTGCACGCGCGCGGCCTCGGCGGGTGGAAGAGCCCCAAGACACGCGTCGACGATCGCGCGCACGGGCTCGGACTTGGGGCGCTCGCCCGGCGCCTCACCCGCACCCGCCGAGAGATCGTCGAGGATCACGCGGCAGCGCTCGACTTCGGAGCGGATCAGGCGAAGATCCGCCTCGACCAGCGCCTTGTTCTCCTGGGAGATTTCGTTCCCGAGTTCGCTCGCCACCACCGCGATCGTTCCGAGTGGCGTCGCAAGTTCATGCGCCGCTCCCGCAGCCAGGGTGGCGAGGGCCGCGAGTTTCTCGTGCCGCGCGGCGCGCGCCCGTTCGGCGGCGAGATCCCGAACGTGCCCCTCGATGGTGGCGCGCAGGCGGACCACGAAGAACGAAACGAGGGCCGCGGACAAGACGAACGCCACCCACATCCCCCGCAAGTGGGCATCGAAATCGTGAATGTGTCCCGCAGGCTCGCCTCCCGCAGGGCCGAGGGCGAAGAGCACACCGTAGGCCATGATCGCGCTCAGAGCCAGGGCGGCGGTCCATCGCGCGGTCAGAACCACGGCAGCCAGGGCGATGTAGGCGAGGTAGAAGATGCTGAACGGATTGGCCGCGCCGCCGGTGAGGAACAGGATCACCGTCAGCAGGACCGTATCGAGAAGCAGCAGGAGGCCCGGGAGGCTCGGGCGCGGATCGATGCGCAGCGCCAAGATATTGGTGGCGCCGGTGACGATCGCCTGCGCGAGCAAAGCGGTGGTCGGCGGTTCGATGAACACACGAGCGGCCAGGATCGCGAAGAGCTGGCCGGCCACCGCGACCCAGCGCACCTGCACAAGCCAGCGAAGGGCCAGGTTCTGA
>JAGNNV010000222.1 GCA_017990495.1 Vicinamibacteria bacterium
GAAGAAGAAGATCGACGTCGACATCGCGCCGTACGTCATCCTGGGCGCATGCAACCCTAAGCTCGCGCACCAGGCGATCTCTCATGAGTTCGGCATCGGGCTGCTGCTCCCATGCAACGTCGTGGTGGCCCAGGACGCGGGCGATACGCTGATCTCAGCCGCATCGCCTACGTCGATGTTCTCGGTGGTCCCCGACCGATCCGCGCTGGCGCCGGTCGCCGCCGATGCGGAGCAGCGCCTGCGGCGCGCGATCGAAGGGGCTTGAGGTAAAGGGTCGGGGGAGGTGGTCGCCGGAGAGCGGGCACCTCTCTCTGCACTCGGAGGGCGGTTACGAACGGAGCGCGGGGAGCGAGGCGGCGGGTCGCTCGATGGAGCGCAGGTAGCGCGCGGTCAGCCCGAGGGTCACCGTCCCGAACATCAGGAAGGCGATCGGCTGGACGGGGTTGATGGCGACGCCATCGAGGGAGGCCATCGCCGCGGTGGCCACCCGGGCGAAGCCGAGCAGCGCCGCCTTAGGGAGAAGCAGGCCCGCCAGCACGAATCCCCAGGGACGCCGCCGCCAGAGCAGCACGCCGCTGCCGAAGAGCGCCCCCATCACCAGCACCGGCTCGAGCACCTCGACGAGGCGGGAGACCGGGCCCGACGCGATCGCGGAGGCGAGGTCAGCGCTCCACCACGAGAGGTGCATGAGGGCCGTGGCGGCGAGGAAACCGCCGACCAGCCTCGACGGAGCGCGCGCGCCGAACGCGTCCTTGACGGCATCGGCGTCGACCTCGAACAGGAGGTCGATCAGTGCGTACATGCTGATCGCGACGACCGCGACATGCACCGGGAGCAGCGCGGTGGCGCGGGTGCCCAGCACATAGAAGGCGTGGGAGTACGCGAGGTGGAGGAGGGTCCCCATCCAGAGGAGGAGCCCGGCGAGCGAGGAGCGACGGGCGAGGCGGATCGAGTACGCCAGCAGCGGAAGGCCGACGATCAGGTTGATGGCGTCCTGGCCGACGGGACCGTAGAGACGCGACGGCTCGAGGCGCAGCCCCGCGATGAACGAGACCAGCAGGAGGAGCGAGACCGAAGCCGAGAGAGCGGCGGGAAGTTCGAGGCCCTTGAGCGGCGAGACGGGTCGAGCGGCGAGGCCAGCATCGAGGGGGAAGTTCATCTGGGGATCACCTCGACGGGCCCCTGCGCAAGGATCGAGCCGAGGGGCGCGGAGCCAGCAATGGTGCACCAGAGTGCCTTTTGGCAAGGCGAACGTGCGCGTCGCGCGCAATCGTTGCGCTGCCGGTGCAGCCGCTGCGACGGCTCTCAGCCGCTGGCCGGGTCGTCGTCCGCGCTGGTCCGGGCGAGCTCCTCGATCTGGTCGAGCATCGCGAGGGCGTGGCCGCGAATCAGGTGATAGCGGAACCCACCGGCGTGAGAGAGGTCCTGCTCGGACGCCTCGACGGAGGCCAGCAGGCGGGCGGCCAGGGTGCGGACATCCTCGAGGGACTCACGGGAATGATCGTCGGACATAACGCCGATGCCTCCGTTTCGCATCACAGGGCAGACCATGTGCCCTGGACCAGGCATCAACCTAATGATGCGAGCGGCTATCGGCTCGGTCCGAGGAAGGGGGCCTCGATGTTCCGGGGCTGTCCTTCGCCCTCGGGCCGCACCCTGATGCGGATGCGGGCGTCCCCGTGGAGGGAGCCCTGGGGGATGGTGACGAAGACGGGGACGTGCGCTCCGACGAGGGGCTCCAGGGTCACCCTTGCCATGGGGATGACGAAGGCGAAGGGCGCGCCGGTGAGGGGATCGATGGTGAAGGTGACGCGGTGGCTCTCCTTGTTGACCAGGTGGATGTCGTACGCGTTGCGCACGTTGCCATTCTCCAGGGTGTACGGGAGCCCGGCGAGCCTCAGCAGGTTGGCCTCGTAGGGGGTGTGCGTGCGGAAGGCCAGCGTCGTGGCCCCGAGGCCCATCAGCCCCAGCACCGCGTACAGCGCCAGCCGCGGGCGCAGGAAGCGCTTGGGCTCGTGGTGCAGCCCCTGCTGCGAGTCGTAGCGGATCAGCCCCTTCGGGCGGTCGAGCCGCGCCATCACGTCGTCGCAGGCGTCGATGCAGCGCGTGCAGGCGATGCAGTCCAGCTGCAGCCCGTTGCGGATGTCGATGCCCGTGGGGCACACCACCACGCAGCGGTTGCAGTCGATGCAGTCGCCCGCGCCCTCGGCCTTCACCTTGCCCCGGGCGCGAGGTTCGCCACGCTTCTCGTCGTAGCCGATGACCAGCGAGTCCGGGTCTGTCAGCACCGACTGCAGCCGACCGTAGGGGCAGATGGCCACGCAGGTCTGCTCACGAAACCAGGCGAAGTTGAAGAAGGTCACCCCGGTGATGGCGACCATCCACGCGAAGGCCTCGGGGCTCTCCGAGGGACCCGCCTGGATCATCGACCACAGCCCGCGGATGGGAGTGAAGTACCCCAGGAAGACGTGCGCCACCCCCAGGGCCAGCACCAGGTAGATCGACCAGAGCAGCGTGCGGCGCGCGATGCGCTCCACCGTCCAGGGCCCTGCCTCGCGGCGGATGCGCTGCGCGGCGGAGCCCTCGATGAGCCGCTGGATGGGGCGGAAGACCCCTTCGAGGAAGACCGTCTGGGGGCAGCCCCAGCCGCACCAGACGCGCCCCGCGACGGCCGTGAGCGCCACCAGCCCGAAGCCGATGCCCGAGAGCAGGAAGAAGGTGAGCCAGATGTCCTGGGCGTTGAACACCGCGCCGAAGAGGAAGAAGCGGCGGTGCGCCACGTCCAGCAGCACCGCCGGGTTGCCCCCGATCTTCAGCCACGGCACCAGCACATAGATGGCGAGCAGCACCGCGAAGACCACCCAGCGGGCGGCGTTGAAGCGCCCGTGGACATCGGCCGGGTGGATGGCGGGGCGGCTGCCGTCGCCCCGGATGGAGCTTCGGCTCTCGACGATCGGGAGGTGGACGGACATGACCTTCTACTCTAGCGCCGCGGTGCCCTGCGGGGGCTTGCCTCCGGCGACGTTGGTGTCCTTGAGCGTGAGCACGTAGGCCACCACGGCCTGCACCCGCTCCATGCCGAGCTGCGGGCCCCAGGCGGGCATGCCCCGGGTGAGCACGCCCTCGTTGACCACGGCGAAGATGCGGGTGGGGCGGCTGCCGTGCAGCCACGCGCTGTCGGTCAGGTTGGGGCCGATGCCGCCGCCGCCGTTGGCCGCGTGGCAGGCCAGGCAGCTCTGGGCGAACACCCCGCGGCCGGTCTGCACCGTGGCCGGGTCGCGGGAGAGGGCCAGCAGCGACTCGTCCGTCATGCTCCCGGCGAGGCGAGCGCGGGCGGCCGCGGCCCGGCGGTCGGCGGCCACGGACTGCTCGTAGCTCTGCGCGATGCTCGGCCCGGTGCGCAGCACCTCGTAGTGGAACCAGTAGATCAGCGCGAAGACGATGGCCCCGAAGAGCGTGGCGAGCCACCAGTTGGGCAGGTGGTTGTCGTACTCCTCGATGTCGTCATAGGTGTGCACCACCCGGTCTTCGTAGGCCTGGCCGGCGGGGGTCTTAGCAGCCACGGGTCACCTCCTCGGTGTCCAGGGGGAGCGCCGCGAGGGCGTCGAACTGCGCGGGCCGGCGTCGCATGGTGCGCACCACGATCATCGCGAAGACCGCGACGAAGAGCACGAGCGACATCACGGGCAGCGCGAGCATGGGATGCTGGGCGAAGAACTCTCGGTACATCGAACGGGCTCCTAGTGCGCCGGGGTGGCGGCGGTGACGACCGCGGCGTGGTCGGGGTTGCCCTGCGGGCGGCCGAGCCGCTGCAGGTACGCGATGAGGGCGACCGCCTCGGAGTCGGGCGCGACCGGTGCGCCGTTGGCGCTCAGGTCGGCGGCGATGGCCTGCGCCTGGGCCTGGGCGATCTCGCGCGCGGCGCTGAGCTCCGCGGGGCGGTAGGGCACGCCCACGGCGCGCATCGCCTCGAGCTTGCCGGCGGTGCGGGAGAGGTCCACCCGCGCCGTGGTGAGGTGCGGATAGGCGGGCATGTTGGAGCCCGGCGAGGTCGAGCGAGGGTCGGCCAGGTGGCGAAGGTGCCAGAGGTTGGGGTAGCGGCCGCCCTCGCGGGCGAGGTCCGGCCCGGTGCGCTTGGAGCCCCACTGGAAGGGGTGGTCGAAGATCGAGTCCTCCAGGCGCGAGGGCTCGCCGTAGCGGATGGTCTCGGCGCGCATCGCGCGGATCATCTGCGAGTGGCAGTTGTAGCAACCCTCGCGGATGTAGAGGTCGCGCCCCTCGAGCTCGAGCGGGGTGTACGGCCTGGTGCGCACCGTGGCGATCTCCGCGCGGTTGATCACCAGCGAGGGGATGAGCTCGGCGACGCCGCCGACGAAGACGGCGAGCGCGGTGAGCACGGTGAAGATCACCGCGCGCCCCTCGACCAGCCGGTGCCAGGTGGGGCGGCCGTCCTCGCGAGAGAGCTGCAGCGCGATCACGCCGGAGATGGCCACGAAGACGCCGATGCTGGCGAAGGTCACGCTGGCGACCTCGCTCATCACGGCGATGGACATGAAGATCCCGACGACGAGCGCGGTGAGCACCACCGGGGTGCCGAAGGCCACGCGCGTCCAGGGCACCTCGTCCTTGGCGATGGGGGTATCGAGCACCATCGCCTCGCCGTCGGTGGCCTCGCCCGAGCGGGCGGTGACCCAGAGGTTCCAGGCCATGAGGCAGAAGCCCGTGAGGTACATCGTGCCGCCCACCAGGCGGGTCCAGTACATCGGGCGAAGCGCCATCAGGGTCTCGACGAAGTTGGGATAGACCAGCGCGCCCTGGTCATTGACCGCGCGCCACATCAGGCCCTGGGTGATGCCCCCGACCCACATCGAGATGACGTAGAGGAGGATGCCCACGGTGCCGATCCAGAAGTGCACGTCGGCGGCGGCCTTGGAGTGCAGCTTGGTCTTGTAGAGCCGCGGCACCAGCCAATAGAACATGCCCGCGGCCATGAAGCCGTTCCAGCCGAGGGCGCCCTCGTGGACGTGGCCGACGATCCAGTCGGTGTAGTGAGCGAGGCCGTTGACGCTCTTGATGGAGAGCAGCGGGCCCTCGAAGGTGGCCATGCCGTAGAAGGTCACGCCCGCCACGAAGAACTTGAGCACCGGGTCGGTGCGCACCTTGTCCCAGGCGCCGCGCAGGGTGAGCAGCCCGTTGAGCATGCCGCCCCAGGAGGGCGCCCAGAGCATCACCGAGAAGATCATCCCGAGCGTCTGCGCCCACTCCGGCAGGGCCGTGTAGAGCAGGTGGTGGGGACCGGCCCAGATGTACATGAACACCAGGGCCCAGAAGTGGATGACCGAGAGCCGGTACGAGTAGACGGGCCTCCCCGCGGCCTTGGGGAGGAAGTAGTACATGATCCCCAGGATGGGGGTCGTGAGGAAGAAGGCGACCGCGTTGTGGCCGTACCACCACTGGGTGAGCGCGTCCTGCACGCCGCCGAAGAGCGAGTAGCTCTTCATGGGCGACCAGGGCATCGCGAGGTTGTTGACGATGTAGAGCATCGCCACGGTTACGATGGTGGCGATGTAGAACCAGATCGCGACGTAGAGATGCTTCTCTCTGCGCCTGGCGAGGGTCCAGAAGAAGTTCACCGCGAAGACCACCCAGATGAGGGTGACGGCGATGTCGATGGGCCACTCGAGCTCGGCGTACTCCTTGGCCTGCGTGTAGCCGAGCGGGAGCGAGACGGCGGCCGAGACGATGATGGCCTGCCAGCCCCAGAAGTGGATCTTGCCCAGCAGGTCGGAGGCCACGCGGGTCTTCAGCAGGCGCTGCGTGGAGTAGTAGATGCCCGCGAAGAGCATGTTGCCCACGAACGCGAAGATCACCGCGTTGGTGTGCAGCGGGCGAAGCCGGCCGAAGGTGAGGTAGGGGGCGACGTTGGCCCCGTGGAAGGCGAGCTGCAGCGCAGCCCACACGCCCACGAGCATCCCCACGATCCCCCACAAGATGGAGGCCGCGACGAACTGCCGCGTCAGCTGATCGTTGTAGCGGATGCGGATGAGCGAGGACTCGGCGGTCGATGGGGTCTCTGGTTCGTGGCTCATGGG
>JAGNNV010000223.1 GCA_017990495.1 Vicinamibacteria bacterium
CCGATCTGGCCGCGCGGAACGAGGCCGAATTGCGAGCGTGGCGCGAACGGGGCGTGAGCGGCACCCTGATCTCCGCCGATCCGACGAATCGTGAGTTCATCCTCCAGACAGCAGCAGCTCCGGCCGCTCCGGCCGCGCCGGCCGCTCCGGCCGCGCCGGCCGCTCCGGCCGCGCCGGCCGCGCCCGGAACGCCGGCCAGCGGACCCGCGGCCCCGAACACCATCGTGGTCGATGCGACGAAGGCGGTCATTCACCGCTACGCCGACACCTCGATCAAGTTCGATGACGCCCGCCCCTCCACAGTAGCGGAGATGGAGCCCGCCGACCAGGTCCGCGTCCTTGGCACACGCGCCGCCGACGGTCGGAAGATCACCGCGGAACGAGTGGTGTTCGGCCACTTCAGCACCCGCGCCCTCGCCATCGAGAAGATCGATGCGGCCTCCGGGGTGATCAGCGTGAAGGACCTCCAATCGAACCAGAAGTTCACACTCACCGTGTCCGCGGGCGGAGCCATTCGCAAGATCCCCGCGGAGATGGCCGCGATGTTTGGCGGCGGTGCTCAGGGTGGCGGGAGGCCGGGCATGGGTGGCGGCGGTGGTCAAAGCGGCGCGCCCGGCGGCGCCATGGGCGGCGGTCAGGCCGGCGCCCCCGGCGGCCCTCCCGGCGGCGCCATGGGCGGTGCACGGCCGAACGGCCCGCGCCCCGGCGGCCGCGGCGGACGCGGCATGGAGGACATGGTTGAGCGAATGCCCGCCATCACTCTGGCCGATCTCAAGAAGGACGACTGGATCGGAGCGGTCGTCGGCCGCATCGACGCCTCCGGCAAAGCGGTCGCCTTCAACGTGCTGGCCGGGATCGAGGTTTTTGCCTCGCGGGCCAATCGCAGCGGTGGCGTCGATGTCGGCATGCCCGCCGGCTTGCTCGATGGCGCGTTCGGCATGCAATAGGACCGCTCTCAATCGCGGCCTCACGATCTTCTATTTCATCTCCTCACCACACAGAAACGGCAACGTCACTCTCCATGAAAACCCTCACGTTTATCCCCCGCTCGAGCGGTCGCGTCATCGGCTCCATCGTGCTCGCCCTCTCCCTCGCCGCCCCCATGGGCGCCGCTCCTTTGGCCCCGACCGCGGGCGCCGAGGCGGTGACGGCGGACGCCGTGGTCGAAGGGCGGGTCATGGACCAGACCGGCGCCAGTCTTTCGGGCGTCAAGGTGATTCTCATCGGCGCGACCACGCGCCAGACCACCACCGACCGTGAAGGCCGCTTCAAGATCTCGGTCCCCGAAGGCTCTTACGTTCTCACCGCGGAGAAGGCGGGATTCACTCCCCACGCCGCGGCCAACCTCGAAGTGAAGACGGGCGTTGCTGCGCCCCTGGAGATCCGACTCGAAGTCTCCCGCTCCGAAGACATCACGGTGGAAGAGCAAGCCTCCGCGGTGAGTCTCGACGCTTCGCAGAACGCGGGCGCCGTGGTGTTGAAGGATGGCGACCTCGAAGCGCTGCCCGACGATCCCGACGAACTCGCCTCCTACCTTCAGTCGCTCGCCGGCAACTCGGGCGGCCCCAATGGCGGGCAGATCTACATCGACGGCTTCACGGGCGGACGGGTGCCCAACAAAGCCTCGATCCGCGAGATCCGCCTGAACTCCAATCCCTTCTCCTCCGAATTCGACCGCATGGGCTTCGGCCGCATCGAGATCATCACGCGCCCCGGCACCGACCGTTACCGCGGCGGCGCGTCGTTCCGTTTCAACAACGACGCGCTCAACACGCGAAACCCATACGGCGAGAAGATCAAGCCGCACTACCAGCGTGAGGACTACAGCATCGACTTCGCGGGGCCGATCGCCCAGGGCAAGGCCTCGTTCGCCTTCGACTCGGACTACCGCACCGTCGACGGCAACGACACCATCAACGCGGTGATCCTCGACGAGAATCTCGTCAGCACGCCGTTCATCCAGACCGTTGTCCGCCCGACGAGCCGCCTTTCCTTCTCCCCGCGCATCGATTGGCAGATCTCGGAGAAGCAGTCGCTGACCGTGCGCTACTCGCACTCCGAGAACGAAACGCTCGACAGCGGCATCGGGAACCGCGACCTGCCCTCCCGCGGTTTCGATTCAAAGAACTCCGAGAACAGCGGCGACTTCACCTTGAACAGCATCCTCGGCAGCAAGGTAAACGAAATCCGTATGCGCTTCAGCAAGAGCGGGCGGAACCAGAAGGCACTTGATCCCTCGCCCACCCTCGTGGTCCAGGACTCCTTCACCAGCGGCGGCGCCGCGGTAGGGATTTCCACCAACGACGGCACGCGTTTCGAGCTCACCGACGTGGTCTCCTGGGCGACCCGGAAACACGCTTTCCGTGCCGGCTTCAGGGTTCGTCGCAACACCACCGACGAGACGTCGCGGAACAACTTCGCGGGCGTCGTCACTTTCGCCGGCGGCTCCGGGCCCGAACTCGACGCGAACTTCAACCCGATTCCCGGCCCGGGTGGGGTTCCGAACACGGTAACTCTCTCGAGCCTCGAGCGGTATCGCCGCACCCTGGGCCTGCAGGCGCGTGGCCTTTCTCCCGCTGAGATCCGCGCCCTCGGCGGCGGCGCCACCCAGTACCTGGTGGCAGGCGGCAACCCGGTGGCGAACGTATCGCAGACCGACCTCGGCGTCTTCTTCAACGACGACTGGAAGAAGACCGATCGCCTCGTGCTCGGCCTCGGGCTTCGCGCCGAGATTCAGAACAACATCAACACCCGACTTGAACTGGCGCCCCGTCTCTCCTTCGCCTATTCGTTGAAACTCGACAAGGACGGACGCACCCCGAAGACCGTGACCCGCGGCGGCATCGGCGTCTTCTACGACCGGGTTGGTGAGGGCCTTGTGCTCGACGCCAACCGATACCTCGGGGGGGGACGCCTCCAGTACCTCGTCACCGACACCGCGATCCTCGACCAGATCCGAGTCAGCAACGGCGCGGTCACGAGCGTGCCCACGGTCGATGCCCTCAACCGCTTCTCCCAGCCCCAGAACACCCGCGTCCTCGACGAAGATGTCCGGGCGCCCCGCTCGATCCAGGGTTCGCTTTCGCTCGAGCAGCAGTTCGGAAAGCTGTTCACGGGATCCCTGACGGTCATCGCGTCGCGCGGCGACAATCAGCTCCGCTCCCGCAACATCAACGCGATTCGCGCCGACGGCACGCGCCCCCTGGCCGTGCCAGGAGCGGTCTACGCCTATGAGACGACCGGACGCAACCGGCAGTTCCAGGTGGTCACCGGCCTCGCGACCCGGCCCGGTCAGAGAAACTCCTTCTTCGTGCGTTACTTCCTCGGCTGGGCCAAAGGCGACACCGATGGCTCCGGCACGTTCCCGGCGAATCCCAACGACATCGCAGCCGATTGGGGCCGCGCGTCGAGCGACGTGCGGCACCGCGTGATGGCGGGCGGCAACATCCGCGGGCCGTGGAACATCAGTATCGGCCCGATGATCACGATTTCTACCGGGCGCCCCTACAACATCACCACCGGACGCGATCTGAACTTCGACACCGTGTTCTCCGACCGACCGAGTTTCGGCGTCGCGGGTCAGCCGGGCGTCATCGAGACCGAGTACGGCGCGCTCGACACCACCGGCTCCGGCGTCATCATTCCGAGGAACTACGGGGAGGGGCCGGGTTTCGCGAGTGTTTCGCTTCGCATTTCCAAGACAATCCCGTTCAAGAAGACCCAGGCGGCGACGCCTCAGGGCGGCGGACCGGGCATGGGCGGGCCAATGGGCGGCGGCCACGGTCCGGGCGGCGGCATGGGTGGCATGCGCGGGGGCGGCCCGGGCGGTGGCGGCCCTGGGCTCACCCTCTCGCTCAGTGTGAGCAATCTGCTCGATCGAATCAATCCGAGCACGCCGGTGGGCAACATGACCTCGCCGGACTTTGGTCAGTCGAAATCCCTTGCCGGGTTCTTCATGGGCTTTGGCGCTGGTGGTTTCGGCGGCGGGGGTGGCGGCGGTGAGGCCGGCAACCGACGCATCGAGCTTCAGGCGCGGCTGACGTTCTAGCCGCTGACGACCCGTCCATTGGCGATGACCCGAGCCACCGGGTTCTCACCCACCCTCACGAGGTCGAGCAGGCGATCGCTGTTCAGGATCAGCAGGTCGGCGCGTTTTCCGACTTCGATGCTGCCCACTTCGTCCTGAAGGCCCACGCTCGCGGCCCCGCCAATGGTGGCGGCCGACAGCGCCTCTTCGAGCGAAAGGCCCATGCCGAAACAGGCCAGGGTCATGGCGAAAGGGATCGAGGCCGAGAGACCTCCTCCGGGATTGGTGTCTGAGCCCAGGGCGATGGGCACTCCCGCGTCGATCATCTTCCGCGCGGGTGCGAACTTCCCGAGCTTGAGGAAGAAAGACGCTGCGGGCATGAGAGTGGCCACCACGCCGGCCCGGGCCATGGCCGTGATGCCTTCATCCGAAACCTGGATCAGATGATCGGCGGACCGGGCCCGGAGTTCAGCGGCGAGCGACGCGCCGCCCGTGTCGTGGAACTCGTCGGCGTGGATTCGCAAGGCGAGGCCCGCGGCGGCGGCCGAACGGAGAATGCGCCGGCTCTCGTCGACCGTGAAGACGCCGCGTTCGCAGAACACGTCGGCGAACTCGGCGAGGCCGAGACGCGCGATCTCGGGGATAGCGATCTCCACCATTTCCTTGATGTAGCCATCGCGATCGGCGCGGCGATCGAGCGGCACCTCATGCGCGCCGAGGTAGGTGCGCACCACGCGGACCGGGTGACCGTGCGCAGCCGCGGCGATGGCTTGCAGCGAGGTGACCTCGGACTCGCGGGACAGGCCGTATCCGCTTTTCACCTCGGCAGTGGTGGCCCCAAGCGCCAGGAGGCGGTCGAGCCGCGACCGCACAAGCGCAGTGAGGTCATCAAGCGAGACCGCGCGGGTAGCCGTGACGGTGCGAACGATGCCTCCGCCCTGCGCCGCGATCTCTTCGTAGGTGGCGCCAGCGAGACGGGCCCGGATCTCTTCGTCGCGATCACCCGCGAACGCGAGATGGGTGTGCGCGTCCACGAAGCCCGGGATCACCGCCGCGCCTCGGGCGTCGAATTCCACGGTGTGCGACGCAGTGCGAACTCCAGCCGCGAGGTCGGCCTCGGGACCGACGAAGACGAGGCGATCCCCCGCCGCGGCCACCGCCGCATTCCGGATGAGGCCGAGATCGCGCAGGGCGACGCCGGTGCGCGGACGCGGCCCGCGCAGTGTGGCGAGCAGACCGATGTTGCGAATGACGAGGCTGGCGTTTGGCAGTTCGTGGCTCATGTTTCGTGTCGCCGCATCCTAAGCCCCCTCGCGGTACCATCAAGGGGTCATGCGATCCTCATTTCTCAACCGTCCAGTGAGCATTCTGGGCCAGTCCCTGCCCATGGCCACCCTCGCCCTCATCGCCTTGGTGGTGCTGGGCAGCGCTATCGGCATGCTGGTCGAGCGCATGGGCGTCCCTTCCCTGAGCCTCGCCATGTTGTCGCCGGCCCTGGTGATGGCGGGTCAGATCTGGCGGCTTCTCACCTGGGGCTTCTTCGAGACCGACGGGCAGAATCTGGTGATCGGCGTATTGATGCTGGGGATCTTCGGGCGCGATCTGGCCGGCCTTTGGGGCGGGGTGCGGTATCTGGTGGTCTGCGCTCTTCTGGTGTTCGCGACGGGCCTTTCGACCTCGGTCATCGGCCTCGTGTGGGCCGATGTCGGCCGCAGCGCGTATCTCTCCATCTGGCCGCTCGCCGATGCCTTCATCGTGGCATGGGCCCTGCTCTTCCCGAACCGCACCATCCTGTTCATGCTCATGTTGCCCATGGCGGGACGGAATCTCCTCTACATGACCGTGGGCATGACCGTGCTCTTCGCCATCATGCACGGCTTCGCGAACTTCGTGCCGCACCTTCTGGCCATGGGCCTGATGTACGCCTACATCCGTGGCGGGACGATGTTGGCCGCGCAATTGAAGCTGAACCGACTGCTCGCGCCGAAGCGCGCGAACCCTGGGTTCAAGGTGTTCGAGGGCGGGTCGGGAAAGGGCAACG
>JAGNNV010000224.1 GCA_017990495.1 Vicinamibacteria bacterium
TGCCCTTGAACCTCTCGCCTAACGGTGAGATCCGGAATGCCGAGGGCCTGCGCGTCTCCGGCGATTTCTTCAACGCGCTGGGCCTCAAGGCTCAGATCGGCCGGCTTTTCACGCCGGAGGACGATCGTCCCGGTTGCGGCTTTGAAGGGGCCGTGGTCTCGCACCGTTTCTGGCGCGGCGAACTAGGCGGCGATCCTGCGGTGCTCTCTCGCGAACTGACTCTTGAAGGTCATCGTGTCCCCGTTCTCGGCGTGACCCCGCCGGGCTTTCTCGGCGTTGAGGTGGGTCGTTCGTTCGACGTCGCCCTACCCATCTGTTCCGCATCCGCGCAGGATCTGGCGAGCCGAACCTACTTCTTCCTCTCGATCATGGGTCGCCTCCGACCCGAGGTCACGGAGGCGGCTGCGCGCACCGAACTCGCGCACCTGGCTCCAACGGTCTTCGCGGCCACCGTGCCGCTCACGTACCAGCCCGCGGACCAGGAAACCTACCGGGCCATGAAGCTCGACATCGCCCCCGGCGCCTCCGGCCAGTCCGAGTTTCGCGAGTCGCTCTCGCAGCCGCTTGTTTACCTGCTTGCGATGGTCGCGCTGGTGCTGCTCCTTGCCTGCGCCAATCTCGCCAACATGATGCTCGCGCGGGCCACCGCGCGCGAGCATGAGTTCGCGGTGAGGCGTTCGATGGGCGCCACCAGCTTCCGCCTCATTCAGCAGGTGATGACCGAGAGCCTGCTGCTCGCGATCGCGGGGGCCGCGATCGGTTCCCTGATCGCTCCCACGGTGGGCCGAACCATGGTCGCCATGCTGAGCACGGCCCGCGATCCCATTGTGGTGCCTCTCGACCCAAGCCCTCAGGTGTTCCTGTTCGCCGCCGCCGCGGCCACTCTGGCGACCCTGCTCTTCGGTCTCGCCCCCGCGGTTCGAGCAGGACGCGAGGCCACCCGCGGAGCATCCGAAGGGCGGGGAACACTCGCCTTCCGTCGCGCCCTCCTCGGCGGACAGGTCGCCCTGTGCATGGTCCTTCTCACCGCCGCGCGGCTGTTCACCCAGAGCTTCGAGAACCTCCACGTGGTGAGTCCGGGCTTCGACGCCGAAGGCGTGCTGGTCGCGAGCGTCTTCCTCGACGGTGCCCGCTACCCGGCGGAAGGGCGGGCCGCCGCGGTCGAAACCCTGTTCGAGCGAGTCAAGGCGTTGCCTGGGGTTTCCTCGGTCGCGCGGAGTTCGATCATTCCGATCGGCGGGGCGCAGTGGGGCCGCAGCGCCCGCGCCGGCGCCTCGGAGGCGCCGCGCGACGTCTACCTGAGCGCGATCAGCGAGGGCTACTTCGGCACGATGCGCATGCCTCTCCTCGGCGGCCGCGATTTCGCGGCAACCGACCTTCGGCAGACTCCGCTCGTTGCCATAGTCAACGAAACCTTCGCCCGCACATTCTTCAACGGGAGGAATCCGGTTGGCGAGACGGTGAGGCTCACGGGCTCTGAATCCCAGGACCCGCCCGCGCTGATCGTTGGCCTCACCGCGGACTCCAGGTACGCGAGTCTCACCGAGCCCTTCGAGCCGATCGTCTACGTCCCCGACCGCCAGAGGCCGGTGACCGCGACCAGCGTGCGGTTGCTCATCCGCAGTTCCACTGATGCTGCGGCCCTCGTCAATACGGTTCGAAGGGCCGTGCTCGAACTCGATCCACAGTCGAACCTACGGTTCACCGTCCTGCGCACCCAGCTCGAGGAATCGATCCTGCGGGAGCGGTTGCTGGCCGCCCTCACCGGCGGTTTCGGCGTGCTCGGAATGGTTCTCGCTTTGACCGGAGTCTTCGGGGTCACCGCCTACGTCGTCTCGCGCCGCTACCGTGAGTTCGGCGTTCGTATGGCCTTGGGCGCCACACCCGGCGACGTATTGCGCATGGTTCTTCGCGAAATCGCGGTCGTCGTCGTGGCTGGGATCACGGCGGGCGCGGTCCTCGCAGCCATTGCCGGCGGGTCGATGTCGGCGTTCCTCTTCGGAATCAGCGGCCGCGATCTCACGACCTTGGCCGTGGTTGCCGTCGCTCTCGGCCTCGGTGGAGTGCTCTCAGCCGTCATCCCCGCCGTCCGCGCTTCCCGCGTGTCCCCCGTGGAAGTGCTTCGCGTCTGAGGGCGGGAACGCCTCAGACGAAGCCAGGGTCGCCCTAGCCCAACAGCCTCATACTCCAGGACAAAGCGAGGCTCAAGACGGCCACGCCGCCGATCAGTCCGTAACGGAATGGTCGGGGCAGCGCGTCGAGGCCGTAGAAGGCAAAGGCCACCAGAAACGGCATCTTGACCGCGTAGTAGAAGAAGTCGAGATAGGTCAAGGAGTAGACGGCAACGATTGCGCCCCAAAGAGCCAAGGCCGGAGCGAGGAAGAAGTCCTTGCGCCGAACCGCGATGCCGACACCAAGAAGGCTGGCCCCCAGCAGGAGGTTGTGCAGCCCTTGAAACACGTCCGCTTCTGCGCCGCGGCCGATTGCGCGACGCACGCCGATGTAGAACCACCTCCGGTCAAACGGCTCTCCGGTCTGTATCCGCGTGAAAGCCGTGAGGAGCACCGCGTTGACATCCCGATTCAGGCCGAGGGCGGCCTTGGCCATGTTGGTCAGATAGACAGCCGGCTTGGAGACTATGTTGTGGATCGCCGCCTCACGGGCTGCGTCCTCGAGGGCCACTATGTTCCTCCGATATGTCGGCAGGCTGTGCTCTGCCTCACCGGTGACGCGGCGATAGATCGGCATGTAGTACCGCAGGGTAAGGAGGCCCCACTCATACCGGTCCGGGTTGTGCTCCGCGACGACCGAAGTGCTGGCGAAGAGTGCGTTCCACCCTTGTGCGTTCACGGGAATGAAACGTCCCGTCAGGGAGAGGTTCCGAGCCGTCCAGGGTGCGATGGCCAGGCACATCCCCGCGACCAGGGCGGCGTAGCGCCATCCGCCCCGTCGAGGAGCCTGACGACTGACAAGGAGGGGCAGGAAGAACAGGGGCACGAGCAGCGTCACCGGTCGGACGAGGGTTACGAGGCCGAGCAGGAGTCCGCCGACAAAGAAACGGCCGAGTGCATCGGACTTGACCGCAGCGAACGCACCGTCGAAGTACAGGATGAGGCCGAGGAGCAGGGTCCATTGGAGGGTGCCGTAGTGAAGGAGTGTGGTCGAAACCACCGCGTAAGGGTTGGCGCCGAACAACAGCGCGGCCACGAACGCGGTCGATAACCTCAGACGGCGGGCGAGCCACACGAAGAGGAAGAGACTCGCAAGGCCAAGGAGAAACGAGTCCGCAACTTGAAGGGCGATGGGCCCAAGGATGCCCACCACGGCCTCGGTGTGGGTGCTGGGATCAACTGCGACCTTCAGGATCAAGGCCACCCAGAGGGGATAGCCCGGGGGGCGGTGCAGCACCGGCTCGTGTCCTTCCCCGAGGACTCCGAAGACGGCGAGATTGCGCCCCAAAGAGAACCACTCGCCTCCATCAGCCGCGCCATCCGCAAACGCGAGGCGTTGGAGTGAACTTCCCGCCGCCAGGGACAGGGAAGCGACCAGAACAAAGACCAGCACGGCCAGCAAGGAGCCGGAAGAATCGCGACCTGCCCGGGAAGAAACTGCCCCGACCGGCGCTGCCTGGCTTATCGGTCCTTCGTTCGCCGCCAGAGTGGTGATCTCCGAGAAACCGCTACCCAATCCCGCACCACAGTCTCTATGTCCTGAGCCACGATGATGGCCGCGGTCAAACAGGGGTGCATTTGAAGAGAGTAAGTGAAACAAGCGCGGATTGCCAGTCACGGATCCACCAGTCGAAACCGTCGATGTCGAAGCTTGTGCGCAAGAAGAGCGTTGCGTAATCACGCGGCGGTGAGGAAACGGCCGCGCAAGGAGGTTCCCCTTCAGGGGAGGTCGCGGCCGCGGGCGGCGTTCAGCAGGCGATACCAGTCCTCGCGGGAGAGGGTAACGTTCGCGGCCGCGAAGGCCTCGCGGATACGCTCGGGGCGCGTGGAACCGATCACGGGTCGGATTTTCGCGGGGTGGCGCAGGATCCAGGCGATCTGGCCGGTCTCCGGGGCGACGCCATGACGCGAGGCCACCTCCGCCAGGGTTGTCGCCAGCACCTCCGGTCCGGTCTGGCCTTTGGCCAGGGGTGACCAGGCCTGGATGTCGACGTCGCTCTCTCGACAGAAGTCGAGCAGATCGTCGACGCCCGCGCCTGCTCCTTGAGCGGCCCGATTGATCTGGACTGCGGACTCGATCAGAGCGGGGTGGCGCAGGCTCAACTCAACCTGATTCACGCGGATCGGTTCGTCGAGGAACTTCGCATACAGCCGAATCTGCGCCGCGGAGAAGTTGCTCACGCCGAACGCCCTGATCCACCCGCGTCGCTTCAGTTCGGCGACGGCGTCCGCCACTTCCTCAGGCTCACCCAGAGGATCGGGACGGTGGAGCATCAGGACGTCGAGGTCATCGACGCCGAGTCTCGCGAGAATGCCTTCGACGGAGCCAAGGATGTGTTCGCGGCTGAAGTCGTAGCGGTCGGGCGCGTCGCCCTCGCCGGGACGGATGCCGCACTTGGACTGGATCAGCACGCGGTCGCGCGGGATCGCGCGGCTGCGCAGCCATTCGCCGAACAGGGTCTCGCTGCGCCCGCAGGTGTAGATGTCGGCATGGTCGAAGAGCCGCGCCCCGCACTCGAGCGCCGTGTCGAGAGCACGGAAGGCCGAGGCGCGCTCGTCCTGGCTCGGGGGCTCGGGGCTCCACGCGCCTCCGATGCGCATGCAGCCGTAGATGATCGGCCCCACGCTCAGTTCGTCCATCAGTGAGTGCATCGAGGGCCGGACCGTATCACGGGTCCTGGAACTCGTGTCGGGACGACGCCGCGCCGTGGTCGGCGGCCTCGCGTCGCGCCCTATACTGCCGGGCGAGGAGAGTTCACCAATGAGCCTGGCGCGGAGAGTCGTCCACCGGGTCGTTTCACGGGACCTTTTGGCCTGCGCGGGGATAGCGATGGGCGGCGTCGCCTTCGCGCAGACGCCCCCGCCGGCCGCCACGGCCGCGGCCCCCGCAGCACCGCGTCAGACGCAGTCCGACGACTACACGCGCTACGAACTTCTCGACCCGTCGACCGCGAGCTTCCGTATCGTCTACGAGGTCACCGCGACGACGCCGGGCGCGCGGTTCTTCTGGAATCCGATCCGCAAGGGCAGCCTCGCGAGCAACGAGAGCGTCACCGATCCCGCGAGCGGCAAGCCCCTGACGTTCACCGAGGTCTCGGGCGCCGAAGCAAAGGCGAACGGCCTCGGCAACGCCGATCCCGACACGCGGTACATCCAGATCGCGCTCCCGGGTCCCGTTCCCCGGGACGGTGAGATCCGGCTGTTGATCGACAAGACCTACAAGGACGACAAGAGCTACTTCACCGAGGAGAACACGGGCTTCATCGTCTTTTCGCGCTCGCTCGGCATCAAGCGCAACGCAGTGGTGCTGCCCCCGGGCTACGAGGTCGTGGCCTGCAACTATCCCTCGCAGGTCGTCTCCGAGCCGGGCGCCGGCGGCCCTCGACTGCGGATGAGCTTCATGAATCTCGGACCCGACGCCGTCTCCTACGTGGTCAAGGGAAGGAGGACGAAGTGAGGCGCATGGCATCGACGATTCCGATCATCGCCGGGGTCGCGATTGTGTTGTCCACGTCCCACGGGTCGCTCGCGCAGACCTCCGCCGCTGCCCCTCGTCGCGCGGCCCAGGACTCCGACTTCTCCGAACGCGCGCGCCAGGACCGGGAGATCGTGTACTTCCTCCACGCGCCCGAGACCCACTCATTCAGTTTGTACCACGACGTCACCATCAAAGACGTCGGCCGTTCCACCTACGTCAACGTGGTCCGCGCGGGAAGCAAGGTTTCGAACCCGAGCGCCGTGTGCCTCGACACGGGCGAGGCTCTGAAGGTCGAAACGCTGAAGGGCGACGAGATCACGAAGGCGAAGATCGACATCGGCGAGCCGGTGAAGCCCGAGAGCGAGGCCGTGGTGGTGCGCTTCACACCTGTGGCGGCTGGGACGACGACGCGCAT
>JAGNNV010000033.1 GCA_017990495.1 Vicinamibacteria bacterium
AACACATTGATGAGATCGACGGGGCTGTCGATTTCGGCCACGGACCGGTAGACCCTGGCGCCGAGGATGGATTCCTCGCGCGGATACACAGGCACGATCTCGTAACCCTTGCGCTGCATGTAGGCGGACACCCGATGGGAATCACGTTGCGCCTTGGGTGAAAGACCGACCACGGCGATCCGCCGCACCTGCAGGAGCAGGGCGCGGAGTTGAGCGTCGTCGGGGTTTGGGTGAAGACCTTGGGCCATGAAAGGGGCGCTCCTACTCGACGAACGTGACCTTGTTGATCTCGCGCAGGCTGGTGGCGCCGTCGAAGACCTTGTCGATGGCGCCCTCCCGCAAAGTGCGCATGCCGAACTCCCGGGCTTTCTTCTTGATCTCCCCCACCGGCTTGCGCTCGAGGATGAGCTGGCGGATGTCGTCGTGCAGCTCGAGCAGCTCGCCCACCGCGCGACGGCCGACGAAGCCGCTCATGGCGCAGGCCTCGCACGAGCCCCGATCGTAAACGGGATGAGAGGCGAAGCGGCGCGGGTCGATGCCCGAGGCCCGCCACTCCGCGTCGGTGATCGCCACCTCCTGCCGACAGTTGCGGCAGAGCACGCGCACCAGACGCTGGGCCAGCACGAGGGTGAGAGCGGAAACGAAGTTGTAGGGATCGACGCCCATGTGCAGGAAGCGGCCGATCACATCGAACACATTGTTCGCGTGGACGGTGGTGAACACGAGATGGCCGGTCAAGGCCGCCTGCACCGCGATCTGAGCGGTCTCCGGATCGCGCACTTCGCCGACCATGATCTTGTCGGGGTCGTGGCGCAGGATCGAGCGCAGACCGCGCGCGAAGGTGAGACCCTTCTTCTCGTTCACCGGCACCTGGGTGATGGCGGCGATCTGGTACTCCACCGGATCCTCGATGGTGATGATCTTCTCCTCGGTGCTCGCGATCTCGTTGAGCGCGGCGTAGAGGGTGGTGGTCTTGCCGCTGCCCGTGGGTCCGGTGACCAGGATCATCCCGTAGGGCTCAGCCACGTATTTGCGCACGGTGGCGAGTTGTGCCTCGTCGAATCCGAGGGCCTGGAGCCTCAATTCCTGGAACTCCTTCGACAACGACTCGCGGTCGAGGATGCGGATCACCACATCCTCGCCGTGGATCGAAGGCATCACGGAAACCCGGAAATCGATGGTGCGTCCGGATACCCGCAGACGGAACCTCCCGTCCTGGGGAATGCGCCGTTCCGCGATGTCGAGTTCAGCCATCACCTTGATGCGCGAGACGATGGTCTCGGCGTGGCGCTTCTCGACCGGCGCGGTAGCCTCGTAGAGGGCGCCGTCGATGCGGTACTTGGCCAGCACGGAGCGATCCTTGGATTCGATGTGGATGTCGGAAGCCCGTCGCTCGATGGCCCCGAGCAGAAGCGAATCGACGAGACGGACGATGGGACTCTCGGACGCCAGGGTCTCAAGGTCGACGATCTTCCCCTCGTCGTCGGGCAGGAGTTCGAAGCCGGCGCCGAGATCCTCGCGCGCCCGATCAAGCAGGGTTTCGCCCCCCCGTTTGCGCCGCAGGCCCTCAGAAATGTCCTGGGCGGTGGCCACCACCGCGTCAATGGGGCGGCCCAGCGCGAACTCCGCCTCGGAGATCCGTTCCAGAGAAAGGGGCGGGGCGAAGGCCAGGATCAGCCGCGCCCCCGCGCGACCGCTGGGCACGCAGGAGAAGCGGAGGAGGGTTTCAAGGTTCAGCCCATCCCACAGCGTCGGATCCTGAGCGTCGTAGTCGATGGTGACGAAGGGCAGTCGCAGGGCCTGGGCATGGTGCAGTGCGGTGTCGCGCGGCGATTCGGAGGACGTCATCGGCTTCACTCTAATGGCGACGAGCGCGCGGGCATCTATCGGCCGGACGCCTGACTATCGGGGGAGGAGCATGCGCTCACGCACCAGACCCAGCAGGTCCTGAAAACCCCCGAGGAACTGGTTGAGGGTGTGCACGCTCGCTCCATACGAAGCGAAGCCGGCAGGCTCGATGGCGCCTTCATCGTAGGCCAGCCGGAAGTCCTGGAACTTCCGCTGCAGGGTCGAGAGGATCTCCGGACGCACCGGTCGATCGAGCGTCTCCTCGACCTCGATGTCCGAAGCCTCGAACTGCTTCCACCACGGATAGGGCATGGTGAGGATGACGCCCGGGCCAATGAGCTGGGACCAATGCAGGTGGTGCCGATAGGCGGCCGCGAGCAGATTCGAACGGAAGCCGCGCTGTTTGAAGATCCCGTGCGCGCGTTTGAACACCGCGATCCCCGCCCAGGCGAGGTACCCAGGATCCACCGCGATCTGGTCGCGGGCCATCACTCGGTGCAGGAGATCATCGAGCCGGCCCACCATCAGAGTCATGTAGGGATGGAGCCTCGACATATCCGCGCCGCTCGCGTGGGCCCGGTCGAGGCCGCGCTCGAACGCTTCTCCCACCGTGACCGCCTGCGAGACGGTGAAGCTGACGGTGGCGTTCACATTGATGCCCGCGGCCACCAGTTCCTCGGCCGCGGCCACGCCGGCCGCGGTGGACGGCACCTTGATCGCGATGTTGGGGGCCAGGGCGGCGAGGGCCTTCCCGTGTTCGATCATGCGCGCGGCGTGGTTGTGGAACTTCGGCGAGACCTGCATCGAAAGATATCCCTGAAGGCCGTGGGTCTTCTGATGCACCGGTTCGAGAATGGCCGCGGCCTGGCGGCCGATCTCCTCGATCAACAGCCAGGCGATCTCGTCCTCGCTCGCGCTCTCGTTCGCCCTGATGATGGCGTCGAGAACGGGATTCCAGGTTTTAGGATCCGCCTTCACCACGGCGTACACGATGACCGGGTTCGAGGTGGCCCCGGTGGCGCCGTGATCCACCGCGTCTTTCAGTTCGGTGAGCGAGCAGGAGTCGTTCCAGAACTCCGCCCCGCGGAGAACGGTGAGGCGCATGCGACTGGGCAGGGTCATGGTGAACCTCGTGGAGCTACGGTTGGAGCATCTCGGTGAGAAGACGGCGACCGTCCTGCAGCGGATAGTCGACACCGAGGAAGGCGCCCAGGGTGGGAGCGATGTCCTCGGGACCGGTATCGCCTGGGTAGGTCCCGGGTCGGATGCCGTGGCCCATGAACATCAGGGGCACGTGCGAGTCGTAGTCGTAGGGCGAACCGTGCCCGGTCCCGCCGCGACTGCTGGTCAGATACATGTGCTCCTTCAGCCGCGCGATCACGTGCGGACTGCGCGGACCGAAATACGAGCGGCGCACCGCGTCGAAGTAGGGATCCTCGGCCACGGAGGGCGCCTCGCCCGCGAACGATGAGGCGGTATAGATCTTCGCCACCACACCGGTGGCCATGAGAGCGTCGCCGATGGTCTTCTCCACGTCGGCCCGCCGCAGGCCGTGGCGCGCGATGGCGTCGAGATTCAAGTAGAAGTCCGGAGCCGAGGCGTTGGCCACGAGATCCTGTTTGCCGGGGAAACGTTCGGTGAGGGCCGTGGTCACCGCGGCGCGGAGCTCGGCGGGGATCACCCGCTTCGCCGCGATCCCCCGCTTCTGCAGCGACTCGACGAGAGGCATGACGCCGTGATCGGCGGAGAGAACGAAAAGCGCGCGATCCCGCCCCACCCGGGCCTCCGCCGCCTCGATCAGGCGGCCGATGACCAGGTCGAGACGCAACATCTGATCCATGATCTCGTGCGACTCGGGGCCGTAGGCGTGCCCGATGTAGTCGGTGGCGGAGAAACCCACGGCGAGGACGTCAGGCGTTTCATCGAGGCCCAGTCCGTGTTCGGTCATGGCGGCGAGGGCCATGTCGAGGGTCAGGTTGTCGGCGAAAGGCGTGAACCGGAACTGATCGTGGAACGCCGCCGAACCCGGCGCGCCGGCGAGGGTGTGGGGAAAGGTGATGTTCTTGAGGTCGCCTTCGGTCGCCACCGCGTCCTCGCCCGCGAACTGCGCGTAGATACTCTCGTCGGTCAGGAGTTTCGTCCAACCCCCGGCGGCGTAGACCGAGGGCAGACCGCGCGCGTTCAGGGCATCGAGCCACGCCGGCGCCGCCTTCATGTAGTAGCTGCTGGTGATGAACCGCCCTTCGCCGGCCTCGTACCAGTAGGCCGCATCGGCTCGCGGCCCGGCCATCAGCACGGCGGCGCGGTCCTTGAGCGACACTCCTACCACCTTGGCCTCAGGCGAGACCTTCTTCAGCATGTCGCCCAGGGTGAAGCCCACGAAGTGCGCGGGCGAAGCGCCTCGACCGACGCCGCCTAGCGGCCGCCCCGCCACATCGTCGACCACATTGACCGATCGGCCGAGGGCCACGTCGAACCAACCGTTCGCGATGATGCCCGAGTTCCGGGCGTTGCGACCCGAGAGGATGACCGAGTGCCCGGGGCCGGTCTCGCAGTTGGCGTGGCGATAGCGGGCATTGGTGAACGAAGCGCCGCGCTCGAGCAGCGTCTTCAGGCCGCCCTTGAAAAGGGGGCGGAATCGCTCGAGGTAGTCGAAACGCATCTGATCAATCGCGATCACCACCACGAGCCGGGGCTTGGGCGAAGCGATTGCGACCGCGGACGTCACCGAGGATGGCGTCTGAGCTTCACCCGTTGCCGCAAGCGCCCAACCGAGTACGAGAGCGAGCTTCTTCATGGTGATGAGCCTAGTCCCTCCCGCCCGGCGAACGGAGAGCCGGGGATGGTCTGTCGGCGCGCCGCCTTCTTGAAGAGACGACGCGCCGGTTTCGACTTAGAAGGTGAGGCGGACCGAAACCTGCATGAGGCGCGGATCGCCGCCGAGCGAGCTGATCACACCCATGGTGGCCGCGCTCGAAACGTTGCGATCGGGCAGGCCGAGGTTCACCCGGTCGAGCGCGTTGAACACATCCCAGCGCAAGGCCGCGGCCACGCGCTTGGTGAGTTCGAACCGCCGTTGCAGGGTGAAGTCGAGGCTCTTGTAGTTCGGCCCGCGCAGTGAGTTGCGTTTGACGTTTCCGAAGGTGCCCGAGGTCACGGCCTGGAAGGCGGCCGGGTTGAACCACTGATCGACGGTCTCGGCGCCCTTGGGGTCGCCCACCTGATTGGGGAGACCGGTCATGCTGGTGCCGACGTTATTGCCGCTCTGGTTGACGGTGAAGGGCCGGCCGCTGCGCGCGGTGTAGATGCCGGAGAGCGTCCACCCGCCCAGGACCGTTGCCCCGATGCCTTCGTTCGCGTACTTCTTGCCCTTGCCGAAGGGCAGCTCGACCACGAAGTTCAGGGCCAGACGATGTCGCACGTCGAAGTCGCTCGGGCCGTACCAGGCGTCGATGTCCCGCGAGTTCTGGGGGAACGAGGCCGAACCCTGGGTAGAGAGATGCTCGGAGGTGTTGTCCTTCGAATCGGCCAGGGTGTAGGCGACGCCGAAGCCGTAGCCCTTCGAGAAGCGCTTCTCGATGCCCACGTCGACGCCCTTGTATTCCGACTCGCCGTCCTGGCTGCGCCATTCGATGAAACCGAAATTCGGATAGGGCAGCGCGCCGAGCGCGTTGTTGCCGGCCGCGTTCGGCAGGGGCTGGTTGAGGTTGACGAGACGGCCGAGGTTGGAGCCCTTGGTGTAGACGCCATCGACGGTGAGCACGATCCCATCGGTCAGCTCGCGCTGGAACCCGAGGCTCGCCTGGGTGACAGTGGTCTTGGGGGCATCGCTTGAAACCGCGCGGAGACGGTTGGTGCGAAGTTGACCGGCTGCGGGGTCGAGGTTCGGCTGCACCAGGAAGCTCGAGGGGATGCCCTGCTGCAGCAAGAACACCGGCGAGCCGGAGGTGCGCGTGATCGTCGAGTTGTTCAGGCCCGGGAGATTCAGCGCGAGCTGGTCTTCGGAACCGATGCGATCGAACAGGTTGTAGAAGATGCCCCAGCCGCCACGAAGGACGGTTTTGTCATTGAGCGTATAGACCACGCCCACGCGGGGGGCGAAGTTGTTCCGGTCAGGCTTGACCAGGCCACGGTCCTCGAGCGAACCGTCTTTGGCGAAGACCAGGCTGCCCGTGCCCGCGGGATTGAAGTTGGTCTGGGCGTTCGTGGCCTCAAGCGCCGGGGTGATGAAGTCGTAGCGCAGGCCGAGGTTCAAGGACAACTTCGAGTTCACCTTCCAGTCGTCCTGCAGGTAGAACATGGAAGCCCAGTGGCGCTGATCGGCCACGAAGACGTTCGACAACTGGAAGTCGGCCACGTAGCCGAGCAGGTAGTCGCCCATCGAGTTCCCGGTGAAGCTGTTGCGGAAGCGCATGGCCCCGCGGCCGGCGGGCACGTCGTAGTACTCGTTCTTCATGGGGGCGATGATGTTGATGCCGCCCTTGAACGCGTGATTGCCGCGCAGCCATGAGAGGCTCTCGATGAACTCGAACTGCTCGGTGTGCTGGAACTTCGGCAGGAAGTCCGGGGAACCGAGGCGGCCGAGGCCGGAACCGCCGAAGTAGCCGTCGACGGTGATGCCGGGGAAGCCACCCGCGACCACGGGGTTGGTGATCATGCCCGGGATCCTCGCGGCCGCCGGGGGCTCGATGCCGTAGGCCTGATGCACGGCGTCGGAATCGGCCTTCGACCAGGAGAAGCGGAACTCATTCACCATGCTGGGCGAGAGAATGTGGGTCCAGCCGAAGACGAGGGCGTTGGTCTTGATCTTCTGGTCGCCGAAGCCGGAGGTGCCGGTGCCGTCGATCACGCCCCCGAAGGCGCCGGGGATCTGGCGGGTGCGGTCGGAGTAGATGTAGCGGGCGAAAACGCTGTCGTTCTGGTTGAGCTTGTAGTCGAGGCGGCCGAGGATGCGGTCGGAGTTATCAATCAGATCGGCCTGCCGGAAGTAGTTGTTCGCGCCCGCCTGGTTCGGAAGCGGAACGAGAGCCATGATGGCCGCTGCGTAGGGGTCGATACGGTTGGCGGGGATGACCCCGCCCGGGAAGGCGACACCGGTGAGAGGGTCGCGCACGCCCGGAAGGATGCCCGCGCGTTCCTCGGCGGTGGGCACGCGAGTGAGGCGGGTAACGCCGCGGGTGATGCGGGTGCCCTCGTAGTCGACGAAGAAGAAGGCCTTGTCCTTGATGATGGGACCACCGAGGTTGGCCCCGAACTGGTTCTGGTCATTGGCGGGCTTGGAGCGTCCGGCGCGCTTCGAGAAGAAGTCGTTCGCGTCCATGCCCTCATTGCGATAGAAGTCGTAAACCGTGCCGTGGAACTCGTTGGTGCCCGACTTGGTGGAAACGGAAACCGCGGCGCCGGGAGAACGGCCGTATTCCGCCGAGTAGGGGCTCGTCACCACCTTGAACTCCTGGATGGAGTCGACGGAGGGACGCGACACCTGCGAGGTCAGCTCCTGGACGTTGGTGGAGACGGAGTTGTTGTCGACGCCGTCGAGCAGGAAGTTGTTCTGCAGCGAGCGCGAGCCGTGGACGTTGACGCCGCCGGTGCGGCCGAACGACGTGCCGCCGCCCTGCTCGGTGAACCGGTCACCCTGCACGCCGGGGACAAGGGCGAGCAGGTCGTCCCAGTTCCGGATGGCAAGGGGCAGGTTCGCCACCGCGTTCTGGTCGATGACCGCGCCGAGGGTGGCGTCTTCGGTGTTGAGCAGCCGCCGGACTCCCTCGACCGTGACCGACTCGGTCATGGAACCCACGCTGAGGACGACGTCGACGCGTCCGCGCTGGCCGATCTGCAGGATGATCGACTGCACCGCGGTTTGCAGGCCCTGGGCCGAGGCTTCGACGAGGTACTGGCCGGACTGGAGGTTGACCACCAGATAGGTGCCGCTGCTCGAGGTGGTGGCCTTCGAGGCCACGTTAGTGGCGATGTTGGTGACCGTGACCGTGGCGCCCGGGAGCACTCCTCCGGCGCTGTCTTTCACCGTGCCTGAAAGGGTGGCTCGGTCGATCTGGGCCTGAACGGCGGGCGCGATGCACAGCACCGCCAGAACCGCCAATAGAACTCGCTTCATCGTGTCTCTCCTGAGTTGTGGGTCGAAGACGATCCTGGCGAACACCTGCGACATCCGCGTGACCGCCGAGTGACGAATTGGAGGCAAGATACGCTCAGGTCTTCCCGGCTGTCAACCGGCCTTCGGCCAGAAGTGACGCCCTTTGGAGCGTTCCAGATCTTGAACGCTCAGTCGAGGCGGCGGCCGGTGGAGGCGTCGAAAAAGAGCGCCCGGTCCGAAGCCACGGAGAAGAACACGGACGCGCCTGGGCGGGAGGCAAAGCCCGCGGCGGCCCGCGCCACCACCCGTTGATCGAACGCGGTCAAGGTAACGATCGTCTCGTTGCCCATGGGCTCGGTGAGAAGCACCTGGCCCTCGACCCGGCCGGCGCCGGGCGCGTCGAAAATCGCCACGTCTTCGGGCCGCACACCGATCTCGGTTCCCTCAGGCTCCGGACTTCGTGCAAACGCCACACCCGCGGCCGTGAGTTTTCCGTCCGCCGACGGCGACGCATTCCAGAGGTTGATGGGAGGGCTGCCGAGGAAGGCGGCCACGAAGCGGGTGGCGGGGCGACGGTACAACTCGAGGGGCGGACCCACCTGCTCGAGCGCGCCGTCTCGTAACAACGCGATGCGATCGCCCAGAGTCATGGCCTCGCCCTGATCGTGGGTGACGTAGACCGTGGTCGTGCGCAGCTCCTGCTGCAGCCGCCGAAGTTCAGCCCGCGTCTGTAAGCGGAGTTGGGCATCGAGGTTCGAAAGCGGCTCGTCCATCAGATACACCGCCGGGTTACGGACCAAGGCGCGGGCCAGCGCCACTCTCTGCTGTTGACCGCCGGAGAGCTGGCTGGGCTTGCGATCAACGAGGGCGGAAAGATCCATCCGCGCGATGGCCGCCAGCACGCGTCGGTCGAGTTCGCCGGCGCCCACCCGGCGCGCGCGCAGGGGAAAGGCCACATTCTCGTAAACCGACAAATGCGGATAGAGCGCGTAATTCTGGAAGACCATGGCCACGTCGCGATCGGCGGCCCGGACCTCGGACACATCCCGGTCCCCGATGAGGATGCGGCCGGCGTCCGGGGATTCGAGACCGGCGAGCAGCCGGAGCAACGTGGTCTTGCCGCAGCCGGAAGGACCGAGCAGAACAAGGCACTCGCCCGGTTCGATGTCGAGATCGATGCCGCCCAGCGCACGGTGAGCGCCGAAACGCTTGCCCACGCCTTCGAAACGGACTCTCATGATGTGGTCGCTTCCATCGACTTCAGGCGACTCTATACTCCCCGCCACTTGGAGATGATCAGGGTTTTCTTCGCCGCGGGTGTCCTGAGCGTGTGCCTCGCTTCCCCTTCGACCGCCGCGGAGCCGCCGGCGCGCCCCCTCCATACCGAACGATTCGATCTCCCACAGGACGCCGAAATGGTGGCCACGCTTACCGCGGGATGCGCGAGCTGCGACTGGGGCGTGGCTGGACGCGAGGCCGCGGTGCTGCGGCTGGAAGTGGACGGGCGTTACTCCCAGCACCTCTTCCTGACCCGCGGTCAGGAGGCGGCATATACCGTGATGCTGGGACCGCTCGCCCGCGGGGTTCATACCCTTACCGTCAGCCTCGACCCGAAGGGTTCGGCGAAGTCGACCGGCCCAGTGGCGGTTGCGAAGGTGAGCCTGCTTCCCCTGCCCCCCTCACATCCAGAGAATGCCGCGATCGCCCTCGCCCCCATTCTCCACGCGCGGCCGAACACCCTGGGACGTTTCACCGATCTGCCTCTGCTCATGTGGTACGAGAGGGAGAAGACCGCGCGCGGCTTCCGTCTGCGCTACTCGGTGGTGTTCAGCAACGAGGACGGCGGCACTCCCGCCGATCGCCTGCTCGCCACCTGGGGCCGGCTCACCGACATCGAGTACGTGTACGGAATCGAGTTCGACGAGAAGGGCCAGGTCATCGAAGAGACGTTTCAGGGCAAGGACCACGAGATCATCCCGTTCCGTGGCGAACGCGAAGGCCGGCATCCTCTCTTATATGTGGTGACCGACAACAACATGGTGAAGGACCAGGGGAAAAGCAGCCAGCGTTATGCGCCCGCCCCCATCCCGTTCGATCTGACCGGCGTTTCGCGCGAAAAAGTGATGGACGCCAACCCCTGGACCTACGCGGTGACCGCGCAGGAGGCCCGGCGCGAAGGCAGAGTGGTTCGATCACCCGCGCCCCGCTCGAAGAAGATCGTCGATCCCCGTCGTTACGCGGTGATCGAAGCCTGCGCGGCCGGAGAGGATGCCGCCATCGCCACTTTCACACTCTCACTGGGCGTTTCTTCTCCTGGGGGCGGCACCCGTTACTTCGACTCCACGGGCAACGTCGATGAGTTCCGCATCTCTCGAGCGCCAGACAACTTCCCGAACGGCTGTTTCCGCGGAGCGGTGGCGCTGCCCGAGGGCGTGACCGCGGGCGACGTAAGAAGCCTGCAAGTCCGCGCTCACACCCGTCCCCCGAAGAAGGGCGAGAGGCCGAAGGCCCCTCCCGTGGGGCCGGCCCGCCTGCGCCGGATCAATCATCTCTTCTTGATGGACCCGCATGACCAGCCCGGACCGAACGTCTTCTCCTGGACCGGAGACGAAGCGCTCGCCCTGGACGGGAAGCCGGTCACGCTCGACATTCAGCCCACGAGGAAATAGCCCATCATGCTTACTGGCACTGCGCGCGAAGCGCTGGCGGAATTCCTGGGGACGTTCATCCTCATCGTGTTCGGCTCCGGAGTGGTGGCCCAGGTGGTGCTTTCGAACAGCGCCAATGGCAGCTATCTCTCGATCAACCTCGCCTGGGGTCTGGCGGTGACCATGGCCATCTACGTCTCGGCCGGAGTGTCCGGCGCGCACCTGAACCCCGCGGTGACGTTGGCCCTGGCCGTGCACCGCGGCTTCGCCTGGAGCAAGGTGGCGCCCTACTGCGTTGCCCAGATCGCGGGAGCTTTCGCGGGCGCCTCGATCACCTGGCTCACCTACCGCGAGGCCTTCGACCGCTTCGACGGGGGCACGCGTTTCGTGACGGGAGCCAAGGCCACGGCAGGGATCTTCGCCACCTATCCGCAGGATTTTCTGAGCAACGTCCCCGGCGGTCTGATCGATCAGATCGTGGGCACGGCGCTGCTGGTGCTGCTCGTCCTCGCCATCGGTGACCATAAGAACTTCGCCGCCGACTCGCGCCTTCAGCCGATCCTGGTGGGCGCGGCGGTGGTGTTGATCGGTATGACCTTCGGCTTCAACGCGGGATACGCGATCAACCCCGCGCGCGACCTCGGCCCGCGCCTGTTCACCTTCGTGGCCGGCTGGGGCGGCGAAGTCTTCACCGCCGGCAACGGCTGGTGGTGGGTGCCGATCGTGGGCCCGCTGATCGGCGGCGTCCTCGGCGGCTACGCCTACGACCTCGCGATAACGAAGCACCACAAGTAGGAGCGGGCCGCTGGCTGCGGCCAGGGATGGCGACTGACCTTGGTACGGAGGTCAGGATGGCTGCAGAGAGTGACGGCGATCACACGGACATCAGATTGAGAACAGTTCTCGGCTAGACTCGTCCGCATTTCCCACGCAAGCCGTCCGTAAACCCTTATTTTTCAATCAGACACGCCTCTAGGCCTTGAGGGGGAGTGTCGATTGGATTCATCGAGAAACGAACCCGCCCCAATGAATCGCCATAAATTCAATACGAGTACCGTCACCGACCCTTCGAAGCTGATCCGCCGAACGGCCCGGGTGCTGGGCGCCGTGGCCCTTCTCTGCATCCTGGGCTTTGCCACTGTATTCGCCGGCGTTCCCGCGGGCTACAGCGAGTTTCTGGTGCCCTTCGACGAGGACGTCTTCGTCTACGTGACCGACCCACTGGTCCTCGCCACGGTTGACCCGATCCCGGGGAACTACACAACTCACTCGATTATCTCGCTGACCGCGTGGTCCGACACCATTACTGTGTACTGGGACCACTGGGAAAACGGCTACGGCTACAACGAGAACGATCCCGACGGCGCCGGTTCCGACGAAAAGTACACGATGGACCTTGGGGAGACCTACAACTTCGAGAGCGCCACTATTCCCAGGCCCCGCACCGGGGCGGATGGCAACACCTACGTCGGCGCGGCCGGCGACTGCCTCTCCCAGCCGGCCCCGACGGGATCCACGAATGTGTTCCGTCGCACCACCAACTACTGCTACGACGGACGCGACCGTGTATTTACCATCGGCGGCGCCACCACGATGACCCGGGGAGGCTGGATCAACAGCCCGTTCCCGTCACCCCAGCTCGGAGTCCGCGCCGCGGTCGGCGAGGAGGTTTACCCCCTCTCTCCGCAGCTTGTGAAGTATGTGCTGCCGTTCGGCGAAGACGCCACCCGCACCGACTACGAACGGTTGGTGGTCACTATCCAGGCCACTGAGGACAACACCATCCTCCAGATCGATTTCGACGGCAACGGAGTGTTCGACAGCTTCAACCCAGCCAATGGGTACAGGACGGCCCGCACAACGTGCGCGCCCGGATGCGTGACGCCGACCGTGACCTTGAATCGGGGCGAGACGTACATCCTCGACCGCGACAGCGACGGCACGCTTGGCGGAACTCTGAACAAAGACGCGGTGATCCTCGGCAGCGCCACCCTCCAGGTCGAGTATTTCTACGGCGATACCAACGCCGCCGTTTTCGACACACGCGCGGTCTCCGCCTATCCGCGCGGCTTCTGGGGAACCGAGTACTACGCACCCGTTGATGGAGCAGCGGCCGGCGACACCGATGTATTGCTCTACAACCCCAACGCCAGCACCATCACCATCAACTGGGAGACGACCACCGCCACCGGCTCGTTCACGCTCGCAAGCCTGGAGCGGGGCTTCTTCCAGAACAAGTCAGGCGCCTTCGTCCCGGATGGATCAGCGGTCTACTTTCGGGGCACCGGGGCCTTCTGGGGCATCTCCGATGCCGACACGAACAGCGGCAACTACGATTGGGGCTACTCCCTCGTCCCCGGCTATCTGATGACGGACGATCAGACGGTGGCGTGGGCGCCCGGCAACATACCGCTGCTGGCATGCAACGCCGCGGAAGGTCGCGATGGCGGTATCTTCGTCACCGCGTCGCAGGACAACACGACGTTCTTCATTGACAAAAATGGGGACGGCGTGGCCGACACCGACGCGAGCATCGAAGTTCTACGAGGAGGCACAGCCGTGGCCGCGACCAACGGCGGCTACAAGGCCAATCGCCTCGAATCGCTCTACATTACGGGCAGCAACGTCGGAACCCTCGCATCCAGCACGTGCGATCTGACCGGCGCTCACATCTTCGCCACTGGCCCCTTCGCCATGGCCTATGGCGAGAACCCCGACAAGGCAACAATCGCCGGAGGCACCGACCTCGGCTACACCGCCCTTCCGAGCCCCGGCAACTGGATGGATCTGGTGTTGACGGTGGACAAGGCCACGAGTCCCGTCATTCTTTCCACGGTCGCGGGCGCTACCACCGTCACCTTCACTCTGGTGGTGAATTCTCACCTTTTCGACGTCAACACTCTGGATGTGGTCGACACCCTGCCGGCGAACTGGGAGTACATCGACAACACCACGACCATCACCTATCCGAACCTGACCCAGATATCCGGCAACTCCGCGGATCCCACCGTGGCCTTGCCGACTCTGACCTGGCCGACCTCGTTGCTCGGCAGTCTCTTGCCCAACCAGGAGGCACGCACCACCGCAGCGTTCGCGAGCGGCGATCTCTCCCGGAACCAGGTCCAGGCCACGGGCACGCGCACGGTCGGCGGTGTCACTCAGACTTTCAAAGCTCGCGACTTCGTTTTCAACACCTACCTGGCCACTACTACCAACATGCAGATCACGAAGACGTCCTCGGTGGCCGAGGCCACGCCTTTGAGCCCGGGCGACACCTTCACCTACACGGTCACGTCAACCAATCCCTCTGGAACCACGCAGGTTCTCACGGGCGTATCGCAGGACGACGTTCTGCCGCCGGGCGTCACCTCCGTCGCCGGGACCACGACTCTGAGCCACTCATCGGTGGCGGATTCCTTCGACACCAACGCCTACACGCTCAACAACGGGACCAGGAACTGGACGGGAAACTGGACGGAGACGGGCGATGATGCCAGTCCGACGGGCGACGATCTGCAGGTCAACGGGGGGGAGCTACGGCTGAACAACGACGACAGCGTTGAGCCCACCATCCTGCGTGAGGTGAATCTCAACACCGCCACTTCAGCGCTCCTGACCTTCAGGTACCGCACAACCGCCGGCGTGGACGCGGCTGATTCGATCCAGGTTTGCGGGCGCGTCTCGAACGTGGCGGCCTGGACCTGCCCTCTGACCGGTGGGACATTCACAGGGATCACGGGAGCGACCACCGGAACCTACTCTGTGAACCTGGCCACCCTGGGCACCCTGACGGCCACTGCACAAATCCGGTTCCAGTTCGGCACCACAACGTCATACGAAGACGTGGTGGCGAACGAAGCATTCCTGGTCGACGATCTCTCCATCACGTACAACGTCAGCGTCACCGGTGGAAACCCGCCTGAGCTGCTCTCGCGGGCCCGCCTCTATTCGCTGGCCACTAACCAGAGCCTGGTAACCACGTTCAACGTGACCGTCAACAATCCCTTCCCGACGGAAGTGGATGAACTGGTGAACGTTGCCACCACCATCGCGAACGAAATCCCGCTTCCGCTCACCGCCAGTGCCCGGAACATCGTGGTGGTGCCGAGTCTGGGCAGCGGAACCGTCGGCGACCGAGTGTGGCTCGACGCCGACGGCGACGGTGTTTTCGACGCCGGCGAGACCGGACTTTCGGGGGTGGAAGTCACGCTCAAGGACGAGTTCTCAACGCCCCTGCAGGTGACGACGACCGACGCCCAGGGCCGCTATCTGTTCATCGACGTGGCCCCGGGGAATGGCTACTACGTACAGATCACCGGCGGCATGCCGGCAGGGACCACCAACACGTTCGGCGATGCGTTCAACACCAACGGCGTGTTCACGGGCAGCACCGGCACCGCGACCTGGCTCGCCAACTGGTCGGAGAACAACGACGACGCGAGTCCTACAACCGGCGACATCCAGATCGCCAATAACCGCATCGAGTTCCGCGACACCACCGATGGCGGAACTGTGGTTACGGGCGAATCGATCCAGCGCTCGGCAACGGTAAGCGGCGCCACCAGCCTCGAACTGACGTACGCCTGGAGTTCGGTGCTCACGAACACCTTCGCCGATACTTTCCCGAGCAACGCGTTTACGAACAACACCGGCAACCAGAACTTCGCCACTATCTGGGATGAGATCAACGATGGCGCGGATAACGCGGGTGGCGGGGACCTCAGAATCGCCAACAACCGCATGGAGATCGGAGGCGCCGGTCTCACCCCCGAGGCAGGAGACGCCTACCAGCGCACGGCCACGGTGACGGGCGCCACAAGCCTGACCCTTCGCTACGACTGGATCAACACCGTGATGGACACCGACGGAAGCGACAACATCCTTGTGAGGTACAGCAGCGACGGAGCGACCTGGACAACCATCCGCACCATCAATGGCGACGCCAATGCGACCTACGTGGATGTCATTCCGTGGACGCCTGCCAACACCACGGCCTACATTCGCTTCGAAGCCGAAGACCCGATCGAAGCCGGGGAGCAGGGCGCCTTCGACAACATCAGCCTGGAGATGAACGGTTCCGACGATGTGATCGTCGAATACAGTCCGGACGGCACCACGTGGACAACCGCGCGCACGCTCGGAAACGCCGTGGCTACCGGCACCTACACCGACACCATCCCCTGGACCCCATCCAACAGCACCGCTTTCGTGCGCTTCCGCGCCGAGGACGCTCTCGAGACCGGCGAACAGGCCCGCATCGACACCGTGCTGCTCACCGCCATCACCGGCGGCGGTCTCACCCAGACCACCGACACCGTGGGCGATACCTTCGGCACGAATGGTCTCTTCACGGGAAACACCGGGACCTTGAACTGGCTGACGAACTGGTCGGAGAACGGGACGGACGACGCCTCGGCCACCACCGGCGACACCAGGATCATCAACAATCGCATCGAGATGGGAGGCGCGGGTCTTGTCGTGGAGGCCAACGACGAGTTGCGAAGGTCGGTGACGGTCACCGGCGCCACCAGTATCGAGTTGCAGTACACCTGGGCTCAGACCAACATCGATGCCGATGACGACACTCTGATTCAATACAGCACCGACGGAACCACCTGGACCACCGTGCGTCGCCTGGACGACGGCACCGAAAACGGGGCCGGTACCTACACCGAGACCATTCCCTGGGTGCCCTCGAATAACACCTTCTTCGTGCGGGTGATCGCCGAAGACGCCTACGAGGCCGGCGAGATCGGCATCATCGACAACGTCCAGGTGCGCTTCCCGCAGCCTCTGCGCACCGCCAACTTCAATCTCGCCGCGAACCAGGACTACGTGCAGGCTGATCTCGGCTTCCGCGCCAACCCCGGGAGCGCCACCATCGGCGACCTCGTGTGGGTGGACGCCAACAGCGACCAGACCCGGAACTCGGGAGAGGTGGGCCTGCCGGGAATCACGGTTCAGCTCTACGCGGACACGAACGCCGACGGCGTGCCCGATGGGTCGCCGATCGCGACCACCGTGACGGGCGCGGGAGGCATCTACCTCTTCACCGCGATCCCCGCGAACGGGGCGCTCGACTATGTGGTGACCATGAACACGAGCCAGTCAGGCCTGACCGGCTATACCGCCACCACCAACACGTTGTTCTACTATCCCAACATCGCGTCCGGCACCGTCCGCGTCGACGCCGACTTCGGCTTCCAGAACCCGGGTTCGACCTTCTCCATCACCGACGGCGTGTGGCTCGACAACGGCGCCGGCGTCGGGGGCGTAGCGAGCGACGGAATCAAGAACGGAACCGAGGCGGGAATCGCCGGAGTCACGGTTGACCTTCTCGATGCGGGCGGCGCCACCATCGCCACCGCCACCACCAACGCGGCCGGCCTCTTCACCTTCGCGGGCGTCCCCGGCGGCACCAACTACAGCTGGCGCGTCACCGACGATGCGCACATCCTGGCCGACTACTACGGCACCACCGCCTCGGCCCTGAGCAGCATCTACCAGATGTCGGGCTCGCTGGCCGCGAATCTGAACTGCTCCGCGGCCTCGGCTCAGCCCTGCCCCAAGCCCTACGTGGCTGGAGCCGTGGACGCGCGCAACTTCGGCTACAACCAGACCCGGACCATCGGCGACACGGTGTGGAACGACAACGGAGCCGGCGGCGGAACCCTCGGGAACGGCGTCCAGGACGGAACCGAACCCGGCATCGCGGGCGTGACGGTGCTGTTGTACCGCGACGTCGACAACGACGGCGTCTTCGAACCCGGCGCGGCCGACGGCGCCGCTTTCGCCACCGAGGTCACGAACGCGAGCGGAATCTACCTCTTCGCCGGGCTGCCCACGGGCAGTCGCTGGTTTGTCAGCATCGACAACACCCAGACCGCGCTGAGCGGGTACACCACACTGACCACCAGCGACTACGATGGTGGCGCCGCCGGACACCAGAGGCAGGTCACGCCGATCCTCACCGGCACGGCCAACCGACTCGACATCGACTACGGCTACCGTGCGGCGACGCCGTTCAACATCTCGGGCAGACTCTTCGCCGACGACAACCGCACCGGCGCGGATGAAACCGAAGCCGGTATCGACCAGGTGACGGTCGAGCTCGTGAACAGCAGCGGGACCGTGATTGGAACCACCACCACGTCGTCCACGGGTGCGTACACCTTCACCGGCCTGCCCGCGGGGACTTACACGGTTCGCGTGACCGACACGGGCAACGTGCTGGCCGGCGCGGAGACCACGTTCGAGAAGACCGAGGCCGGCCTCGCCGCTTCGTACAACGGGGAGGAAACCGTGGTGCTCGGGCCGACGGTCAGCGACGTCAACTTCGGCTACTACCGCGGCAACGCCATCCCCTTCACCCGCGCGGTGATCTCCTCTTTCGTGGCCCAGGAAGTGAATGGGGCGGTGGTCCTCGAGTGGACGACCGCGTCCGAAATCGGCACCGTCGGCTTCATCCTGAAGCGATGGGACGGGCGGGAGTCTCGTTTTGAGGCCGTCACCCCGCGTCTCTTCCCCGCGCTGCTGACCGCGCCCCAGGGCGGCACGTATCGCTACACCGACGCGAAGGCTGAAGCCGGAGAGGATCTGGAGTATCTGCTCGTCGAGGTGGAAGCCGGCGGCAAGCGGATTCCCTACGGACCCTACCGGGTGAATACGCGGTGGACCGCGGGCGCCGCCGAAGGCGAGGCAATGACGCGCGACCGCGAACTCAACGAAAGGGGCGCGTCCAGTCGCGCGCATCGGAAGTTCAGCGGGCGGCGCTCGGCCCGAGGCGAGGCGCGGGCGGCCGAGAGGAAGGTCAAGCCCTATCGTAGAGCCCAGTCGGCCAAGATCGGGGTGAAAGAGTCGGGCATCCACCGCGTGGCCACAAGCCAACTCGAAGCCGATGGAGGATTGGCGCTGCCCCGTACGTGGAACGGCACGTTTGGTCTCAGCAGTCGCGGCCAGGCGATCTCGTACCTGGCCACGAACGATGGTCTGCTGTTCTACGGCGCCGGCCCGGAATCGAATCTCGAGCCGGACAACGTCTACCGGTTCGCCAGCACTTCCGATCGCCGGACGATGCAAACCCGCAAGAACCCGCGAACGGCCCCGCCCACCGGGACCGAGACCTTCACCCGGACCGTCCATGCCGAACAGGATCTGATCGGCGCGAACAACATCTACAAAGACCCGGAGGCCGACTTCTGGTTGTGGGAATGGGTGTTCGCCGGAGAGGGAAGCAAGTCCCTGGCCTTCCGTGCCGATGGCGTCCAGCCGGCCGGCCTGGCCACGATCACGATTCGCCTGAAGGGCGGCACCGAGACCGACGGAAGCCCGGACCACCACGCCACTCTCACCCTGAACGGAAGCCCCATCGGTGACATCTTCTTCGATGGCCTGGAGAGCGTCGAGAAGGTTCTGGAGTTCGACCCAAGCCTGCTAGTGGACGGCGCGAACGTGCTGGAAGTCGAGGGTCTCATCGACACATCGGCTCCTTACAGCCTCTTCTACATCGACTCTTTCGACGTGAGCTACCAGAGCCGGTATCGCGCCGTGGCCAACCAGGGCGAGTTCCCTGCCGCCGGCAACCCCGCCGTACTCATCGGCGGATTCACCCGCTCCGACATCAGTGTGTTCGACGTGACCAACCCGGCTCATCCCGTCCAGGTGCAGGCTCCGGTGAGCTTGGGCGGCGACGGTACCTACGGCGCGGTGGCCGCTTCGACGAACCCGGCGGCCATCTACTACGCCGTCACCCCGGACGCCTTCAAGGCCGCGGCGCGCGTGGTGCCCGACACTCCTTCGGCCCTGAAAGAGCGGGGCAACCGCGGCGAGTACCTCATCATCACCACCGATGACCTGATGGCAACGGCCCAGACTCTGGCCGACTATCGCTCGGACCTGCGCTCTCAGGTCATCGACATCGAGGACATCTACGACGAGTTCAACTTCGGAAACGCCAATCCGCACGCGGTTCGCGAGTTCCTGAACTACGCGAAGTCCAAGTGGCGCACCGCCCCCCGATACGTGGTTCTGGCCGGCGATGGCAACTACGACTACAAGAACGTCCAAGGCGAGCTGAACCCCATTCCACCCATGATGACCAACACGCCATCGGGTCTCTTCCCGACGGATTCGTGGTTTGGATCCAGAGAAGAGGTCTCGCAGACCGAAGTCGCGGTTGGACGGCTGCCCGTCACCACCAATGCGGAACTCGCGGAAGTGATTCGCAAGATCATCGCGAGAGAGGCGGCTCTGACCGAGCCCTGGCTCCACAGCGCCCTGTTGCTGGCCGACAATGCCGACGACGGAGGGGACTACGCGGCGTCAAGCGAAGCGGTGGCGGCCACCCTGCCGGCCGACCTGCCCGTGGTGCGGGGCTACTTCGAGTCCCAAGGCGTGGACGAATCACGAATACGGCTGCTCGACGCGCTCAACGCCGGGACCGGCTACGTGAGCTACTTCGGCCACGGGGGCTTCGACCAGCTGGCCGATGAGTCGCTGTTCACCAGCGTGGATGCGCCCCTTCTCACCAACGCTCAACGTCCGGCCATCATGACCGCCATGACCTGTCTCGCGGGCAGTTCCGGGCTCCCCGGATACTCGTCCCTTGGGGAGGTCCTGGTCCGGCAACAAGACGGCGGCGCGGCGGCGCTGTGGGCTCCCTCCGGGATGTCGGAGAACCACCTGGCCCAGCCGATGGCCACCGAGTTCTACAGAGCGGCGTTCGACCCGAGCGTGGTGCGTCTGGGAGACGCCATCCGCACCGCACGCAAGGCCTATCGGCAGAGCGAGCGTCCCGCGTTCATGCTCGACCTCTACAACCTGCTCGGCGATCCGGCGATGAGAATCCGGTAGTCCGGCGAGGCGCTTCTACATTCGAGGGATCGCGATCTCCAGGGTCGCGATCTTCTCCGCTCCCATCGTGGTGGCGGCGCGGCCGTTCGTGGTCGCAATGGCGCCTTGGCGCTGCTCGCGGAGGTTGGTGAGGAAGGCTTCGGCGACTCCCTGGTCGCGGCCAAACGTGATCCGGGCCGGCTCCGGCGAGGGGTTGAACACCCGCAGGATCGCGCTGTCACGGTCATCCGCCTTCTTGAGAGCGCTCAGCACCGCGGCCCGCTCGGGAACGCACTCGACGGTCAGAAACGAATGACGCCGCGGCAACGGAGCGCCTTGCCGCGGTCCGTTCGTGCCCACGACGACGCGCGGCGGGGCGAGAAAACGGCGGCCGAGGTCGCACAACTCGCTTTCGGTCGGTGGCGCCACGCGCGACGCGAAGGCGAACCGGAACTCGTGAACCCCCAGGCACTGCGCGCCGGGGGTTGGAAGAGCGGGGCCGGCGTTGCCGTGACGCGTGGCCAGATCCTCACGCGACAGCCAGCCCACGGATCGCAGCACGGTGAGCGCGATCCGGGCCACATCATTCGGGCCCCGGGCGGCCAGAACCTCGTACTCCATGAGGCCCTCGCTCAGCACGGTCATACCCACGCCGGCGTCCCCCGCATCGACAAACGACTGCAGGGGCGCGGTGTTCATCGGGGTCTCCGGCAGCGGAGTTTTCGGGACGGGGCGCTGTGCGGGCCGGGACACCACCCCAAACGCGGTGTCGGCGCGGGAATGATCGACCTTCCGCGCGCCCGTGGGGAACAGCAGTCGAAGGCGATGATCGGCAGCAGGGTTGTCGACGCGAATGCGCGCGCCTACAACCGGCGAACCCTGGGTAAGTTCGATGTCGAGGGTGATCTCGACCGGGACGGTTTCCGCGGTTCGTCCGCGGCGATCGGGGGTGGCGGACCGGGGAATCTCGAGCGTCGCCTTCACGGTCAGGGCGTTGCGGAGGGAACCTTTCGAACGCACGGCCACCGCGGCGGTCGCGGCATCGCGACTGAGCACCGGGCGGTCCTCACGAGGGGGCGAGAAGTTGTATTCGTCTCCCACGTCGCCCGCGTCCTCAATCTCCAGAACGTGTCGATGGACAAGACCTGAGCGTTTGTCGAGGAGGTTCAACGAGCCGTCGTGATGAACCTCGATGCGCAGGACGTCATTCTCGATGGTACGACCCGACAGCGGCGCGACCTCAGGGCGGGCGACGGGTGGGCCCACCTCGGCGTCGAGGGCCACGAAACCGGCTGCGGGCAAGGAGACCTCAGCCACGAGATGAACACGTTCCACGTGCACGGCGAGGGGAATCTCGACCCGGCTCGTCCACTGCTCGATGCGCGTCTCGCGACGCACTTCCTGAAACGGGATGGCGCGCCCTTCGGGATCGAGAATGGAGGCGATCACGGAGCCGCGAGCGAAAAAGGCGAGCGGCGCGTCGAACAGGTCTGAGTGCAGCATGCGTCCCGCTTCCGCGCTCGCCACCGGCAGATCGAGGACCAACTCGACGCCGCCCTGGAAAGGATGGATATCGGTGTTCACGATCAGGAAACGCACCGAGCCCTGGGGGGCAGGCGCGACGCGACGCGCCAGCGCGCGCAACGAACGGCGGGCCTGTCCCTCCGCCACCTGAAGCACGCGGGCGAACCGGGTGTCGTTCTCGTCGTGCACCTCATCGATGCTGCAGCCGCAGATGCTGTCGTGCGGGTGGTTCTCGATCAGGGTCTTCCAGGCGTAGGCAATGACTCCACCAGGATGTGACTCCCCCGCCATCCATGCGAAGAGGGCGAGCGGCTCTACCGTCTTCTCGAGCAGAGCATGAGCGCGGACGTTGCTCTTCTTCAGATAAGTGCGCGCTGACAAAACGCCCGGCAGAAGGTTCGAGTATTCCTCACCGGCGCGCAGTTCGCCGCGCACCACCTCGAGTTCAATGCCGCGGGCCGCGATGGCCGCGCGCACACCATCGACGTACGCGGGAAGAGTCGAGAGAGCGGCCGCGACGCCGGAGCCCGCGCCGATCTCTCCCACCAAAGTGAGAAGTTCGGGATGCGGCTCGGTGTGGTCGATGCCGGCCATGAGCAGAACCGCGCCTGCACTCGACCGCTCTCGCTCCCGACTCACCACCGCGGCGGCCTCCCGGGCCCGAGCGGGCGGGGGAAGCAGGGGGAGGCGGAAACCGTTGCAGTAACCCTCGCGCGGGAAGTGCAGGAGGAGCGTGCGCGTTCCATCCAGGCCTTCCCACGTGTACTCCGAGCGCGGGCCGCCAAATCCGCGCCAGAGAATGGCGTTGTCGAGACCGAACCCGGCGAGGATTTGCGGCATCTGGGCCACGTGACCGAAAGGATCGGGCGTGTAACCCGCGCGCATCACGCTGCCGAACGATTCGGCGATGCGATGGCCAAGGGCGAGATTGCGAA
>JAGNNV010000225.1:0-3025 GCA_017990495.1 Vicinamibacteria bacterium
CGCGGCGCCTCCGGTGCGGCCAAAGCCGGGGCTTCGGCCAGAACTTCCTCGATGGTGTCGAGCAGATCCTCGAAGAGGCCCTTGTCGCTCGAACTCATCGACGCCATCATGGTCTCGGTCTGCGTCTTGGCCGCCGCAGGGGCCGGGGCGGAGGGCGCCTGATCCATGGACGCGATCTCGAGGAGCGTCATCGGCGGGGGCATCACAAGATCGTCCATGTCGATCTGCTCCTCCTCTTCCGGGGGAGGAGGGGGCGCGGAGCGAACCGCGTCGGGAGTAGAGGGAGGCGGGGCGGCCAGGGCAGACGGCGCCTGGAAGAGGAAAGCGGACGGTTCGATCTGCGAGGGACGGAGGTCGAGACCGATCTCCTCCATCTCGAACTGATCGGAGCCCCGCACGATCTCGTCGATTCCCGAACTGACCGGTGGTTTGGTCGATTTCTTGATCAGGGCGGCCAGGGCCTTTTGTACGTCCGCCCGGCCCGGCTGAATCCGCTCGATCTTCTTGAGCACGGCAATGGCGCGGGGCGCCGAGCCCTCGGTGCCGAAGTCCTGGGCCAGCTTCAACAGAATGGGAACCGCGTCCCTGCCGCGGCCGGCCTCGATCAGAACGTCGGCCAGCTGCATGCGGGTGCGAGGGTCCCTCGGCGAGTTCTTGATCTCGGCCTGGAGCTGCACCACGGCCTTGTCCCACTTCTTGGCGGCGATCAATTGCGGGACGCTTTGCCCCCCGGATAACCAGCTCAGCATGAATACTCTCCTCGGCGTTCGTTCGGTGGGCTCTCAGCCGCAGGCCTCGTGACCCGGAGGCGAAAACCTCGTCCTTGTTCCAGGTTCTAGCGGGTGAACCACTCTGCCTTGGCGCGATCCGCCTCGATGAGCGCCTCGATGTGCGGGACGATGTCCTTTCCCTGAACCAGGCTCTTCATCATGTCGGACGCCTTGTTGAGGGCCTCGGTCTCGGCCACCTGGGTGGTCACGAGTTCGTCGCGCATGCGGTCGGAGTTTTCGCGCAGGTGGATCAGATAGTTGAAGGTCCAGGTGAAGTGATCCCAGCTCTTGATCTGCCGGCACTGGGCCGCGGTTTCACCCATGGCCTGAATCTGCCCACGGAGGAGCGCGGCCACGACGAGCTTCTCGCCATGAGCGGCCATGACGAGCAGATTGTTGCGGCACACCTGTCCGATGAGAGTGAGCAGAATGAGGTGGCCCACGTCGTGACGGCCGGACTCGAAGGTCGACTGGAAGAGCGACGCCGAGTACTCGATCACCGTGGTGTCTTCAAGTGCTACCACCGCCGCCGACCGCGTCTGGGCCTGGCCGTCGAGCATGAGCAGGGCGCTTTCACCGAGCACCATCTTGGGAGTGACGATGCCCACGATGCCTCGGGCGGAGCGGATACCGAGCTTTCCGCTCTCGACGATGCCGATGTTGCGGGCTACGTCCCCGGCCTCCCACAGAAAATCGCCCTTCGACAGTGTCACTTTTCGCATGTTGGTTTCCCCTGGGTTTTCCTTTGCCTGGACGGATGGGTCGCTCGGGGAATGTTACGCCGTCACGAGCGTTTCGTTGACGGTCCGGGGAGATGAAGTGGACGGCGGGTTGCGATTACACTTCAGGCATGGATTTTCGGGGAGGCGTCGATGAGTGCACAGATCAAGCCCGCCATCGGGCCGGACTTCGCGCGATCATGAAGCGATCCTGGGTCGCCGCCATTCTCCTGATGGCCGCCACACCCAGCGCGCCGGCCCAGGAGATGACCGACCGTGTCGTCATCAACGGCTATACCAACTTCGAGTTCTCCAAGCAGTTGAGCAAGGAAGGGGCGGGCGACAAGAACGGCTCGTTCGACGCCGACCAGTTCGATCTCGTCTTCAACATCACGGTCTCCGAACGAGTCCGGGTCGCGGCCGACCTGTCGTGGGAGCACGGCACCGCCACTGAGGACGGGCGCGGCAACCAGGCTCTCGAATACGGATTCGTCGAATACGCCATTTCCGACAAGCTCAAGCTCCGCTTCGGCAAGATGTTCACCCCGTTCGGGGTGTTCAATGAGATCCACACGGCCAAGCCCGCCTTCCTCACGGTCAAGGAGGCAGCCAGCCTCAACAAGAACGATCGCATCGTGGACGGCGGGTTCTTGTTCTATCCCCGCTGGGGCGCCGGCATCGCCGCTCACGGCGACGGCGTCATCGGGGGGAAGGATGTGACCTACGACGTCCTGGTCGCAAACGGCGAGCAGGAGGACACGAACCCGTTCGAAGAAGATGAGAATTCCTCGAAGTCCGTGACCGCCCGGGTGCGCGTCGACGCCACCGAGAACATCCGGGTGGGCTACTCGTTTTATCGCGACCGGCTCAGCAGCCCGTCATTTACCACGCTCCAGAGCCATGGTTTCGAGGCCGAACTCAACTTCGCCAGCGTGCGCGTGCTCGGGGAGCTGGCGTTCGGTTCGCTGGGACACAAAGCCGGCGGATCCCAGCGCCAGTTGGGCTGGTACATTCAGCCCTCTTATCACCTCAAGAACGGTTGGTCGCCTTACCTCCGCCTCGAGCAGGTGAACCCCAACCGCGACCTCAAGGAAGTCGGCGGACGCGACTTCATCATCGGGGTGAACATCGAGCTGTCGAAGAACTTCCAGTTGAAGGTCGAGAACAACGACTTCCGCGGCGGGTCGAAGTCGAGCCTGGCCAAGTACAAGGGACGCGGCTACCACGAACTCAAAGCCGCGCTGGTCCTGGGATTCTGATCATGGGAATGGAGAAACTCCGCTTCATCCCCTGGGCCGCCGCCCTCGCGGCGGCACTCCTGCTTGCCGCGCCTCCCGCCTCGGCTCAGGGCGTCGATCGATCGTTGCGGGTGGTGGTGAGCAAGGACAACAAGCTCGCCTCCCTCACCACCGACGACCTGAACCGCATCTTCCTCGGCAAGAAGACGCTCTGGGAATCGGGCACTCGCATCGTTCCCGCCATGCCTGAAGAGGAAAGCACCGCGGGCGAAGCTTTTCTCAGCGTGACCCTGAAGAA
>JAGNNV010000225.1:3125-6032 GCA_017990495.1 Vicinamibacteria bacterium
CCCCTGGCCATCGAGCTCGCGAGCCTCGCCATCAGCACCGAGGAGCAGCAAGGCGGCCTCGCCGGCCTCAACACCGACCGTATCGGCGAGTTGTCGGTCCGGGTGGCCGAACTGCGCAGCTCACTCGACGAGGGGCTCGATATCCTCGTGAAGGCCCGGCGCTCGGCCTTCGTGACCACCCTCGAAACCACGGTGGTCCTCCTCCAGGGGCGCGCTATCCAGTCGGGCGCCATCGCCGCCTTCTCGCTGGTGGCGGTGATCCTCTTCCTGATTTCGCTTTCCCGCGGCATCGTCTCCCCGATCCGCTCCCTCTCGGAAACCACCCGCGAAGTGGCCCAGGGCAACTTCGCGGCCGGGCGAAACATCCAGCCGGAGGGCAACGACGAAGTCGCCCAGCTCGCTCAGGCCTTCAAGGCCATGGCGGCAAGCCTCGACTCGACCACCGTCTCCAAGACCTACGTGGACGACATCATCCGCAACATGAAGGACACCCTCATCGTGGTGGACCGTTCAGAGAAGATCCGCACCGTGAACCGCGCCCTGCTGCGGCTTCTCGGATACGCCGAGGCGGAACTTGTGGATCAGCCGTTCTCGATCATCAGCGGATCCGTTCCCGATGACGCGCTCCGGACTCAGTCCGCCCAGGCGACGTTCGAGACGGTCTACCGTGCCAAGGACGGACGGGAAATCCCGATGTCGTTCTCCACCGGCATTCTGAAGAACGCCGAGGGCCAGGCCTCCGGCATGATCGCGGTGGCCCAGGACATCACCTCCCGCAAGCGGCACGAGAAGGAACTGCGGGAGGCGAAAGTCTCGGCCGAGGCCGCCAACGCCACCAAGAGCCAGTTCCTCGCCACCATGAGCCACGAGCTGCGGACGCCCCTGAACGCCATCATCGGCTACACCGAGATGATGCAGGAGGAAGCCGAGGACAACGGCCACGACGAATACGTCCCGGATCTGAAGAAGGTGCACTCTTCGGCGAAACATCTGCTGGCCTTGATCAACGACGTGCTGGATCTGTCGAAGATCGAGGCGGGAAAGATGGATCTTTATCTCGAAACCGTCGAGGTGAAGCCCCTCATCGACGACGTGGTCGCGGTGGTGGCCCCGCTCGTCGACAAGAAGGCCAACAAGCTCTCGGTGAGTCTCGGCCCCAACCTGGGTTCCATCCACGCCGACATCACCAAGGTCCGCCAGTCTCTGTTCAACCTGCTGTCGAACGCCTCGAAGTTCACGGAACGCGGAACCATCACCCTCGACGTTTTCCGCCACTGGCAGGACGGAGCGGAGATCTTCCACTTCACCGTCTCCGATACCGGCATCGGCATGAACAAGGACCAGCTCGGTCGCATGTTCCAGGCCTTCACTCAGGCCGACGCTTCGACCACCCGCAAGTTCGGCGGCACCGGCCTTGGTCTCGTCATCAGTCGGAACTTCTGCCGCATGATGGGCGGGGACATCACGGTGGAGAGCGAAGAGGGCAAGGGGACGAAGTTCACCATCATCCTGCCCGTGGTGGTGGTCGACCCCAAGGCGAAGCCCGCGGCCGCGGACTAGGACCTGCCCCTTATTCCTCGGCTTCGTAGCAGCCGCGATTGGGGGCGCACAACTCAGGCGAGCAGCACACGTCGTCGGGGCCGATCACGGTGGCGGTGCGGGAACACCAGTACTGCGAGGTCGGAGAGGACTTCGTGAGGTCCACCGCCTGCCGGCCAAGCACGTAGTACATCTTGGTCCGGATTCGGCTGCAGGGGACAACGGCGGGCTCAACTTCGGTGGAAGCCGCGGAATCGACAGCGGGGTTCTCGTTCATGGGGCGTCTCCGTTCCTAGGCGAGCTGGGCGAGGGTGCGGCGCACGAGGGTCTGGACGAGACCGACTTTGTATCCATTGTCCGAAAGCGGAGCCGCGCCCACGATGGCCGCGCGTCCCGCCTCTTGAAGAGTCGCCTCGGTGAGCGGCTTGCCCATGAGCGCGGCCTCAGCCCGATTCGAGCGCCAGGGAATCGGGGCCACGGCGCCCAGAACCACCCGGGCATCCTTCACCAGACCTCCATCGAGACGCACCGAAGCGGCCATGGAGACAAGGGGCCAGTCGAAGGCCTGACGTTCACGAACATCCTCGTAGATGGAACGGCCCTGCGCAGCGGGAACCCGGATCTCGGTGAGGATCTCGGCCACACCCAGGGTGTTCTCCACCAGGGCGTTCTTGGACGGCAACTGGAAGAACTCCGAGGCCGCCACGGTGCGCGAGCCCTTGGGACCATCGAAGACGAAGCTGGCCCCGAGCGCCACCAGAGCCACCGCGGTGTTGGAAGGATGGGCGGCGTACGACGGGCCACCACCAAAAATGACGTGATAGCGGTTCTCCCCACCCACCGCGTAGCAGACCTCGCCACCCTTCTTGAGGCACGGGTACTCCTCGAGGCGGTAGTACCAGCAGCGAGGTCGCTGGAGGACGTTGCCGCCCACGGTGGCCACGTTGCGGACCTGGGGAGATGCGGTCTCGAGCGCCGCCATGGCAAGAGCGGTGTGGGTCTTGTTCACCATCGCGTGGCTGGCGAGATCCGCGAGTTTCACCAGGGCGCCGATACGCAAGGCGCCGTCCGGCTCGACCTTGATATCAGCCAGACCGGGAATGCCCTTGAGGTCGACGATGCGGGGCGGCGACTCGAGCCGCTCCTTGAGGTGATCGATCAGGTCGATCCCTCCAGCCTGATAGGAACTCCAGGCCTTCTCCTGAACGAGGTCCTTGGCCTGGGCCAGTGTGGAGGGACGCGCGACTTCGAAGCGATTCATTTGGATTAAGCCCTCCGCCGGGCTTCGGCGAGTGCGGCCAGCATGCGATCCGGAGTGATGGGAAGCGACCGGACACGGGCGCCCGTCGCGTTGAAGACGGCGTTGGC
>JAGNNV010000226.1 GCA_017990495.1 Vicinamibacteria bacterium
CGCGCTTCGAGCGCGCTTCCGCCGGATCCGGCTGATTCACGGACAGGCAGACGTGGTGCCCGCGCCTCACGAGTTCGCGAGACAGTTTCATCCACCGCAGAGTGGCCCCGTGCCACAGCCCGAAGCGGGGCTGAAGGTCGATCAACCAGAGTATCGAGAGCGGCTCATCGGCGGGGCGATCCCTCCGGGCGGGCTGACGTTGTTGACTCGTCAAGTCTCGATCCTCCCCACCGCGGGACCTAGCTGACCACGGCGACGCGGCTCGCCAGCGGGGCCGGATCAGGCGTTCGCCCGCCGGCCACCGCCCGGCGGAGCCTGGAGAACGCCCCGCGAAGACTGGTCTGCACCGCATGGGGAAGGGCAAGCCTCAGCATCAGACTCAGGTACCGTCCGCTGGCCCGCGCTGACGGACCGCACTCATGAACGAGAACAGAAAGGGCGACGCGGCGTGATCCGTGGTTGATGAGGGAGGCGGCATGCTCGAGCAGAAGCAGATCCACGAAACGGCGGCTGCTTGAAGCCAGATCGCCGGGCACTTGGCCAGCCTTCAACAAGTCCCGATAGCTTCCGATGGCCGCCGGGAAGGAGGGCGCTTCCAGACGCGACCTTTTCGTGGAGGACTCCGGCAGGTCGCTATGGTAGATGGCGAGTTCTCGAGCCACGAACCCTACCGGACCTTGCCAGGCAAGACGCGCGAAGGCATCCTGATCCTCCCCCACCTTCACCCCGGCCTTGAAGCCGCCGCAAGCGAGCAACGCGGAGGTCCGGGCCAGGGTACCCATGGATGTCATACCGAGCCCGCGGTTGGCCAGGACGAACTCAAAGTAGTCCTTCACAGGACCGGAGGCCGCTGGGCGAAGCAGAGGAGCGCCGGTCTGGCAGTCGGTGACGTTGGTGAAGACGGCAACGAGGTTGGGGCCTCGCTCGGCTTCGGCCAGGGTGGCCTCCAGGAACTCTGGCCGCCATTCATCGTCGGCATCGATGAACGCCACCCATTCGCCTCGAGCGGCGGCGATACCCCGGTTTCGCGCGGCCCCATGCCCCCGGTTTGGCTGCCGCAACACGCGGATACGCGGGTCTTGCCGTTGCAGCACCCAATTCGCACCGCCGTCAGTCGACCCATCGTCGACGACAATCACTTCGAAGTCGCCGATCGTCTGGGCCGCGACGGAGTCCAGGCAGCGGCGGACGTAGGGCGCCTTCTGAAACAGGGGGATAACGACGGATATGCGCAAGGTCTTGAGGGGGAAGGGCGGGGATGCTATCAGGCCGCTGCTATCGTGCCTTCCCCTTTTCCCGATCCTCGTCGAATGTCCTCCCTCGTCCGCTACCTTGAGCACGCGCTGCTGGCGCGTCAACCCTCCATGGCCCAGCGATCCGCCCTCGCCCTCACCCGGGTTCTACGTCCCGGAGTCCTCGAAACGCGGCAGACTCTCCGCGAACACATGTCGAGTCTTCGGGTCTCGGTGCGGGCCTACAACGATGATGACCTCGACCAGTATCGACGGCTCACCTATGGCGACTGGTGGTTGAGGCAGGGCCTGGTTGTCGCCCTGGGGCAGGCGGGCTACCTGGTGACGAATTGCGATCCCGACGTGGTCATCCACCTCCACGGACGCGAGGTCCCCCTTCCAAGGCGCGCAGTCAAGATCCTGTGGGTCCACGACAATCCTGACCGCCTCACCCCAGCGCTTCTTGACCGATACGACCATGTCTTCTGCGCCTCGGAATCGCTGGCAACGCGTCTGCGGGGGCTCGGGTGTCCCGCCGTCGGCCTGGGGCTTGCCACCGCACTCTCGCCGCGCGCGCTCCCGACTCGGCATCAAGTCGTGTTCGTGGGAAATGCGCGCCCGATCGGGACCCGTCCGGTAATCGACGCCCTCGGGGCGGCAACCTTCGACCTGAAGATCTGGGGCGGGCGGTTCCGAGACCTGCCGGCCGGAGTCTGGATGGGCGAGTATGTGGAGTACCACGACCTCCCGGAGGTTTACGGGGCCAGCGTGATAAGCCTCAACGACCACTACCCCGCCATGATCGAGTCAGGCATCGTCTCCCCTCGGGTCTACGACATCCTGGGAAGCGGCGGCTTCTGCATCTCCGACGCCAATCCGGGTCTGACCGAGATTTTCGGCGACGCGGTCCCCCAGTACCACACGCCGGAAGAGCTGCGCTCGCTCGTGCGCTACTACCTGGCGAATCCGTTGGCCCGACTTCCGCTCATGGCCAAAGGGCAGGCCATTGCGCGCCTTCATTCGTGGACAGATCGCGCGCGGGCGCTCATGAACCCGGTCGTAGAACTCCTGAGGCAACGAGGGCTGCGGCCACGACCACATGGCCACGGGGCCGCCAGTGCCGGTCAAGGCGAAACAGATCCTCGGGACTGAGTTCGCGGGTCACGGGGAGGGCTCGGATGGAGGGCGAACGGGTGGAGGTGACGCCCTCGTTGATCGTCCTCACGAACGCCGCCTCACCCGAGCCCATATCCGCCGCGAACACGAGGACGGGTCGGCCGCGCAGGTCCGACCGGAAGGCGTCGAGGACCTCGAGCAGGGCCTCAGCGTGCTCTTCCGGAGTCACCAGGGTCGCCTCAGGACGTTCGGTTCCCACAGCGACGGACCACAGGTCCGACCAGAAGAATGAGAACCAGTGGCGCGTGTGCGCGAGGGCCCGCTTGCCATCGATGCGAGCCGCGACGGCCACCCACTTCGCGTAAACCTCCGGCGGAGAGGGGACGTAGCGACCAGAGCGGATGAACACCCGGTTCTCGTCAACGTCGTTCGTGCAGTACTGCAGAATCACCGCGTCGAAATCCGAGAGGGCGAGCCTGCGCAGCAGCAGCAACTCCCGCACCGTGCCATACGAAGAGTTCGCGGCCACAACCTCCTGCCTCCCCAGATTCCGGGCCACGATGGCGGGAAAAGAGGCTTCCCGCTCCACGCCCCACCCCAAGGTGTACGAGTCCCCGAGGAACACGAGATTCGGGCTCACCAGCACACGGTCCTCGCGCAAATGCCGCGCGCTCACGCGTAACTCGGTGGCGAACTCGTGAGTCGCGAACCGGCATCTGCCCGGCCGAAGGCGGTAGAGAAGTTCGGAGTCGGGCTCTGAGCACTCCGGCCGTAACTGGACGGGCGCACCCTGCAGGTAGGCCTCGTAAAAGCGCCTCAATTGCGCCTCGACCCGACCGGGCGCCCGACCGATCCACAACCCGGGCCAGAGAAAGAGCGCCCGGCTCGCGAGTTCGCCAACGGTCAGGGTCACCAGAACCGAGGAGAGGACCAGGGCGAGGCGAGCCCTTCGTTCGCGGCTGCGTGCCGCCTTCTCTGCGCCAGCGTCCCCGCGCGCGCGCGGCGGGACGGCCATCAGGCCGTTGCCGTCTGCAACGCTCCGCCGCAACTCGAACCGTGGCCCGCAGTGCAACCGAAGCAATGATCGGCCACCCTTATGGCTGCGTTCAGCGGATCGATGTCGAGCAGGTCGCGCAGGTGAGGTCGGCTCCCGTCGAAGCGCATATCTGCCAGCGGCAGGCCAAGCTGCTGATTGAAGTCGCAGTCGTAAAGCCGCCCCTGGTAGTCGACGCTCAGCAGGCTCCGGCACATCACACCACCGAGATTCTCAGCGTGGTGATTCGCTTTCAACAGATCCATGTAGCCCTCGAACCGGCCCTGTGAGATGAGCATCGACCCGAACCGTTGAATCGGCATGTTCGTGATGGTGAACAGCGAGTTGAACTCGATCCCGAAGTGGTCGCGCAGCTCACGCTTGTAGTCGGACTCGAGCGCGGGCTGCGCTGGAGGCAGAGACGGGCCCTGCGGGTTGTACACGAGATTGAGAACGAGGCCTGAACCGAGGCGCGCATATCCGAGCGCGTTCAGCTTCTGCAACGCGGTGATGCTCTTGTCGAACACGCCCTGGCCTCGCTGACGATCGACATTCTCGAGCGAATAGCAGGGCAGCGAGGCGACCACCTCCACCTGGTTCGCCGCTAGAAACTCCGCGAGATCCTCGTGGCCCGACTCGAGCAGGATGGTGAGGTTGCAGCGATCAATCACCCTGACGCCCTGGGCCCGAGCCTCGACCACGAGTCGACGGAAACCGGAATGAAGCTCGGGAGCCCCGCCGGTCAGATCGAGAGTCCCAATGCCCCGAGCCTTCAGCACCCGAGCAATGAGCGCCAGGGTCTCCTCATCCATCATTTCGGTGCGCGTGGGCCCGGCGTTCACGTGGCAGTGGACGCAGGACTGATTACATTTGTAGCCGAGGTTCACCTGAAGCGCGGCGAGACTCCCCCGCCTTAGGGCGGGGAAATCCGTGGCCTGGAGCAGGGGAAGAGTGGCGTGCATTCAGCGAACCGCTCGGTCTCTTACGACCGTCAGTTCTCCCAGAAGAACTTGCCGCGCTTCGACGGCGTGGGGAGGATCTGGTCCATCGTAGCCGCGTCGAACAGACGGCCGTTGATCATGGTGTGGCTGACCTTCTCGGTGACGCGGATGTCCGCCAGCGGATTGCCGTCGATCACGATGATGTCCGCGAGCTTGCCCACTTCGAGCGAGCCGATGTCCTTGTCCAGCCCGAGATAGCGGGCGCCGCTGATGGTGGCCGCCTTGAGCACGTCGTGGTTCTTCATCCCGCCCTGCGCAAGCATCCACATCTCCCAGTGCGCGCCCAGACCTTCACGCTGGCCGTGGGCGCCGATGTTCACCATCACGCCGCGCTTGGCGAGGTCGGTGGCGCTCTTCGCAATGTTGACGTGGTTGAAGTCGTTATCGCCCGCGGACATCAACGGCCGCATGGCGCGGGAGTCGACGTTCTCCTGGGGCACGAAGGTGAGGAGGCGCTTGTTCTGCCACACCCTGGTTCGCTCATACCAATAGTACTCGCCCGACAGGCCGCCATACCCGACCACCAGGGTGGGGGTGTAACCGCTCTTGCTCTGGCTCCAGAACTGGAGCGCGTCTTCGTAGAGCTTCGCCACCGGCACCGAATGCTCGACCCCGGTGTTTCCGTCGGCCACCATGGTCATGTTGTGCTGGTAGAGGGAGCCGCCCTCGGGCACCACCATCATGCCCAGCTCACGCGCCGCCGCCACCACCTGTTGACGCTGCTCGCGACGAGGCTGGTTGTAGCTCTTCACACTGAAAGCTCCGACGGCCTTCAGCTTCTTAAGGTGGAAACGGGCGTCATCGAGAGAGTTGATCTCGGCCCGGAAGTCGCCGCCCGCCCCATAGAGGATGGTGCCGGTGGAATAGATGCGGGGAGCGGTGATGAGCCCTGCCTTGGCCATCTCGGAGGCCGCGAAGACGGTGGAGGTGTCGTTCGAGGGATCGTGCACGGTGGTGACGCCAAACCCAAGGCTCGCGTACATCACCCAGTTGCGCTGGGGCACGATCTCTTCGGTGCCGAAGCCGCCGTGCCAGTGGACGTCGACGATCCCCGGCATCACCGTCTTGCCCGCGACGTTGATCACCTTGGCATCGGTGGGCACGGTGGTGGAACCGCGCGGACCCACGGCGATGATGCGGTTGTTCTCAACCACCACCACGCCGTCGGCGATGACGGTGTCGCCCTTCATGGTGACCACGCGGCCACCGACAAGAGCGATCTTCGACTTCGGCAGATCGGCGAGGGCCTCAAAGCCGATGTTGCGGCCGGTCGTGGGCAGCTCGGGCAGGGTCTCCGCGGCGGCGAGGAACTTGAAGCTGTCCTTGACCGACCGTTCGAAGAGTTCGGGGCCGAGGGCCCAGTGAAGTTTCGAAGAGTCGCCCGACCAGTGGAGGTACTCCCCCGACTCCTTGCTCACCTGCGCTACCGGGAAGGCAGAAGTCTTGGGCCCCACATCGATCTTCTGCCCCGCCATCGCGAAGGCGGCCACAAAGGCCTTGAAGCCCTCGCGGAAGGCCACCCACTTGCCGTCGGGTGAGACCTTGAACTCGGTGGCGTCCTTCGAGGCGAAGTGCGCGCGTTCATCGCGGCCGTCAATGCCCACGCTGGAAAGGCTGCGAGTCTCGCCTTCGAACTTCTGGAA
>JAGNNV010000227.1 GCA_017990495.1 Vicinamibacteria bacterium
GCGACACCCCAAAGAAAACATTCGGGAAGTATGAGGCGATCAGCCACCTCGGCTCCGGGGCCATGGGAGTCGTGTGGCGCGCCCAGGATCCCGTCCTTGGTCGCACGGTGGCGATCAAGACGATCTCCGCTGCCTTGGGCTCGGACAACGAGAACAAGGAGCGTTTCCTCCGCGAGGCCCGCGCCGCTGCCCAGCTGAACCACCCGAACATCATCACGGTGTTCGACTTCGGCCAGGCGGACAACGAGCTCTACATGGCCATGGAGCTGCTCGAGGGCAAAGACCTCAAAGAGCTCATCACCGCGGGCACCCTCACCTTCGACCAGAAGCTCGACATCATGGAGCAGGTGGCGGACGGACTCGCCTACGCCCATGGCCGGGATGTCATTCACCGCGATCTCAAGCCCGGGAACATCCACGTCCAGCCGAACGGCCAGGTGAAGATCCTCGACTTCGGCCTCGCGCGCCTTGGCAGTTCTGATCTCACCAAGACCGGCGTGGTCATGGGCACCCCCAATTACATGTCTCCCGAGCAGGTCATGGGCGAACGGGTGGACGCGCGTTCCGACGTGTTCTCGGCCGGGGCGGTGTTCTACGAACTTCTGACCAACCGGAAGCCGTTCGACGCGGAATCGGTGCACGCGACGCTTTATCAGGTCGTCCACCGCGATCCGCCGCCGCCACGCCAGTGGGATCCGCGCCTGCCCGAAGAAGTCGTCACCATCATCGAAACCTCGATGAACAAGCAGGTGGCGAGCCGCTACAAGAACGCGGCCGCCTTGCGCGACGCCATCCGTGCTTTCCGCTACGGAGAGGAACCCGAGGTTCTCGAATTCGAGGATGCGAGCCCCGAGGGTGAAGAGGCGCAGCCAGGAGCCGAGGCCACCACCGTCACCACATCCGCCGCTGCCGCTCCCGCGACGCCAAGCAGCACCGGCTCGGTGAAGGTGGGCTCGTTCCGGAGTTACGGTCGGTCCTCCGGCGCCTCGCTCCCTGCCTCGGCCGGCGTTTCGTCCGCCCCCTACACCGCGGGCGGTCGCGCATCGCGCGCGGGCTCCCGGCCCACTGGGCGCACCGGAGGCGACTCTCCCTCCGCCTCCATACCGCCCCAGCCTCGCCCCACCAATCCCCTTCTCATCGTCGGCGTGCTCGCCCTGGTGGTGATGGTGGGCATCGTTGGTTATGCCGTCGTCACTCGCCAGGACGGCGGCAACACAGCGCAGTCCAGCATCGACGCCCTCACCGCGAACCTTGTGGAGACGCAGCTCGATCTCGCGCGGCGCGTGCTCGACGACAAAGACTACAAAGCCGCAGTCGACCAGACCGTGCGCACGCTCAAGCTCGACCCCACCAACCCCGAGGCGCTGGCCATTCGTGAGCAGGCGCAAGGGGCGCTCCGCGAGATTGAGACGTCCGTGGCCGCGGCCCGCGACGCGGTGGCCCGCGGCGATCAGGCCCAGGCTTCTGCGGCTCTCGAACGCGTCATGGCCCGCGATCCCAATAACCCCATCGTCGCCGAACTTTCCAGCCAGTTGAACGCCAACTTCGCTGCCCGCGCCACCGCAGCCAAGTCGGAAATGGAGAAGGCGAAGCAGTTGGCGGTGGCCAAGACCGGCGCCGACCAGGACGAAGCCTTCGCCGAGGCGGAGCGGCTCGCCGCCACCGCGGCCAAGAGCCTCGCCGACCGCCAGTTCACCACCGCCACCCAGACCTATCTGCAGGCCCGTGACGCTTTCGATCGCGCCCGCCGCGCCGTCGAGGCCAAGGAACGCGACGCCGCGCGCGCGGCGCGCGATGCCGCGAAGGCGGCGGCCACTCCGGCTCCGGTCGCCACCACCACCCCGGCCGTCGTGCCCTCGGCCACGCCGCTTCCCACCGTGGTCTTGCGCCCCATTCCGGCCGAGCCCACCCAGGCTCCATCCACCCCCCAGCCCACACCCGCGCCCACCGCGGCCGCCACTCCGCCACCGGTCGCGGCCGGACCCGTGCCGGAGTCGCGTGAGTTCATCACCGCGCGCACCCGCATCGTGCCCGTGCCCACCACCGGTGGCAAGCAGCCGAAGGGCTTCGACATGTCGGGTGTGGCCATCCAGGAGTTCTCCGGCCGCTTCGAGTTCGAGGTTCTGCCCAGCCCGTTGATTCCGGGCGCCCCCTACAGGGTGCGCATCTTCCTCCGCAACGAGGGTAAGAACGACGCCAAACTCGAGACTCTCACCGTCAAGATGCTTCGCAACGGTGAGCTCTCAAACCCGGCCGCGCGCATCCTTGAAGATGACGTGAAGGAAGGCCAGCGTCCCCTGGTGGCGGAGATCCCGGGAACCTGGGTGGCGGGAACCACCGCGTGGGTCATGGACATCGAGTCGACGTCCCGCAAGGGTGAACGCTTCCGCTCCAGTCTGACCATGAAGAAGCCCTGATCAGGGCGCTGAAGACGCCGGGTTTGACCGCTGCCCCGGATGGTATCCTCGACGGATTCCGAGGAAGCCTTGAGCGAGACCCCCCAAAAAACATTCGGAAAGTATGAAGCCATCTCCCACCTCGGCTCCGGGGCCATGGGAGTCGTGTGGCGCGCCCAGGATCCCGTCCTTGGTCGCACGGTGGCGATCAAGACGATCTCCGCTGCCTTGGGCTCGGACAACGAGAACAAGGAGCGTTTCCTCCGCGAGGCCCGCGCCGCTGCCCAGCTGAACCACCCGAACATCATCACGGTGTTCGACTTCGGCCAGGCGGACAACGAGCTCTACATGGCCATGGAGCTGCTCGAGGGCAAAGACCTCAAAGAGCTCATCACCGCGGGCACCCTCACCTTCGACCAGAAGCTCGACATCATGGAGCAGGTGGCGGACGGACTCGCCTACGCCCATGGCCGGGATGTCATTCACCGCGATCTCAAGCCCGGGAACATCCACGTCCAGCCGAACGGCCAGGTGAAGATCCTCGACTTCGGCCTCGCGCGCCTTGGCAGTTCTGATCTCACCAAGACCGGCGTGGTCATGGGCACCCCCAATTACATGTCTCCCGAGCAGGTCATGGGCGAACGGGTGGACGCGCGTTCCGACGTGTTCTCGGCCGGGGCGGTGTTCTACGAACTTCTGACCAACCGGAAGCCGTTCGACGCGGAATCGGTGCACGCGACGCTTTATCAGGTCGTCCACCGCGATCCGCCGCCGCCACGCCAGTGGGATCCGCGCCTGCCCGAAGAAGTCGTCACCATCATCGAAACCTCGATGAACAAGCAGGTGGCGAGCCGCTACAAGAACGCGGCCGCCTTGCGCGACGCCATCCGTGCTTTCCGCTACGGAGAGGAACCCGAGGTTCTCGAATTCGAGGATGCGAGCCCCGAGGGTGAAGAGGCGCAGCCAGGAGCCGAGGCCACCACCGTCACCACATCCGCCGCTGCCGCTCCCGCGACGCCAAGCAGCACCGGCTCGGTGAAGGTGGGCTCGTTCCGGAGTTACGGTCGGTCCTCCGGCGCCTCGCTCCCTGCCTCGGCCGGCGTTTCGTCCGCCCCCTACACCGCGGGCGGTCGCGCATCGCGCGCGGGCTCCCGGCCCACTGGGCGCACCGGAGGCGACTCTCCCTCCGCCTCCATACCGCCCCAGCCTCGCCCCACCAATCCCCTTCTCATCGTCGGCGTGCTCGCCCTGGTGGTGATGGTGGGCATCGTTGGTTATGCCGTCGTCACTCGCCAGGACGGCGGCAACACAGCGCAGTCCAGCATCGACGCCCTCACCGCGAACCTTGTGGAGACGCAGCTCGATCTCGCGCGGCGCGTGCTCGACGACAAAGACTACAAAGCCGCAGTCGACCAGACCGTGCGCACGCTCAAGCTCGACCCCACCAACCCCGAGGCGCTGGCCATTCGTGAGCAGGCGCAAGGGGCGCTCCGCGAGATTGAGACGTCCGTGGCCGCGGCCCGCGACGCGGTGGCCCGCGGCGATCAGGCCCAGGCTTCTGCGGCTCTCGAACGCGTCATGGCCCGCGATCCCAATAACCCCATCGTCGCCGAACTTTCCAGCCAGTTGAACGCCAACTTCGCTGCCCGCGCCACCGCAGCCAAGTCGGAAATGGAGAAGGCGAAGCAGTTGGCGGTGGCCAAGACCGGCGCCGACCAGGACGAAGCCTTCGCCGAGGCGGAGCGGCTCGCCGCCACCGCGGCCAAGAGCCTCGCCGACCGCCAGTTCACCACCGCCACCCAGACCTATCTGCAGGCCCGTGACGCTTTCGATCGCGCCCGCCGCGCCGTCGAGGCCAAGGAACGCGACGCCGCGCGCGCGGCGCGCGATGCCGCGAAGGCGGCGGCCACTCCGGCTCCGGTCGCCACCACCACCCCGGCCGTCGTGCCCTCGGCCACGCCGCTTCCCACCGTGGTCTTGCGCCCCATTCCGGCCGAGCCCACCCAGGCTCCATCCACCCCCCAGCCCACACCCGCGCCCACCGCGGCCGCCACTCCGCCACCGGTCGCGGCCGGACCCGTGCCGGAGTCGCGTGAGTTCATCACCGCGCGCACCCGCATCGTGCCCGTGCCCACCACCGGTGGCAAGCAGCCGAAGGGCTTCGACATGTCGGGTGTGGCCATCCAGGAGTTCTCCGGCCGCTTCGAGTTCGAGGTTCTGCCCAGCCCGTTGATTCCGGGCGCCCCCTACAGGGTGCGCATCTTCCTCCGCAACGAGGGTAAGAACGACGCCAAACTCGAGACTCTCACCGTCAAGATGCTTCGCAACGGTGAGCTCTCAAACCCGGCCGCGCGCATCCTTGAAGATGACGTGAAGGAAGGCCAGCGTCCCCTGGTGGCGGAGATCCCGGGAACCTGGGTGGCGGGAACCACCGCGTGGGTCATGGACATCGAGTCGACGTCCCGCAAGGGTGAACGCTTCCGCTCCAGTCTGACCATGAAGAAGCCCTGATCAGGGCGCTGAAGACGCCGGGTTTGACCGCTGCCCCGGATGGTATCCTCGACGGATTCCGAGGAAGCCTTGAGCGAGACCCCCCAAAAAACATTCGGAAAGTATGAAGCCATCTCCCACCTCGGCTCCGGGGCCATGGGAGTCGTGTGGCGCGCCCAGGATCCCGTCCTTGGTCGCACGGTGGCGATCAAGACGATCTCGGCGGCCTTGGGCTCGGACAACGAGAACAAGGAGCGTTTCCTCCGCGAGGCCCGCGCCGCCGCCCAGTTGAACCACCCGAACATCATCACGGTGTTCGACTTCGGCCAGGCGGACAACGAGCTGTATATGGCCATGGAGCTGCTCGAGGGCAAAGACCTCAAAGAGCTCATCACCGCGGCCTCACTCACCTTCGACCAGAAGCTCAACATCATGGAGCAGGTCGCGGACGGACTCGCCTACGCGCACGGGCGGGATGTGGTTCACCGTGATCTGAAGCCGGGCAACATCCATGTCCAGCCGAACGGCCAGGTGAAGATTCTCGACTTCGGTCTTGCGCGTCTCGGCAGTTCCGATCTCACCAAGACGGGTGTGGTCATGGGCACCCCCAATTACATGTCGCCCGAGCAGGTGATGGGCGAGCGTGCCGATGCGCGTTCCGACGTGTTCTCGGCCGGGGCGGTCTTCTACGAACTTCTGACCAACCGGAAGCCGTTCGACGCGGAATCGGTGCACGCGACGCTTTATCAGGTCGTCCACCGCGATCCGCCGCCGCCACGTCAGTGGGACCCGCGGCTGCCCGAGCCCCTGGTCACGATCATCGAGATCGCCATGGCCAAGCAGGTAGCCGGTCGCTACAAGGACGCGCGCGCTCTGCACGACGCCATCCGCGCTTTCCGCTACGGCGAAGAGCCCGAGGTGGTCGAGGAGTACGAGGAGCCTCCGTCGCCGCTCGCCTCGCTTCCTTCGCCCGATTCCATCTCATCGGACGTAACTTCCATCTCTCCGCCATCCGAGAGCGCCAGCGGATCTTCGGGCGCGTCAGGGAGCGGCCCTTCGCTGCCCAAGCCGCAACCCTTCCGGAGTTACGGCCGAACTGGTTCCGCCTCGTCTTCGGTGCCACCCTCCGCGGGAGTGT
>JAGNNV010000228.1 GCA_017990495.1 Vicinamibacteria bacterium
GGCTTCGCCCGGTCGGGCGGAGTCCAGAAGCCGTCGATCGAAACCGAGGACATCCGATGGAGCCAGGCCTGGGGCTGACCCTTGTCATCGACCACACCACTCAACCGGTGGAGCGAAGCGGGGCGATAGAAGCCGCGCTGGGTGTCGTCCTCACGGGTGAAGAGGACCTGGACCGGCGCACCCGTCGCTTTCGAGAGCTGCGCCGCTTCGGCCACGAAGTCGGCGTGATAGCGCCGTCCGAAGCCGCCGCCCATGAGGGTGGTGTGCACAACCACCTGATCGCCCTTGAGGCCCGCGATCTTCGCGATGGCGTCCTGGCCCCATTGAGGGCCCTGACTCGGAAGCCAGGCTTCGGCGCCGTCCGAGCGGATGTGAACCGTCGCGTTCATCGGCTCCATGGGCGAGTGGTTCTGGAAGGGAAGTTCGTAGGTGGCCTCGATCCGCGCGTTCGCCTTGGCGAGCGTCGCGTCGGCCTCGCCATCGTTGCGCACCACGGTTTTCCCGGGCTTCGACAGGAGGTCCTCGAACTGGGCGCGCAAGGAGGCGCTCGTTTCCTGCGCGTGTTCGCCCTCGTCCCACTCGATGACCAACGCCTCGCGTCCGCGCATGGCGGCCCAGGTCGACGTCGCCACCACGGCCACGCCGCCCGCGGTGTGGGCCTCGGGCAGACGGGGGATCTCGATGATGTGCTTCACCCCGCTCACCGCTCGAGCTTTGGCGTCATCGAAGCGCTTCACTTTGCCCCCAAAAACCGGACAACGCGCGACCACCGCGAAGAGCATCCCGGGCACGCGCACGTCGATGCCGAAAACCGCGCTGCCATCGACCTTGCGCGGGATGTCGGTGCGCGGAACCTCCGTTCCCACGATGCGAAATTCGTTCGGATGAAGCAGGGTCACCTTCGCGAACGCAGGGATGGGCAGCTTCGCCGCCGCGGCCACGAGTTCCCCGTAAGGCAGGCGTTTGATCCGCGGGCCGTGAACCACGTGTCCCGACTCGGCGCGACAGGTATTGGCGTTCACCCGCCAGTGAAGGGCCGCGGCCTGGACCAGCATCTCTCGGGCAGCCGCTCCAGCCTGGCGAAGAGGCAGCCACGATGTGCGCACGCTGGCGCTGCCGCCGGTGCCATGGTCGTACACCGCGGGATTGGTGGGGGCCTGTTCGACGCTCACCTGTTTCCAGTCGACCGCCAGTTCCTCGGCCAGGATCATGGGCAGGCTCGTCATGACGCCCTGCCCCATCTCCGACTTCGCCACGATCAGGCGGGCCCGGCCGTCGGCCTCGATCCGCACCCAGGCGTCGAAGGGATTGACGGGCTTCTTCTCCTGCGCCTCCTGGGCCCAGGCTTCAGCCGACCAGTGGAAGCCGATGACGAGCGCGCCCGCCCCCGCGCCACCCGTCTTCAGAAAGTCGCGACGACCACGGTTCTTCGAGGCGCTCATTTCGCACCCCCCTTGACCGCCGGAGCCGCGGAGCGCGCCGCAGCCGCGTGGATGGCCTTCCGGATTCGCGGATAGGTCCCGCAGCGGCAGATGTGGCCGCCGATGGCGGCGTCGATGTCCGCATCGCTCGGTTTGGCCTTGCGTTGCAGCAGCTCGGCCGCGGTCATCAGCATGCCGGACTGACAGTAGCCGCACTGGGGAACCTGCTCGGCGATCCAGGCCACTTGCGCAGCATGACTGCGATCCGACGACAGCCCCTCGATGGTGGTGACCTTCCGACCCTGCACGTCCTCCACCGCGGTGACGCACGCTCGAGTGGCCTCCCCGTCGATGTGAACCGTGCAGGCGCCGCACTGGGCGATTCCACAACCGTACTTGGTTCCGGTGAGGCCCAGGGTGTCGCGCAGCACCCACAGCAGCGGGGTTTGCGGGTCCACGTCCACCGCGTGGGCTTTGCCGTTCACAGTGAGGGTTATCTCGGCCATCGTCTCTCCTCCGGTTGCCTTCAGTCTAGTGGCTTCAATTCAACAATACCGATCGAGGAGCTCGCGAAGTTCACTTCCTTGACCGAGCACGCAGAGCGCTGGAAAAAATTTACGTTCGGTCCCCCTGGTTCAGCGAATAGACGACGGAACACGGTGGCGCCGTTGATGGCATGCAGCGGGGGAAGAACATCGATCCAACCCGTTGAAATCCGCCGCGCCCATCAAGGGCCGGATCGGCTTCCCGCGGGTCTTCCGACCTGAACCAACGCGCTCCGCTCCTCGTCTACCTGATTACGCAACCCCAAGGAGGACGCGGCCATGCGCATCACGTTCATCGCGGTCTGTCTCATCCTCGCCACCGGCCACGCGGTCGCTGCTCCACCTCCCTCGCCGCCGCCCTCGCTCCCCTGGGAGCGAACCCGGCCGCTCAGCGCTTCCGCCCTCGCCCTCATCGAGACCGCGGCCGAACGATCGGCGATCGTGCAGGGACTGCTCGACGATCTCGAGCGCACCGATCTCGTGGTCTATATCGCGGACGCCATGCCCGGTGCGTTCGTGGGGCCGAAGTCAGCCATGACCCTGGTGTCGGGAGTCACCGCCACCCGCTACGTGATGATCCGCATCGACTCCATGCGCCTGCCCCTCAAGGCGCGCATCGCCGCGCTCGGCCACGAGCTTTATCACGCGCTTGAAGTCGCGGCCGCCCCTGAAGTGAAGGACAGCGCAGGCCTTGCCGCGCTGTACCGGCGCATCGGATGGGAGACCACGGCCGGCCGGTTCGAGAGCAGGGGCGCTCAGGAGGCCACGTTCCAGATCGCCCGGCAACTCCAGCGCGGCGAGAAACCCCAGCGCGTCGCCCAGGTCGAAGGCGGAACCGCTCCCCGCGGCGTGGGTGGGCCCTGGGAGTACTGAGGACCTCCCATCACGCGGCTATATCGCGCGGGCTATTCTCTTCGGCCTGATGGCCCACCCGATCCCCACCGGGCGACTCTTGATCGTCGCCCTCTTCCTGATATCGGGGGCGGGGATCCTCCGCGTTCACGCCTCCGATCCGTCGTCGGGTGATTGGCCGATGTGGGGCGGCACGCCGTCGCGCAACATGGTCTCGCCCATGAAGGGCCTGCCCGCGGAATGGGATCCCGAGACCCGGAAGAACGTGAAGTGGGTGGCGGACCTCGGTGACCACAGCTACGGCAATCCGGTGGTTTCCGGCGGCCGGGTCTTCGTGGGCACGAACAATGAGAATCCGCGCGATCCCAAGCAGAGCGGCGACCGAGGCGTGCTGATGGCCTTCAGCGAGGCCACCGGAGAGTTCCTCTGGCAGCACACCCACGCCAAGCTCGAGTCGGGCCAGGCGAACGACTGGCCCCAGCAGGGGATCGCCTCGTCGCCGCTCGTCGTCGGCGAGAGGCTTTACTACGTCAGCAATCGCGGTGTGCTGGTGTGCGTGGACACGCAGGGATTCCGCGATCAGGAGAACGACGGCCCGGTCACCGACGAGAGGCTTGCCGGGCCCAACGACGCCGATGTGATCTGGACCTTCGACATGATCAAGGAGCTTGGGGTGTTTCCTCACAACCTTGCCAATTCCTCGCCCACGACGTCGGGCGACCTCGTCTTCATCGGCACCTCGAACGGTCACGATGAATCGCACGTCAAGGTCCCCTCACCAAACGCCCCGTCGGTCATTGCCGTGAACCGGACCACGGGGAAACTCGCCTGGAGCGACAACTCGGCGGGCGACCGGATCTTGCACGGTCAGTGGTCTCCGCCCGCGGTGGGTCTGGTCGGGGGAGTGGTTCAACTGGTGTCGGCGCAGGGCGACGGCTGGGTGCGCGGCTACGAGGCTTCGACGGGCAAGAAGTTGTGGGAGTTCGACACCAACCCGAAGGATGCGGTGTGGCCAAAGACGCGCAACGAAATCATCGCCACGCCGGTGATCGTGGGCGACCGGGTATACATCGGCAACGGTCAGGACCCCGAGTACGGCGAGGGCAACGGCCACTTCTACGCCATCGATGCCACCAAACGCGGCGACGTCACCACCACCGGCCGGGTCTGGCATTTCGCCGGCATCAGGCGCACCATCTCCACCGCGGCGGTCATGGACGGTCTCGTTTACATCGCCGACTTCAGCGGATTCCTGCGTTGCCTCGACGCGGAGACGGGCCAGCAGGTCTGGGTGCACGACCTCTTTTCCGCGGTCTGGGGGTCACCCATGGTAGTCGACGGCAAGGTCTATATCGCCGATGAGGACGGCGACGTCGCGGTGATGGCGGCGGGGCGGGAGAAGAAGGTGCTTGCCGAGATCAACATGGGTGGAGCGGTTTACGGCACAGTCACCCCCGCGAACGGCAAGATCTTCCTCAATACCCAGACCCGGCTCTACGCGATCGCCGCGACTACTTCCTGACGGCGCGCTTTCCGATCGCCCAGAGCGCTCCGGTGGTGCGCAGGAAGATCTGGCCGTCCGAGAGCGCCGGCGAACTGAGCGAGTAGTCCTCAAGCGCGTTCTCGGCCAGGATCTCAAACGCCGGCCCAGCCTTCGCCACACTGGTGACGCCGTCCTCGTTGGTCACGTAGAGCTTCCCGTCGGCCAGCACGACGGACCCGCTGTAGGTCCCCGGACGCAGGCGCTGCTGTCCGTAGATCTCCTTGCCCGTTCTCGCCTCCAGGCACCACATGATGCCGCGGTCGTTGACCACGTAGGTGTAGGTCCCGTCGGTGACCGGCGTGGGCACATCCGGCCCGTCGTTGAATGACCACAAGACGTGGGACGCGGTGACATCGCCCTTGCCGCCCGGCTTCAGCACCAGCATGGGTCGCACCCTGGTGGGGGCGATGATGATGTCGTTGTGGACCACTGGCGAGGCCACGATGCGATACGCACCGTTGTTGGTGGGGTTGAGGCCATTGACTCGCCATAACTCGGCGCCGGTTGCAAGGTCGTGACCGGTGACCACGTCGGCCCCGGTGATGACAACCTCGAGTTTCCCATCGTGGCGGAGGAGCGCGGGTGTGGTGTACGCGTCTGGAGACTCCCGCTCGGCCTTGGTCGCGCGCTCGACCTTCCAGATCGTCTTGCCGCTCGTCTTGTTGATCCGGAGCACGTACGACGGATCGTCGGTTTTCATGCCGTGCAGCACCTGGACGTACAACGAGTCGTCGTGCAGCATGGGTGAGGACCCGTAGCCCCAGTTGAGGCCGAAGGCGCCGTACTCCTTCTGGAGGTCGCGGGCCCACACTTCCTTGCCCTTGAAGTCGAAGGCCTTCAGGATGCCGGTGCCGGTCATGATCCAGACGTTCCGGCCGTCGGTCACCGGCGATGGCGTCGACATGTTGTGCTTGCGCTGCTTGTTGTCGCCGTCGCCGAGATGTTGCTTCCACAACGGCACACCCTTCTCGCGGTCGACCGCCCACAGGAAAAGACTGCCGTTCTCGGCGACGTTCAGGAAGATGTGGTTCCCCCATACGATGGGTGTGGATCCCGACAGTCCGGGCAGGGGCAGTTTCCAGGTGATGTTCTCGGTGGTCGTCCACTTGGTGGGGAGGCCCGTCTCTTCGCTGAGGCCGTTCGCCATGGGCCCGCGCCACTGCGGCCAGTTTCCGGCCGTGGCCAGCCCGGGGAAGGCGGCGAGAAGGATCGTCGTCGCTCCAAACCGGAGCCGCGCGTGGGTTGTCATCATGAGCTGTGGTTCTCCTCGGATGAAGCTATCAGACCGTGCTTAGCCGCCGGTCGCGCGGATGAGCCGTCCGCAGCGCCATCCGAGGTAGTCCACGAACAGCCAGAAGTTGCGGAGCGCCCTGTTGCGCGATTCGCCGCGCTGATAGCGGTAGTAGATCTGCTGCGCGATCACCGCGAGTCTGAAGAGGCCATACACCTCGTAGAAGGTCCAGTTCGAAACGGTGCGCCCGGTGCGGGCGCAGTAGTGTTCGACCACCTCGCGTCGTGTGAGCATGCCGGGCAGATGAGTGGGCTGGCGGCGCAGGGCGCGGATGAAGAAGTCGTCGTCCTTCTGAACCCAGTAGGCGAGCGCGTTGCCCAGATCCATCAGCGG
>JAGNNV010000229.1:0-1164 GCA_017990495.1 Vicinamibacteria bacterium
CCCTCCATCGTGTTTCCCTCTCAGGTCGAGCTGGTCACCGTGGACGCCGTGGTCACCGACAAGAAGAACGTCCCCATCGAGAACCTGACCAAGGCGTCCTTCACCGTCTTCGAGGACGGCAAGCCCCAGGAGATCACCAGTTTCGAAGCGGTGATCTTGCCCCCCGCCCCCACGGCGGCTCCCCGAACCTCCCGCACCATTTCCACGAACCAGGGCGCCGAAACCCGCACCGGTCGCACCTTCGTCATCGTCTTCGATGACGTTCACCTCCATCCCTTCCAGGCCAACCGAGCGAAGGCCGCGATCGACCAGTTTCTGAAGAACGGCACCCGCGATGGCGATCGGGTCACCCTTCTGGCCAGCGGCGGCGGCGCGTGGTGGAGCACCCGTATGCCCGAGGGCTACTCAGAACTGACCGCTTTGCTTAAGCGACTCGACGGGCGCGACATTCCCGACACCGGCCAGGATCGCGTCACCGAGTGGGAGGCCATGCGCATCCACATCTACCGCGACAAGCAGGTCGAAGAGCGCGTGGTCCGTCGGTTCGAGACGTACGGAGTGAACCCGGGGGCGCGGCAAAACTCGCAGGGAGATGGCGCCATGTTCGACGGCGATCCCCTGGTTCAGGGTCGCGCCTCCGAGGTGTACTACCAGGCCACCGCGAAGAACAAGATCACCTTGAACGCCATCGAGCGGGCCCTGAACTCGCTTGCCTCCAGCAAGGGCCGCAAGTCCCTGATCCTGGTCTCCCAGGGGTTCATCTTCGATCCGAACCTCGACGAGTTCAAGAACGTGGTCCAGGCGTCGCGCCGCGGCAACTGCGCCATCTACTTCGTCGACACCCAGGGCCTCGGCGGCATGCCCATCGCCATGACCGCCGAGTTCGGGCCCGCCATCGCCAACCAGGACATGGGAGCCGCCTTTGCGGAAAATCTCGAACGGGCCGAAGGCGCCGAGTCGATCGCCGCGGACAGCGGCGGATTCACGGTGAAGAACTCCAACGACCTGGTAAAGGGCCTCCAGCGCATCGCCGACGAGACCCGCGTTTATTACCTGATCGGCTACAACCCGAACAATACGAAGCGGGATGGAAAATTCCGCAAGATCGAGGTGAAGGTCGCGGGCAAGGACATTCGGGTGCGCGCGCGCAAGGGCTACTACGCC
>JAGNNV010000229.1:1264-5962 GCA_017990495.1 Vicinamibacteria bacterium
CATGATCCAGCCCACCTCCCTCGGCCGGTTGTCGCGCATCGTGGGCCCCCCCCTCGAAGGCGCCGAGCCGGGCGAGTACGAGTTCGAGCTGAACTTCAAGGACGAGCTTTCCGGCAAGATCCTCGACTACAAGGAGGACTTCACCGTTCTTCCCAAGCGCACCGCTTCGGCCGACCTGAAGTAGCTTCCACGAACCTCCTCCACCTCATCGCGGTTTCGGCCGGGCTCATCTTCCTGGCCGCCGAGAATTCCCTCGGGCCGCTCGCGTTTGTGCTCAAGATGACGCCGGTCTCCATCTTGAGCCTGCTCGTGTTTCGCTCGGCCCCGAAAGCAGGAAGCCTTTGGGCCGCGGCCGGTCTCGCTCTGTCGGCGCTTGCCGATGGAGTGATCGAGTGGAGCTTTCTGGGCGGGCTGGTGATCTTCCTGCTCGCTCATCTGTTTTACATCGCCGCCTTCGTCGCCGTCGAACGTCGCGGGCGATTCTCCCGGCTCGTTCCCGTGGCCCTGTGGGCGGCCGTGGTCCTTCCCCTGATCGTTTCTCGAGCGGGCGCCCTGGGCGCTCCCGTTCTGATCTACGGTCTGGTGATCTTCACCATGATCTGGCGCGCCGCCGCGGCCGCGTCGTTCTCGGGCTGGAACGCCTCGGTCATGGGGTTGTGCGGGGCGCTCCTGTTCGGATTGTCCGACTCGCTCCTCGGATATTCGCGCTTCGTGGGCCCGCTGCCGGGGTCGAGACTTCTGGTCCTCGGCACCTACTGGTCCGCCCAGGCCCTCATCGCCGCCAGTTTCACGCGAGGGCGCTGATGTCGCGCTTCATGAAAGTCGCCCTCTTTGCCGCGGCGCTGGCCGTGGTGGTGGTTCTCTTTCGCGCCTTCACCGTTGGACTCACGCCGGCTCCGCCGGCCGAGCGGATCACTTTCACCATCGATGAAGCCTCCGCGGTGGGCCGTTTCCAGGAGGCCCTTCGCTTCCGCACCATCAGCACCCAGGACGGCAGCGTTGACACCTCTGCCTTTCTCGGTCTCCACGAGTTCCTCCGCACCGCCTTCCCCCTCGTGCACCAACACCTCTCTCGCGAAGTCCTCGACCTGAGCCTCATCTATCGCTGGCCCGGCCGCGACCCGAAGAAGGCGGCGGTGGTGCTGATGGGGCATCTCGACGTGGTGCCCATCGCGCCCGGCACCGAGGGTTCGTGGACCCATCCTCCGTTCGACGCGGTGATCGACGGCGACTGGATCTACGGGCGGGGGACTCTCGATGACAAGTCGACGGTGATGGCGGTGCTCGAGAGCATCGAGCACCTGCTGAAGGAAGGCTTCACTCCCGAGCGCACCGTCGTCCTGCAGTTTGGTCATGACGAGGAAGTGGGCGGGGTCAAAGGGGCCAAGGCCATGGTCGAGAAGCTGGTGGGCGAGGGGCTGCATCCGGGTCTCGTGCTCGACGAAGGCGGGGCGCTCACCTCGGCCAAAGTGATTGGAGCGAGCGGCCTGGCCGCGCTGATCGGAGTGGGAGAGAAGGGATTCGCCTCCTTCAGTCTGTCGGTGGCGGGCGATGGGGGGCACTCGTCCACCCCGCCCGCGATCACCCACATCGGTCGTCTGGCCCGGGCCATCGTGGCTCTCGAGAAGTCGCCTTTCACGGCCACGCTCGACGGCGTGCCCCGCGAGATGCTGGAGCGCTCGGCTCCCCATCTTTCGTGGTCACGTCGCTTGATCCTCGCGAATCTCTGGCTCTTCCGGCCCCTCGTTACCCAGGCCCTGCTCACCGATCCGCGCACCGCCTCCATGTTGCGCACGTCCACCGCGGCCACCATCTTCAATGCGGGCAACAAGGACAACGTGCTCCCGCCCGAAGCCCGGGCCATCGTCAACTTCCGCATTCGTCCCGGGGAGACGGTCGAGTCGGTGCGGCAGCGCGTGGTCCGCCTCATCGCGGACGATCTGGTGGAGGTGAAGGTCGAAGGTTTTCGCTCCGAGCCGCCTCCCTATTCGCCCACCCACGGCCCCGCGTTCGACGTGGTCGGCCTTTCCGCGCGGCAGACTCTCGGAGACGGGGGGACCGAGCCCATTGTGCTCCCCTTCCTGTTGATGGGGGCTACCGACGCGCGTTACTGGTCGGTTCACGCCAAGGCGGTGTACCGGTTTAATCCCTTTCCGATGGAAGACGACGCGCTCAAACGCGCCCACGGCACCAATGAACGTGTGTCGAAGGCCGGTTACATCAACGGCATTCGCTTCTACGTCCAGCTCATCAAGAACGCTCAGTTTCTCGATTGACTTGCCCTGAGCCGTCGAGAAGCGTCAGTCGAAGGGCCTGCCCTGAGCCGTCGAGAAGGTTCCGTCGAAGGGTCAGTGGACGGCGCGGGACTGGACCTTGTCCTTCGTGGCCAGCGAGAACTTCACGTCGGTCGCGCCGCCTTTGGTGATGCGGTCGGCCACGTAGGCGCCGAGAGCGGGGCCGTGTTTGAAGCCGTGACCCGAGCCTCCGCCCACCAGCCACACGTTCGGATGGTTCGGGTGGCGATCGACGAGAAAGTCGCCGTTCGATGAGTTCTCGTACTGGCACACCTCGCTGCCCACGATGGGAGCGTTCTTCAAACCGGGGAAACGCTCGGCCACGAACGCCTTCACCCGCGCCGTGCTCTCCGCGGTGACGAGACGCTCTCCCGAGTCGGGATCGAAGCGCGGGCCGTGCTGATCGAGCGCCACCTTGAAGCCCTTCGTCTCGAGATCGGGGAGGCCGTAGATCTCCGCGCCGAAGTCGATCCAGGTCGGCATCTTCGGGGGAGCGTAAGCGTCGTCACCGGGGGGCACGCCGAAATAGAAGACCTCCTGACGGGTGGGGAAGATGCGGTCGCCGAGGACATCGGGGAAGACCTTGCCGAGCCACGGTCCGCAGGCGAAGACGAAGTGTTTGGCCTGGACCGTGCGGTCGCCCACTTGAATGGAGGTGACCGGACCATCCCCCTTCGGAGCCTCGGCCCGGCCGAGGATCAGTTGCCCCCCGGCCCTTTCGAACTCGCGCGCCACCACCTGCACCGAGCGGCGAGCGAAGAGCACGCCCGAACGCGGCTCCGATACCGCCCATGTGATGGGGCCGAAGTCGATCTGCGGATAGCGGGCCACGAGGTCCGCGCGTTCGAGTTTCTCGTGAGGAATCGAGGCGCGCTGGAGGCCTTTGAGACTCTCCAGGGTGAGCCCGTCGCGCTCGCGGGCCAGGAACAACATGCCGGTTTCGGTGAAGAGCCGCTCGCCCGTGGCGTTTTGCAGGGCCTTCCACTGAGAAAGCGAGTCCCACGACATGCGCGTGTAGATCTCCGCGGAGCCGTAGCCCATGCGGATGACGCGAGTCTCGCCGCCTGAGCTGGCGCGCGAGCTGCCCGGTCCGTAGGCGTCGATGAGCGCGACCTTCAAGCCGCGCGCTTGAAGGTGCCGCGCCGTCCACACCCCGAACACGCCAGCCCCTACAACCGCCACCTCCAGGGGCTCGGCATTGGCCCGGGCTCCGGCGGCGGCGGTGGCCGCGACCGCGGCTCCCACGAAGGTTCTTCGGCTCACCTTTGGTTTCACGGATGGTCTCCTCTTTCTCGCGGCCATGGGGATTGGGGTTGAACCGCGAGAGCCTATCGCACGCCCCCCCCGGCGCCCATACAATCGGCCATCCAAAGGAGATCGATTCGATGAGTGCAGCAGGGATGTCGGTTCGCGACAACGTCAGTGCGTCCGAGTGGGAACAGCGGGTGAACCTCGCCGCCTGTTATCGCCTGGTTGCGCACTACCGCTGGGACGACTTGATCTTCACCCACATCTCCGCGCGCGTTCCCGGCCCGGAGCACCACTTCCTCATCAATCCCTACGGGATGTTGTTCGAGGAGATCACCGCTTCAAGCCTGGTGAAGGTCGATCTGAACGGCGAGAAGGTGATGCCCAGCGCCTACGAAATCAATCCCGCGGGCTTCACCATCCACAGCGCCATTCACGCCGCTCGGGAAGACGCGAAGTGCGTGCTTCATCTGCACAGCCTGAACGGCGTCGCGGTCGGCGCGCAGACGGGCGGGGTGCTGCCCATCTCGCAGCAGTCGATCTTCGTCCTGTCGTCGCTCGGCTATCACAACTACGAGGGTGTGGCCCTGAACGAAGCGGAGAAGCCTCGGCTCGTGGCTGATCTGGGCGACCGGAACTTCCTCATGCTGCGGAACCACGGCCTGCTCACCGCGGCCGAGACCATTCCCGACGCGTTCCTCCTGATGTACATCTTCGAGGCGACGTGCGCGATCCAGGTGCGGGCTCAGGCGGGCGGCTCCGAGTTGATCCCCGTCGATCCCAGGATCGTGGCCGGGGCCCAAGCCGCGGCAAAACAGGTTCTGCGTGGCGCGGGCGGGGGGCTGGCCTGGCCCGGCCTGCTCCGCATGCTCGACCGCCGGGACGCGTCGTACCGCGATTGATTCCGACTAGAAGCGGAAACTGACGCCCAGGGAGAAGCGTTTGTCGACGTTCACGCGGGGCGTGCCGGACAGGCCCACCTTGCGGAACTCCGCGCGCAGGCGGGCCACGCCGATGGGAACGCGCACTCCACCGAACACCGCGTTGACGCTGCCCCAGTCGCTGCTCGTCCCGAACTTCTGACGGTAGGCCCCCACACCGATGCCGATGAAGGGGGACACCTTGAGCGAAGGTGGATTCAGTTCGACCTGGGCGG
>JAGNNV010000230.1 GCA_017990495.1 Vicinamibacteria bacterium
GTGGTGCTGGGTCGGGTCGCGGGCGCGTTCCGTGCTGACCTTCGGGGTGAGAACATCCTGATGGGCGAGGATGCGGCCTATCGCATGCTGTTCCCCGAAGGCGGACGATACGATCAGGCGTGTCTCGGTCGCGTGACCACCAACGGGTATGCGGGCAGCGATACCTACGGGTACACGAACTTTCATCAGACCACCAACGGCCACGACGTCTACACCCACGGGGGCAGCCGGCCCGGCTACGGGGCCCTGTTCTGGCTGGTGCCAGCGCACGACTTCGCGGTGGTAATCCTGGGAAACACGAGCGACACGGCGTTTAAGGCGGCGCCACAGGCAGATTTCGCCGTCGATTGCTGGCTAAACGGCAAGTGCTGAGGTGAAGGCGGGCCGAGCTGCCCGATCCGACCAGTCGCTGTCAAGGCGTTTGGCCCGCGCATCCTGCAGATCGTGGAGGATCTGCCTGTCTCCAGGGAATTGGGAGCCGCCTCGTCCGCTCCCGGATAGCCCGCGCTGGAGGCGCTCGTGCCGAGCGAGTGGGGCAAGCCGCCGCCGTCGTCGACCGCCTCGCAATGACCTCCGTGCGCGCCGCGTTCGCTCGAGGCGACGCAGGTCACTAGCTTGACGTTGGACGAGGATCCGACGCAATATGAGGGCACGCTCCAGCACCTGTCTCACACGGCTCCGTGCGGTGCCGCGAGGTCCGCGATGATTACCAAGGACGAGTTGGAGAAATTGTGGCGTAGCGCCCGTACCTCACAGCAGCTTGACCGCTACTACGAGTTGCGACGTGAACGAGACGCCGCGACTCAACTCGTCCTCATGGTCTGCGCGCGCTGCCACCGCGGCTTTCAGCGCCTTCCCCAAAACGCGCTCTGCCGATTCTGTCAGGGACACAGCGCTCGACGCACCATCGCCGAGAACGTGCTAGCGACCCTCCCAGGGTGTACCGGAGTCGCTGCGATTTGTTCAACCAGTGCCGACGAATACGAGTGCGCTGGCCCGCATGGGAGCTCGGCGGCACAAGTAGCGAGACTGCTCGGCGGCACCGGATGGGAGTATGCTCAGGTGCGCACGGACTCTCTCCTATTCGAGGCCGTTCGCAGGCAGAACCAAGTCCTCGCTGTCGCCACATCAGACTCCAAACTGTCGCGAGGGCTTTTGGAGCGAAGTGTCTCAAAGCTAAATGCCGACATAGAGGCCATTCGGTGTAAGGTCTCCTGACCAGTCGTAGGTCTGAGACTTGTCTCACCAGATCCGCGCGTGGTCAGGCTGCACCCACTTCCACTTCCACGGCGACTGCGGCTACGGCGGGGCCGTGACCGTCCGCCACATGATCACCCCGACAATGGCGAGGGTCGCCGACATGATGACTTCGACGAGATCGATCGGAAGCAGCATGAGTTAACCGGTTCCAGCCGCGACGGCGAGCTCCTCAGTGCTGGGCATCGGCGTGATCTGGGCGGCGGCCGGAGGTTCCAATCTCTTTTGGGCCGAAACGCCCGTGCACAGGCGGCAAAGGCCGCAGGTGGGCAGGGCGGGGGGCTGGCCGCCGATCACACGGGGCACGCTGTGGAGAGCGGCGGCGGAACGCTGGCCGAGCAGTTCGCGCAGAACCCGGATCATCGCGCGTCCTGCTGTGGCACCCGCACCTCCGGGCAGGCTCCAGATCGGTGCCATAGCCTCGCCAGCACGACGCAGCAGCTCGCTCTTGGGCAGTGAGGCACCGGCGACCCGAACGCGCCAACCGGGCAGGCTCACGCTTCGGCTCACCGCGGTGTCAGCGCCGTTCCACACCAACACCACACATCCCTCGAGTCGATGCGCGATCTGGAGCCCGCGCTGAAGCGATGCTTCGTCGCGTATCAAAATCACCCAGCTGTCGCAGGCATTCTCGTCGAGCTCTGCGGCGATGAGTTCGGCGTGGAGATCTAAGACATGGACGCCGAAGCCGAGTGGTGTCACCGACTCGGTTTGGAAGCAGGCAGGCTTGCCCGGAGTCGTCGAGATGTCCGTCCATCGCGCGAGCCCCAGGGGGCGACCTCCCCGGAACCCGCTGCTAGACGCGCTGCAGCGAACGCCGTGCTCCCGGAGGAAGTAGTAGAGGTGCGCGGCGAGCAGGGTGCTCCCCAGCCCACGAGCGGCGCCGTAAATGCCGATACGTTGCATGAATCATCCTCTGTTTTGGAGCCATTCATAGAGAAGTGTGCCGTCAAACCGGGTCGTACCCTCGGCCTGTTGTGCACCGAGGATCCAGCCTTCACGTACAAGTATGTTCAGCGTTGCTCGGGAGACCCCGGTCACTCCCAATGCTTCATCAAAATCAACGAACCGACCGCGCAGGCGCTGCCAGCTAGCGGGTTCTGTAGCGGCTATAAGCTCGCGGTCCGTGCTCTCGGGCTCGGGCTCGGGCTCGGAAGGCTTATCGGCCCGCATGTGAGCTTGGGGTAGAAACACCCACGTCTGATCAGAATACCCCTTGCCGACAAAGAGAGTCTTGAGGCGGACCACCTGGTGAAAGCTTTTGCTATCCTCGCGGTGGTTCTTCACGGTGTCACCTCGCGCTTCGAGGTGGCCTAAAGCACGAAGCAGAGCGAACCCTTGACGGACAGTCCCAACCCACGCGTAGTTGCCCGCCAGTGCCGCAGCCCGAAGAGCGATCACAACATCACGGGCGAATCCTGTGAGCGATCCGAGGAGCATGTCCGTATGTTCATTGATCTGTGCTTGCTCGCCCGCACCAGGCAACCAATTGACCCTGCCCTCGTCGTGAAATGCGGCTCTAAAACTCTGCGTCTGCCAGTAAAATCCAGAATGCTCAGAGTCGAGCAAGAATCGGTCCCGGCGCCAAGCCTCAATCATGTCTTCGTCGATGCCGCAGGCGCGCATGTGATCATGCCCCACCCGCCGTACTCGCGAGTCATCGCCTTTGGCCTTCAGAGCCCGTAGTTGCCACACAGCCTCGCGGGCGATATGCAGGGCACGCGCCGTTATGACGCCGATCCCACGGAGATCGCCGGCCATGAGTGCTTCAACGTCAGGCACACCCAGGGTGCCGAGCGATGACGGTTTGGGCAGATAGAGCACCCGGCGGAGCGCCAACAGGCGTCCGTTTCGTGCGGCGAGCGCCTCCGCGGCCACAGCGACATCGCCATCGTCGAAACGGCGTTCGACTTCGGTTGGTTGGACGATCTCGTACCTGTGTCGCACGTTTGGACCGTCTGTGGATTAAGCCGCGACGGCACGCAGGTTGTCAAGTCCAAGTCAATAAGCGTAGCGGCGAGCGACCTTGACCACCACCCGACAAAGAGGGCATCATCGAACGATACAACGGGTCAACACAGAATGGCTCGCTCTGTGTGCGGGTTTGAAGCCCGGCCTGCGGATTGCCACGGATGCGAAAGCAGTAAGTAGCATCGTCGATCGATACCGAGTGGCGGGGTTCCACGTGGTGCTTGACCAGGGCCGAGTGGGCATCGAGGGTCGCCCGCGCGTCCTCGTGTATGTCGCGAGGGCAGCCCGTGATGCAGCCGCTCTCCGGAGCATCGAGCGGCTTATCATGGCGCCCGAGACCTCACCGCGGAGCAAAGCCACGTTCACCCGTGAGTTCGGGCTCCGGTTAGGGTATCCGTCGTGTTGTGTGGACAGTTTCGCCAGCCGGACCGAGCGAGGCGGTGGACGCTTTCATCCAGATGACCGTGATCGAGTCGACCCGGACTATGTCCACGCTCATGAGGCTTACGTTGAGCAACCGGACTGGCGGATCAACAACCTGCTGATGCGCCAGTTCGCCAGCCTGATCTCATTCGCTCCTTGCCGGTTCGATTGCACAAGAGCTGTTGAGCAGGCGGCTGGGATACTCGCGCTTGTTCGCAGCCATTCGATCGCGGCCGAGACGTCGCTTACGGCCATGCTACGGCGACCACTAGCGATCCACCCGTCGGGTGGGCGCGTGTGGGTTGAAGTGACCGCCGAACGAGTGACGGGTGCCTGGCCCCCGGGCGGGATGCCGGGCGGTGTTGTCGACGTGGGGAACAACGAGGCCGCCATCCTCTGTATGGGAGCCGGGGTCGCTGATGGCCGCCTGTGCGGCCTCGGTGATCCTCGGCCTATCGTTCTGAATTTTTGCTGAGGCCCCTCCCCGCGCTTCGTGGGGGCTGACTGGGTGTTGGACCCCGGAGCGAAAAAGCGCTAAGGTCGGCTGGTGGCTCCTCGGTCCACCCTCGCTTTCCTCTTGGCCGTGCTCGATGCGTGCCACGGACCAGCGTCGGACTCGTCTGGGTTCTCGACCGCCCCTGTGATCACCACGAGCTCGGTGGCGTCGACAGGCGACGCGGCGGCAGAGAGCGCCGGGTCCGGCGGCGAGAGCAGCAGTTCGACGTCGACGGCGGCGAGCAGCTCGAGCGAGTCGAGCAGCGGCGGGACCACGCAAGTTTTCGACCTCGGCACGATGCCGGACGTGGGCGGGCCGCCGGTGGGCTGCAAGGGCAAGATCGATCTGCTCTTCGTGATCTCACGCGGTACTAACATGAGGTATCGACAGGAGCAGCTGCTCGACGCCTTCCCCAAGTTCATCGACACCATCACGGCGAAGTTCGCTGACTTTGACTACCATATCATGGTCGTCGACGGTGACTCGACCTGGGGCTCGAGCATCTGCGACGACGTTTGCCCCACCCTGGCGTGCAAGATTGAAGAACCCTGCTGTGGCCTCTCTAGCACCGAGCCCAAAGGGGAGCCGTGCTGTGAGTCGGCGCCCGATTACCCGTGCGAGCACGTTGATGAAAAGACCGCATGCGACGACGCTTTCGGGGCGGGGACCGTGTTCCCTGCGGGAACGTTCTCGTCCAACAAGCTGTGCCCGATCGATGTGAAGCGCCGCTACATGGTCAAGGGCGAGCCGAACCTCAAGGACACCTTCGCGTGTGTCGCCAGGGTCGGGGTCAGCGGGGGCGCCAGGCTTGGCCAGGCGCTCACGGCCGCGATGCAGAAGGGGATCAACGACCCCGGCGGCTGCAACCCCGACTTCCTGCGCAAGGACGCATTGTTGATGGTAACGCTCATCGCCCTCGGCGGGGATGAGGGGGGGGGCGGGCTGGATTCCAAGGGTACACCGGAGGAGTGGGCCCAGGCCGTGCTGGACGCCAAGCAGGGCGTCGCCGAGTCGGTTGTCGTGCTCAACATCGGATGGAACGATCCGGTGTGCAATAAACAGGATGGGCTGTGTAAGATGGCCAAGATGTTCCCGTATCATCACCTCGTCTATTCCGGGATTGATGACTATGGCCCCGCGTTCGACGAGGCGGCGAGCCTGATTGAGACCGCGTGCGCCGGGTTCGTGGCGCCCGGCTGACGAAGACCTCTGACCGCGGTGTAAACGGAGCTACGAGCCCATGCACGCGAAGGCCGGGTAGCTCGCCTCGCCGACGCCGCCCGCGCAGACCTTGCCGTAGAGGTCGACCGCCACCGCATAGGCGATCTGCAGCCCCTGCTTGTCGTTCGGGGTGAACGTCCACAGCGGCTCCGGGGAGTCCGGCTTGAACGCCTGGACCTTGAACGTGAAGGACTGGCCCTGCAGCTCGCCGAACGCGATGACCATGTAGCCGGCCGGGCTCCATGCAATGTCATGTGGGCCGAATGCGTCCGAGCCCAACGGGCCGAGGGCGATCGGCGGGGCGAGGAGCTTCCCCCCCTTGAGGTAGGTCCGCAGGTCCCCTTCGGGCTCGCACTCGTCCAGGCAGGTGTAGCCGGCGAGGTGGTACCTGTCGCCGTCGATGGCGATGGCCAGCGCCCGGCTCTGGACTCCCGGGCCAGGGCCGGCGATGATCCAATCCGTCGTGTTGGTGACCACGTCGTGCTCAACCACGGCGAGGCGGTCGCGCTTCGGGTCCCCGTCCCCGTGCCTACCC
>JAGNNV010000231.1 GCA_017990495.1 Vicinamibacteria bacterium
GAATCACGGGCACGATGTGCTGCTCCACCCTTGACGCGAGCCACAATCCGGCGATGAAGCCAACCACCACGCTCGGCAGGGCAGCCATGATCTCGACCGTGGGTTTGATCTTCTGGCGGATGGTGGGATGCGCGAACTGGGAGGTGTAGAGCGCGGCCAGGATGGCGATGGGCACCGCGAAAAGCAGGGCGTAGAACGTGGCCTTGATCGTTCCGAAAACCAGGGGGATGAGGCTGAACTTGGGCTCGAACTCGTCGGTGGCCCCGGTGGACTGCCAGACGTACTCGGGTTTCGGGTACCCCTCGTACCAGGCTTTGCCGAAAAGAACGCGGGCGGAGATCTCGGGATGGGGCGCATCAAGACCGTAACGGGCCAGCCGGCCATCGGAAAGGGTGGCGAGCACGCCGTCGCTCTTGGGGGCGATGAACGCGTGGGCGATGGGCGCTTCGGGGGGAGAGAGCGAAGCCACCGTTCGTTCGGACGTGAGATGGATGAGGCGCAGCGAAGCGTCTTTTCCGACTGCGAGGAAACTCTTGTCACGCACCGAGGGCACCAGCGCGACGACGGCGGCGCTCTGCTTCTCGTAGACGTGGGCCCGCACCAGCGACGGCTCGGGATCATCGTCCTTCAGACGCACTCGGAAATAGGCGGCGATGCCGCCCTGATCGTCGCCCACCAGAAGGGAGATGTCGGCGTTGGCCCAGGCGAGGGCGGTGACCCGCGCGGGGGCGAGCGATCGGTTGTCGACGAGACGAATCTCCGACCCCAGTTCCCACAGATAAAGCCCGCCGCGGTCGGTGGCGGCGGCGAGATGATCGGTGCGCCCCAGACGCAGATGGGTGATGGTTTCACCCTCGCCCACTTCCAGGGTGGTGGCCAGGTAGGCCGTCTCGTCGGCTCCCTTGCGCTGCACCAGGATGAAGCGCTCATCCGCGACGGCCGCGAGAACCACCGCTCCTTCTCTCTCACGTCCGTCCACCAGGCGCAGGGGCCGACGCTGCGGATCCATCTCGACCAGGGGATCGATGCGGACCTCGGTGGTCACATCGACCAGCTTGGCCGCCTCGTATTGCGGTTGGAAGCGCACGTGAAGGAGCGCGGCATGACCATCGGACGTGCCGGCCACCAGGAGCGAACCGCTGGCATTGCGCGAGGCGGCGGTGATGGTCACCCCGGGCGGCAGGGGCAGGGGCTCGCGCCGGTCGAGAGTTCCCGCGTCGAGGGAGGAGAGAACGAAGCCCTCCGCGGTGAGACCGTAGAGCTTGCGCTGGTACTCGTCCGATCCAATCGCGAGGGCGCCCCGCATTTCCGGAGCGCCGCTTTGAGGAGGAAGGGCCGTGGCCGTGGCCGTGGCCGAGCGGAAGAGCGGCCAGGCCTCGCCCAGAATGAACAGGAAGATGAATAGCACGCTGGCCACGATGCCCAGGCCGCCCAGGGTGATGACGCCCCGGGCCAGGCGGTCCATGCGCTTGACCCGGGCAATCCGCCTGGGGGCGGATTGCATCCGATGCCGAACGGATTCGGGTGTGACGTCGCTCATTTCAAGTGGAGGGGAGGCCCCGCGTGAGCGGGGCCAGTCGCTTTAGCGAAGCTTCGCGAGTTCCTGCTTCACAACGTCGGCGGGAAGGGGCAGATAACCGTCCTTGAGCACCACTTCCTGCCCTTCCTTGCTGAAGATCAGCTTCAGGAACTCACGGACGAGGGGGTCGGTGGGCTTGCCCGGGGCCTGGTTCACGTAGAGGAAAAGGAACCGGTTCAGGGGGTAAGCGCCCGACTTCACGTCCTCGTAACTGCCTGAGGAGTACGGCTTCCCCTCGGCTTCCGCAACACTCACCACCTTGACGCCCGAAGTGCGATACCCAAGGCCGCTGTAGCCGATGCCGAAGCGATCGCTGGTGACGCCCTGGACCACCGAAGCGGAGCCCGGCTGCTCCTTGACCTGGTCCTTGTAGTCGCCATTGTTGAGCGCGTGCTCCTTGAAGAACCCGTAGGTGCCCGACGCCGAGTTGCGGCCATAGATGCTGATGGGACGATTCGCCCAGTCGCCGGTGAGACCAAGCTGGCCCCAGGTGGTCACGTTCGACTTGTGGCCGCGGCGGCGGGTCTTCGAGAAGATCGCGTCGATCTGAGCGAGGGTGAGCTTCTCGATGGGGTTGTCCTTGCTGACGTAGACGGCGAGGGCGTCGTAGGACGTGCGGAACTGGAGCGGCTTGTAACCGTACTTCTGTTCGAACTGGTCGATCTCGGTGGATCGCATGGCCCGCGACATCGGGCCGAACTGCGCGGTGCCGGCGATCAAGGCCGCGGGCGCGGTCGACGAGCCCTTGCCTTCGACCTGAACCTTCACGTTCGGATACATCTTGGTGAACGCCTCGGCCCACAGGGTCAGGAGGTTGTTCATGGTGTCGGAGCCGACGCTGTTGAGATTCCCGGAAATGCCGCTGACCTTCTGATACGAGGGCAGAGCGGGATCGACCTTGAGCTGCTGGGCCTGGGTTGAGGCGGCGATGAGAACGGCGAAAGCGGCGGGAAGGAAGGTTCGGTTCATTGGATCACCATATGGAGGTTCGAGTTTTGCGATTCGCGTGCCACGCTAGTGGGCGGAATCGCAGGAGGGGTTAACCGTTCGTTAGCTTCGTGTTAAATCGCCCAGGGCCTGGAATCAGAAAACGATCTGAGACTGAAGGCGCAACTCGTTGTTTGTGGTGCCTTTGCCGCTGTTGGCTCCCTGGTCCCGCAACTGCCCGAAGTCGGCCTGGACCTTCAGGTTGTGGCGGGCGTAGTAATAGGAAAGAACCGCGCGCCACTCCTTGCGCAGGTTCCCCGCCACTTTGTCGGTGGGATCGAACTGGCCGTAGCGCAGACCGCCCTCCCACCGCCGTCTCGAGTTCAGGAGGTAGGAGGTCTGGACGAAGAAGCCATCCGAGCCGAAGCTGGCGCCGGTCTCGGGCGTGCGTTCCCGGAAGAAATACTCGCCCGTCGCGAACAGGCGCTTGTACTTGTAGACCACATCAAGACTCCAGACCGTGTCCTTCAGATCGTTGCCCGTGGTTGCGCGATGGAAATTGTTCTTCTCGAAGTTCGCGGCCACCGCGAACAGGGGGAAGTCGGCGGACTCGAAGTCGCCCTCGGAATAGAAAGGTCCGGAAACCCAGGCCCGCTGGGCGAGGGCCTGTCGGCCACTCGGCTGGAACATCACGCGCGCGTTGTACTGGAAGGCGTCGTTGTCGTTGGCGTTGCGGGTGACGCTGTTCCCGTTCGAGATCCCGGCGCGCCACTCGAGCTTGTTGTTCGCGGTCGTGCCCCACAAGGCCACGCCGGTTTCGCGCCCGCGGGCGTACTGATTCGACACTTCGGCGCGGTCGACGAAAGCCTGCGAACCGGATGACGTCATTTCCTGCCGGCCCCACGCGGGCTTGAACTGGCCGAACTTGATCCGAAACCGGTTGCGCCCCTTGGTCGCGTCCACATCGATGGAGGCGTCTTCGAGAATCGCTCCCGCGTTCGAGCCCGTGACCGCGGGAACGTTGATCTGAAACTCGTAGGTGAGCCAGGGTTTCATGGCCCAGCCTTCGAGTTTGAATTTGGCGCGCCGGATCCGGAACGAACCCTTGTCGTCCCCCTTGTTCGCGGTGCCGGATAGCTGGACCGCATCATCGGGCAGTTCGTGGGTGTATCGCGTCTGGAGCCTTGTCGACATCTCCAGATAGGCCGAGTCGGTGGTAATCCGGGTTTTGCCGTCGCGCCAGACGAGGTCGAGCCGCGGCGGCTTCGGCTTCACCACCACCTCGGCGATCTCGTGCTTGAAGTTGTAGAGGTCGATAGCCTCCTCAGAGTCGAAGACCACGGTCTCCCCCGAGGGGCCGTAGTTCAGCCGGGTGATGGCGCGGCCGGTTTCGCCCGTGGCAACCCATCGCTCATATTCGGCTCCCAGGTTGAAGACGTAGATCCGGCCCTCCCTGACAACCTCTTTGTAAAAGAAGCCCTGGGCGAAGACGGAGCTCGAGAGCGTGACGGCAAGGAACCACAGGGCGAGTCGCGCGCCAAGGTTGATGTTTCCCGGTTTCAGGTTCATGGGTCTCCTCAGGGATCGGGCGACCCTGCCGGACTCGGAGGGCGTCGATCACGGGGGGGAGGCTAGGGAGGGAAAGAAAACGCCGCGACAAGACCTGGTTAACTTCCGGGAAAATGTGACAACGGTGTGACGCCCGGGCGACACCGGCGCGACCCGCGCCTTCGAGTCAGCCGACCGCGGCTTCCACTTGTTGACGAAGAGAGCGCTGGTTCATGAGCACCACCGGTCCGGGCGTCTGCTTCGCGGCGGTCTTCACCTCCGCCGCCCACTCCACGAGGTGGCGATACCCAACCTCCGGCTCGCCCCTCCAGGCCACGAGACCGATCGAAACGCTGGCCAGACCGAAGCGGCGGCGACGTCCACTCCGGTCGATGCTGTCAATGCCCCCGGCCAGACGGTCCTCCGGGTCGTACATGGGCACAACCCGCTCTGAGAACTCCAGAGCCGCGGCCCGCGCGCGCACCGCGGCCTCCTCGATGTCGAGCAGAAAGGCGAAGTCGTCGCCACCTATGTGGGCCACCATCTCCCCGGCGTTTCGCTGCAGGTGTCGCTCCAGAATCTCACCCAAGAGCTTGAGCGCCTCGTCCCCGCGAGAAAAGCCGTATCGATCGTTGAACGGTTTGAAGTGATCGAGGTCGGCCCAGCCCAGTACCAGCGGCTTCCCGTCCCGCAGCCGGGCCTCGACCGCGCGGGACAACGCTGCCGTTCCGGGCAGGCCGGTGAGCGGGCTCGATTGGAGGGCGTAGTCCACCTTGAGGCGTGTCATCTCCGCGAGGAGGCGATCGACCGGGAGCAGACCGTGATAGCCGCCGGCTTCGTTCTCGACCACGAGCGGATCGAACCGCCTGAAGGCCGGGCGACGCCGGACCACTTCCGCCGCCTCCTCGAGCGTGGCCAGAGCGGGCAGGCGATCGAAGCCCTCGTTGTGGGTGCGGACGAACTCGGTGACCGGACGCTCGCTCCACAGGGCGTGGCAGTAACGATGCCCGAGGTGGAAGTAGAGGACATTCTGGGTGACGAGCCCCAGAACCAGCGATCCATCGAGGACGGCGATGGCCGCGGGTTCGGGCTGCCGCTCGAAGAGAGGAATGAGATCCCCGATCCGGGTCTCGAAGCCGACGCCCTCTCTCGGAAGGGCGAGACCGCCGATGGTCTCCTCGGGAGAATCGAGAAGAGCGATGCCGGTCACGGAGGCCGGTGAGATCGAGACCACGTCCTGCGCCGGTTGCGGCCGGCCCGTGAAGTAACCCTGAACCACCCGGATTCCGCAGGCCCGAACCGTGGCGAGGTCTTGTTCGGTTTCGACCCCCTCGGCGATCACCGCGCAGTTAACGCGCTGGCCCAGATGAGAGATGGTCTCCAGAAACGCCCGCTTTCGGGGGTGTCGCGAAGCTCCGGTGACGAGGGCGCTGTCGATCTTCAGGAACTCCGGTCCGAGATCGACGAGGAGACGCACGTTGGCGAAGCCCGCGCCGAAATCGTCGATGGCGAGCTGAAAGTGAAGGTCGCGCAGCGGGCTGATGGCGGTTGCGAAGCCCTCGGGATCGAGAACATTCTCGAGTTCGGAAATCTCGATCACCACCTGCTCCGGAGACAGCCGGCACTTCCTGATCCTCCGCGCCATCTCGTCGGCGTGGAAACGGGGATCGAGAAGCGCGGTGGGAGTGAGGTTCAGAAACAGCCGGCCCTCGGGCAGGTCGTCGACCGCGGCGAGATGGCTGTCGAGAGCGGCCAGTTCCAGGTCAAGGAGCCAGGGGGTTCCGGTGGCCGCCGCGAAGGCCGCGCCGGGATTATTGAGCGCCAGGTCCGCGGGAAGCCGCAACAATCC
>JAGNNV010000034.1:0-7737 GCA_017990495.1 Vicinamibacteria bacterium
GACGCCGCTCAGGAACTCTTCGCCGAAGAGATAGGCGGCGTTCCCGAAAGGCCAGGAGTCAAGACCCAGGGTCGCCTGGTCGATCCGCGCGAGTTGCCCGCGCCGCGCCGCCTCGTCCACCACCATCATCGTGAAGGTGTGCCGGCCCCGGCCGAAGGCGGTGCCCCGTGTCTCCTCACGAACCGCCAGTCCTTCAATGAACCACGTGGGCTGCAAGGCGTTGGGGAAAAGAAAAGGCGCCCGGCCGAAGAGGCGGCGTCCCACGGCATACAAGCCGCCCGCCTGCTCGATGTGAACAATGTGGGTCAGTTCGTGGGTGACCACCATGCGCAACCACGACTCGTGGGGCCCGGAGTCGGCGCCGTCTGGGGAGGCGGTCCGGATCTCGACGTAGGGATAGGGGAAGGCGGTCGCGAGGCCGTTGGGTGAATCGCTCGCGTCATGAACCACGATGTCGAGGCTCGGCACGCGAACTCCGTAGCGCGCCTCCAGCCCGGGCAGGATCTCGAGGACCAGGGCCATCACGCGCCGCGCCGGCCTTTCGACCTCGGAGTGGAAGTGCACCTTCACCCGCTGAGCCTCAAGCGTCTTGAACCGGAAACGGGGGGGCAGGGAGGCCGCCATCAGGGGGGAGACGAAGATCCACCACCCAAGCGCCGCGGCCAGGACTCGAGCCGCGGTTTCCGCTCTCAAAAGCCGCACGCGCGATTCTCTCACCAGGCCCAGGCTATTCGGGAGTAGATTAAGCCGTGGGTGTGGATGGGCCTGCGGAGAGCCTCCGCGGGCCGGCGTCTCTGCGCCCATCGGGTTTCCCTCCGCGGAGTTCTTCATGACTTCGATCCTGTCGTTTTCCTTTTCGCGAACCGCCCTCCCTTACCGAAGCCTCCTGCTCGAGATCAGGACTTCCGTTGCGCGATAAACCGCAGGGCAGGGCGTGGCGGGGTCCGAGCGGCCCCATCCCGACCCGCGCGGAGCTCGGTCTTGACGGGCCGTCCCCGGGCGGAGGTTCACCCACGGGTCTGCTCTCCTCGATCCTGAACTCAACCGGCGATGGGCTGCTCGTGATCGACCTCGCGGGAAAGATCCTCGCCTGGAACGACCTGTTCGTGTCGATGTGGAACCTGCCCCTGGGCGTGATCGAAAGCCGGCACGAGGCCGAGGCCATCGCCGCCATCCTCGGGCAGGTGAGCGACGCCGATGGTTTCCTGAACCGCATCCGCGAACTGAGCGCGCGGCCGGACGAGGAGAGTTTCGAGACCATCACCTTGAAGGACGGTCGGATCTTCGAGCGGTTCTCGCGGCCACTCGGCCCCAAGCGCGATATCCAGGGCCGGGTGTGGAGCTTCCGCGACGCCACCGTCCGCCGGTCGGCCGAACGCTCTTTGCGGGAGAGCGAAATGCGTTTCCGCGCCTTCGCGGAAGGAGCGGACTGCGGCCTGCTCATCTACCGCGACGACGCGGTGGTCTTCGCCAACCGGTGGGTCCGCGAGGTCTTCGGCGATGTCCTGGGCCGGCCGTTCTGGACGAACGTCCACCCCGACGACGTCGAACCGGTCAAGGCGCGCGGAAGGGCTCGGGCGCGTGGCGAGACCGTCGAGAACCGGCTTGACGTGCGCATGATCGATCGCCATGGAGCCACCCGCTGGTTCGAGATCTCGGGCACACCCATCGAGCTCGATGGACTGCCCGCGGTCCTCACCACCGCGTACGACATCACCAAGAGGCGCCAGGCCGAGGAGCGCACCCGGCACGTGGCCTTTCACGACGCCCTCACCGACCTTCCCAACCGCGCCTTGTTCGTGGACCGCGCCGAGAAGGCGCTCGCCCTGGCCCGCCGAGAGGGCGATACCGTCGGGGTGATCCTGCTCGACCTCGATCGCTTCAAGAACGTCAACGACTCGCTCGGTCACGACGCGGGCGACGAGTTGATCCGCCACAGCGCTTCTCGTCTGCGCGAGGTGCTGCGCGGATCAGACACGGTGGCTCGCCTGGGCGGGGACGAATTCGCCATCCTCCTGCCCGGCCTGCGCTCGGACGAAACCGTCCGGGTGGCCCTGAAGCTCCTCGATGCCATGCGCCGGCCTTTCCTGGTCGCGAGTCGGGAACTGCGGGTGAGCGCGAGCCTTGGCCTCGCCATCGGGCCTCAGGACGGCGACGACGTGCAAACCCTGGTGAAGAGCGCCGACACCGCGATGTACCGGGCCAAGGACGCGGGCCGCGACCGCCTGCAGCTTTTCGATCCGGCCATGAACCGTGCCGCCATCCGCCTGCTGGAACTCGAGAACGAACTTCACGAAGGGCTCGCCCGCCAGGAGTTCCTCGTCTACTACCAGCCCATCTTCCGGACGAAAACCGGCGAGTTGTGCGGCGTCGAGGCCCTGATCCGCTGGCGTCGACCCGATGGCTCCATCCGCCTGCCCGGCGAATTCGTTGGCGTGGCCGAGGCCACCGGCTTCATCCAACCGCTCGGGGCTTTCGTCTTGCAGACCGCCTGCCGTGATCTGGCGCATATGCGCGCCACCCTCAACGTCCCCCTGCGGGTTTCCGTGAACGTCTCCGCTGCCCAGATCCGCGAGCCCGATCTCGTGTCGCTGGTGTCGTCCTCGTTGAATGCGGCCGGCCTGGAGGCGGAAGCGCTGGAACTCGAGATCACCGAATCCTCCGCGCTTCAAGGAGCGGAGCGGACGCTCGAATCCCTGCGGGCGATCGTCGCCCTGGGCGTCGCCATCAGCCTCGACGACTTCGGCACCGGCTACGCGTCCCTCGATCTGCTGCGGCGTCTTCCCATCAAGCGCATCAAGATCGACCGCTCCTTCGTGCAGGACGTGGGGTCTGACCGGGTGGATGAGGCCATCTCCTCGGCGACCATCGCCCTCGCCCATCAACTCCACCTGGAAGTGGTGGGAGAAGGTGTCGAAACCGATTTCCAGCGACAATTCCTGGAGGAGCAGGGCTGCGACCTGCTCCAGGGCTATCTGCTGGGTCGCCCCATGCCGCGAGACGAAATCACCCGGCTGCTCCAGGAAAACACCCACTGAATCGCCGGGCCGGGGTCATGCGTCGTAGAAGGCCGGCGAGTTGAGAAGTTCTCCGAGCAGCGGAGAGGGAGATTCGTGAGCGGCAACGGTGCAGGTCACGGCGAGGAAGTCCTCAGGCCGGGTCAAGGCGACGTAAAGAAGCCGTCGCTCTTCCTGAATATCCAGGTCCAGGGCCCCAAGCTGGTCGGCGAAGATCAACACCACGGCCCGGTACTGGAGGCCCTTGGCGGAGTGGATGGTCTGGAGCTTGATCCCGGGATCGAGCACCTTCTGCCGATTGTCGGGGGCCTGATTCGAGCCTTCGAACCGTGGCCTCGGTTGATTGAGCCAGACGACCGGCACCAGCCGGGAGAGGTGTTCCACCACGGCTTCGAGGAGACCGCTCGCGTCGCTCTTTCTGTAGAGCAGACCGATTTCCTCCGGCTTGAGCGGCGGAAAGGTGCTGTCGAGGAAACTGCCCACGAGCAGGCCCTGGACGATGTCGAAGACAGCCTGGAGTTCGGTGAGCCGTGACGGCCGCTTGAAGAGCGCGGGAAGAGTGCGACTGTCTCTCCAGGCCGTGGTCGGCTCGCAAGCCGTGGCCGGAATGCCGTCCTGCGCTTCGTCACTCTCGGAGAAGGCGGCGGCCGCCGCCTGGATCGGCCGCGTGTTCCGATAGTTCCGTCTCAGGATCCGCGAGCGCCCTTTCGCCTCGATTCCGAGGTCCTTCCAGGAAATGCGCCCCAATCGGTAGTTGGTCTGGTTGCGGTCGCCCACGATAAGCAGGTCGCCATGGCGCGGCTCCTTCATCGCCTTGGTGACGCACTGAAACCAGGTGGGCTCGAAATCCTGGGCTTCGTCGATCAGCACCGCGTCAAAGGCGGCCTCATCGCGCCCGTCGTTTTGCAGAATGTCGCGCAGCCTCGCTCCGTAGTCGTCGGGCTTTTGTCCGCTCCACGGCAGGCCGTTCCTCGCGCCCCAACCATGAAACGTGTACACGTCGATGTTGGCGCAGTCCTCGAGCACGGCTGCGAGATACCTTTTGAACGCCACATTAAAACAGAGAACGAGAATCCTGCCCTTCGGCAGGGCCTCGCTCAAGAACCGGGCGCGAGCGAGGAGGACAATCGTCTTCCCTGAACCTGCGACCCCAAACAACAGGCGATGGCCGGCGCCCAGAGTCCGGGCGTGTCTCTCCTGCTCGAGATCCATGGTCTTGATGAGCCGGGACGTCGCTTCTTCCTCCGGGAGCCGGAGTTGTCCGGCCCCCGAGCCCGCGGCGATCTGGTTGGGCGTTCGGGGCAAGGCCACTTCCGGGTGAACGATGGTCCGGATCGCGTCAACCTGCTCGGGCGAGAGCGACAGCGGCCACCTCGGCTCGAAGAAAGTGGCGAGGCGAGCCTTGAGGCCGGCGCCCGTCAGGTCAGCCCATGCGTCGAATTCATCCGCGGTCACCACATGGCTCGAGGGCAGGAATTGCCGCAGGTCTCCTGCGGGATGGTTCCGCAACTCATCGTCGGTGATCTGGGAGAGGAGGCCGACGTAGCCGAACGGGAAGACGAAGCGGCCACGATGCGGACCGTCACGATGGACGATGAGTCGGGCGGCCGGATGTTTCCGGGCGCGATCCATCAGCGTCACCATGTAGTCGCGAGCCTGTCGAATGGGGTTGGCGGCGCTGCCGGTGCGCAACTCAACTCTCTGGTGGTCGCCGCCAAGGAGGGTCTGCGGATGCCATCCCTTCACTTCAATGACCAGGAGCCCGCAGTCCGGGATGAACACGATGAAATCCGGATACCGACCGAGGATCAAGGGTTCAAAGTAGACCCAGCAGTCGTCCGGAAGAGCCTGGAGCGTTGAAAAGACGCGTCTCTCGCTGTTCGGGCGGCCATACGGAATCGACTCGGGAATCATGTAGGCCATGGGTGGAGGCGGTTCAGGATAGTCTCTGCTCCACCACTCAATTCAGCGAAAAGCCCCGATAGGAAGCCCCACCATGTCCGCCCAGCAACTCAGGAAGAAGAAGATTCGGATCATCGGCGCCCCCCTCGACCTCGGCGCCGGACACCGGGGCGTCGACATGGGACCGTCCGCCTTCCGGGTGGCCGGCATCCACGAGTCGGTGCGCGACCTCGGCATCGTGGTCGAGGACCATGGCGACATCGAGGCGGAGGTCGCGGAAACCCGCCACCCCGGAAACCCCCACCTCAAGTACCTGAAGGAAATCCGCGCCACCTGCATCACCTTGCGCAACGTGGTCACCAAGACCATGGATGAGGGAGTGATCCCCGTGGTCCTTGGCGGCGATCACTCGATCGCCATGGGCACCATCGCGGGAGTGGCCCGCCACTTCCGCAGGCGGAAGGAGAAGGCGGGCCTCGTGTGGTTCGACGCTCACGCCGACGCGAACACCGAACACACCTCGCCCACCGGCAACATCCACGGCATGCCCATGGCGGTCTGCCTCGGACTCGGCAACAAGGACCTGCTCTCGATCTACGACGCCAAGGGTCCGATGATCGACGGCGAACGCGCGGCCATCATCGGCCTGCGTTCGGTGGACATCAAGGAGCGGGCCAACGTGGCTCAGGTCGGCATCGGAGCCTTCACCATGCGCCATCTCGACGAACGCGGGATGCGTTCGGTAATGGAAGAGGCCATTCAGCGCGCGCGGAACGGTACGGCGGGGATCCACGTCAGCATCGACCTCGACGCGGTCGACCCCGAAGAGGCGCCCGGCGTGGGCACCCCCAGCCCGGGAGGCATCGGCTACCGCGAAATGCATCTCGCCATGGAAATGCTCGCCGACACAAACCGCGTGTGCTCGGTCGAACTCGTGGAGGTGAATCCCGTCCTCGATCGCGCCAACCAGACGGCGAAGTTCGGGGTGGAGCTTTTGTGCTCCCTGCTTGGGAAGAAGATCCTGTGAAGGGATACCAGTTCGCCCACGAGGCGGAAGCGCGCGTCGAAATCTGACCGGGGCGTGCTCGCCCGCGGTCCTGCCAGGAGATCCAGAGACATGTCGAAGCCCACCGTTCTCGCCCTCGATCAAGGCACCACCTCATCGCGCGCCATCGTCTTCGGCCGCGAAGGGCTGCCCCTTTCCACCTCGCAGATCGAGTTCGAGCAAATCTATCCGCGACCCGGCGACGTCGAGCACGATCCCGAAGCGATCTGGCAAAGCCAGCTGCAGACCGCGCGCGAAGCCATCACCCGGGCCGCGGTGCCGAAGATCTCGGCCATCGGCATCACCAACCAGCGCGAGACCACGGTGCTGTGGGACCGCCACACCGGCAAGGCGGTGGCGAACGCCATCGTGTGGCAGAGCCGGGTGAGCGCCTACGTCTGCGAACGCTTGAAGGCGCAAGGCCACGAGCCTCTTTTCCGGCGCAAGACCGGCCTGGTCATGGACGCCTACTTCTCGGGCACCAAGATCGCGCACCTGCTGGACACGGTCGATGGCCTGCGGGCCCGCGCGGAGAAGGGCGACATCCTTTTCGGCACCATCGACTCGTTCCTCATCTGGCGTCTCACCGGCGGGCGCGTGCACGTGACCGATGTATCGAACGCATCGCGCACCCTGCTCATGGATCTCGAGACCCTCGAATGGGACGACGAACTGCTCAAGATCATGGGCGTGCCGAAGGCGATGCTGCCGAAGATCGTGGATTCGAGCGGCATCGTGGGCGAAACCGACGAGACCCTCTTCGGCTCCCGCATCCCGATCGCGGGAATCGCGGGCGACCAGCAGGCCGCCACCTTCGGCCAGTGCTGCTTCAAACCCGGCGAAACCAAGAACACCTACGGCACCGGCTGCTTCCTCCTGATGAACACCGGCGACAAACCCCGGGCTTCCACCAACGGTCTGCTCACCACCGTGGGCTGGCGCATCGGAGGCAAGACCACCTACGGCCTCGAGGGCTCGGTTTTCATCGCCGGCGCGGTGGTTCAGTGGCTCCGCGATTCGCTGCAGATCATCACCACGTCCGGTGAAGTGGAGACCCTCGCCGGCAGCGTCCCCGACAGCGACGGCGTGTACATGGTTCCCGCCTTCGTGGGCCTCGGCGCTCCTTACTGGGACTCGAACGCGCGGGGAGCGATCTTCGGCCTGACCCGGGGCACCACCCGCGCCCATATCGCGCGGGCCGCCGTCGACTCCATCGCCTACCAGTCGCGCGACGTCATCGAGGCCATGCGCAAGGATTCAGGGCTCGCCCTCGAGTCGATCCGCGTGGATGGAGGAGCGACGCGCAACGGCGCGCTGTTGCAGTTCCAGGCCGACATCCTCGGCGCGCGCGTCTTGCGACCGGTGGTGGCGGAGACCACCGCGCTCGGCGCCGCCTACCTCGCGGGCCTCGCCACCGGCGTCTGGTCCGACCAGGACGACATCCAGAAGTTGTGGGCCCTCGATCGCACGTTCACCCCCGCGATGGACGAAGCAAAGCGCGAGTCGCTCTACGCAGGATGGACCGACGCGGTGTCTAGAACGCGGTCCCGGTAGCGCAGGCGGGATTCATTCCCGCCGGAGCGCGGGGGTGCGGGGGGCAAAGCACGGCGGTTCGTCCCGAGTCTTGCGGCCCCCCGCCTAGAAAACGGTAGCGCAGGCGGGATTCATTCCCGCCGGAGCGCGGGGGTGCGGGGGGCAAAGCACGGCGGTTCGTCCCGAGTCTTGCGGCCCCCCGCCTAGAAAACGGTAGCGCAGGCGGGATTCATTCCCGCC
>JAGNNV010000034.1:7968-22215 GCA_017990495.1 Vicinamibacteria bacterium
TGCGGGGGGCAAAGCACGGCGGTTCGTCCCGAGTCTTGCGGCCCCCCGCCTAGAAAACGGTAGCGCAGGCGGGATTCATTCCCGCCGAAGCGCGGGGGTGCGGGGGGCAAAGCACGGCGGTTCGTCCTGACTCTTGCGGCCCCCCGCCTAGAAAACGGTAGCGCAGGCGGGATTCATTCCCGCCGGAGCGCGGGGGTGCGGGGGGCAAAGCACGGCGGTTCGTCCCGACTCTTGCGGCCCCCCGCCCCAAGATCAACCCGGGGGGAGGTTTCCCGCCCCCGGGTGCGCTCTCCTACTGGCGGGGCTTCGCGGGGGTCGGGGTCTTCGCCTTGTTGAGCGAGAGGACATTGCCGAGCAGACGGTAGGCTCCGGGCACGCCGTAGGGCAGCTGCCGGTGGAACGCGTAGGCGAAGTAGGTGTAGTGCCCCTTGCCGTAAGGGGCCTGGACCCACCCTCCGCTCTGCTTCGCCTGGCCCTTGTCCCAGGTGGCGATCATCGGGGTGTAGGCCTTGTCCCACTCGGTGAGGAACTTCGAGCCCCGCTGCTCGACCCAGTTCTCGAAATCCGCGGCCGTGATCTTGTTCGGGTAGTTGAAGACCGGTGCCGAGGGCGCGAGGATCTCCACCGGAGAATCCTCTTCCGAGACTTCTTCCGCGCGCTGGGGGAGCATCGCGGGGTAGGGCGCCCACTTGTTCGGCACGAACTCCTGGGTGTTGTAGAGGACAACCATGTTGCCGCCCGCCTTCACGTAGTCAAGGAGCCGGTGGTTGTAGGTCTTCAGATCGTCACGCACCGCGTAGGCGCGAGTGCCGGTCATGATGGTGTCGAACTGTGACAGGTCACCACTTGAAAGCTCCTTCTCGCCCAGCATGGTGACGGTGGCCCCGAGTTGAGCGAGGCCCGCCGGCACCTGGTCGCCCACGCCCATCACGTAGCCGACCTTGAGGCCCGCGGGCAACGCCACGTCGATGCCGCGCACCGTGATGGTCGACGGTCGATAGAGCAGGCGCGTTTCAAGGTCGCGCTTCTCGATCACCGAGTAACCTTCGGTGTACTCGCGGCCATTGGCGCGGGCGACCGCGGTGATCTCGTAGGTCTTGTCCTCGAGCGAAGGGATCGAGACGGTGAAGCGATAGACGCTGCGCTCACCGGCACGGGCGTACTTGAAGGCCTGGGTCGCGGGAGAGGACGTCCATCCCTTGGGGAGATTCAGGGCCAGCTCACCCGCGATGTCGCCCTCGACATTGTTGAGGAGGTCGACCTCGACCTGGACACGCTTGCGCAGCGCCTTGAGCGGCACCACCGCCGATCCGGGCGTCACGGTCAAAGCGAGGGCCGGCACCACCCGAAGCTCGCGCGACTCGATGCCGTAGGGCAGGTTGCCCTCGCGGCGGACCACCACCTCACGGGTCTCGACATCCGTGCCCATGACGGTGTAGCGCGCCACCGCCACCGCGGGAGGTTCGGCCACCGGCCGGTGAATCTGCTTCACATCCGAAACCTGGTACACAGACTCCTGGATCGACGGTCGCGAGAAGTACGGCTTGGACGAGAGAGACACATTCGGCGCCAGCGATACGGAGAAGCGCTGGCTCGAGGTCGCGTTGTTGCCGAGGGCCGTGGCGGCTTCAGGGCCGGTGCTCGAGACGTTCCAGCCCAAGGCGGTGTCGAGAACGATTCCGCGCATCGTCACATCCACGGGACTGCGATTGGTGAAGTGCGCGCGCACTTCAAACGCCTGGCCGGGAACGGGCGCGCTCATCGTGGGCGGGGCGGCGAAGGCGGCGAAAGGCCCCGTCGGCTCGGGGAGACCGGCGGCTTGAGCCGAAGCGACGAAGTCCACGCCCAGGGCCGCGGTGATTGCGGCCTGGAACTGGCCCTCTTTGACCTTGAGGATGAAGGTGGCTTCGGGTTCCGTCGAACCGAGCGCGGTCAGCGCATCGCGCGTCGCTTTCAGGCCCCGGGTGAGGGCTGGCACGGTGGCGGACGGATTGGTCATGGTGAAAGCGACGATTGCGTTGGTGACTTCGCGATCGATCGCCTGAAGGTGCGCGTCAACTCCGGCGGGGGTGGCGCGCCCGAGGGTCTTGAAGAGGCCCGGGATCGTGGTGTCGATTCCCTCGAAGAAGCCCTCTTCTTTCATCCCCGAGGTCACGGTGGAACCGACGCGCTTGTAGTACCCATACTGCGGCCCCCGCGCGAGGTTGACGCGGCCGCTCACCTGCGAACGCTGAAACGAGAGACCGATGCGCGCGAAGTTGTTGTAGGTCTCGCCGAGCCACGGACTGAAGGCGCCCGGATCCACGCGCAGCGTCCATTCCTCGTTCTCGCGCTGGCCGCCGATGTAGATCTTCATGGGCTGCCATGGCCGCAGACCCTCGGCGATCTGCTCGGGGAACATCTTCGGGTCGCCCGCGGCCTTCCAGGCCTCCTGGGTGATCATTCCCGCGGTCTGGTGGTTGCCGTGCCCGTCACGCTGATTGCCCTGGAAGCGTGAAATCAGAACGAAGGGGCGATTCATGCGGATCACGCGGACCACGTCGCGCAGAACATTCTCTTTGCCCCACTTCGCGAGCGCTTCTTCGATGGTCTTTGAGAAACCGTAGTCGGCCACGGTGGTGAAGTACTGATCGTCGACGCCGTAGTAGCGGTCGGCCACGATCAGCTCTTCGGTGCGAATGAGGCCGAGGCCGTCGAAGAGCTCCGAGCCGATGGCGTTGTCGCCGGACTCTCCACGGTTCAGGGTCAACAGAGAGAGGCGAGCGCCTTGACCGCGGGAGAGATGCGCGAGCACGCCGCCATGTTCATCGTCGGGATGCGCGGTGGTGTGCATGGCGCTGGCCGTGGTCTTGAGCTTGAGGAGCTTTTGCCAGACCCCCGAGGCCCCCTGATCCTGGGGAAGCGAAGATGCGGTGAGGACGGAGGGCGGGACGACCAGGGCAAGGGTAAGGAGGGCGATCGAAAACTTGGACTTCATGTTTGTTCTCCGACTTCGATTTGGTTTCGCGGTTCTCGCGGTTTTCGCGCTTGGGAACGGATGTTCGCGCCAGGCTCCCGCTTTGGCCCAAGGCCAGGCTGCGCGCCCGCGGGGGTGACGTGGGTATCTCCGAGCGGGGCTGGAGCTTCGGGTCTAACGGGGTTCTTATCGAATAGGCGATGGAGCTTCGGCCGGATTCACTCCGGCCGAAGCGACGGGGGTTTGGGGGGCGGGGACGTTCACCGCCCCCCAACTAATCAAAAATACAGCTTCGCCGCGAACTGCATTTCGCGGGGGGAGTTCCTGACCCCCGTGATCACGCCGAAGGTCACAGGATTCGTCACGCTCGATCCGGGAAAGCCGTAATTCTCCCAGTCGAGCAGATTGAATGCAGAGGCTCGGAACTCGATGCGCCGGCCGTTGGGAAGCGGGAAGTTACGGACGAGCGACATGTTCAGATTCTTGGCCCCGGGACCACGCACGGTGTTGATCCCGCAGGAGCCGTGCGTGTTCGCAACCGTGTCCGCGAATTGGGTGGTGTCGAACCACTTGGCCAGAGTCTTGTCGAATGAGGACGGCTGGGCGTCGCCGAGGCAGTTCGCCCTCGAGCTGTGGCCTCCACCGGTGTTGCTCCGATTTGAGCCCGTGATGGTGAACGGACGGCCATCCTCGAGACTGAGGATTCCATTCACGCTCCAGTCGTTGAAGATCCGCCCCAGACCCTTGAGTTCGGTTCCGCGGCCGCGGCCGACCGGCGGTTCATAAATGAAGGAGAGAACGAACCTCTTCTTGATGTCGAACTCCAGGGGACCGTAGTCGGCATCCAGGTTGTAGACGTCCTGCGGCTGGTTCCCCGTGGCCCCGCCGCCGGCCGACAGGTGGTCGAGGAAATCGCCCTTGGCGCTTCCATACGTGAACGAGGCGGTGAAGCCCAGACCGTTCTTCAACCGGCGCTGGATCTGGGTCTGCAGAGCGTTGTAGTCGGTCCGGCCCACACTGCGGATCTGTTCAAGATAGGCGGTGCCGTAGCCGTACTGGGCGTAGGGGAACACCACCCCGGTTGGGGTGATCCTCCCCTGGTTGAGGTTGACGATGCGGCGGCCGTTGCGCACCTTGTTGCCGACATACTGCACCGAGGCCGAGATCGTTTCGCTGAGCTTGAAATCCGGGCCGATGCTGAACTGGTGCACGATGGGGGTCCTCTGATTCGGATCCTGGATGCGCCACTGAATCAGAGCCGGGTTGATGTCGTTCGGAGTGAGGGTGATGAATCCATCTCGGAACGGGTAGGTTGGAGCCTGGCTGGCGTTCGCCGCGACGACATCGGCGTCGATGAGTTGCGGCGGATTGAGGGCCATCTGGCTCTCCGAGCCGTAGCGATCGGTATGCTGGTAATAGATGCCGTAGCCGCCCCGGATCACCATCTTCTCGTTCGCCGAGTACGCAAAGGAGAAGCGGGGCGCGAAGTTGTTGCGGTCGGGGTGGATCAGGGAGCGCTCGTACAGACTCCCGGACGATTTGGCGGAGATGCGCTGTCCGTTCGCGGGGTCGATGTTCGTCATGATGCCGTCGCGGGCGAGCATGGGAGTGAAGAACTCATAACGAAGGCCCAGGTTGAGCGAGAGCTTGCTGGTCGGCCGCCACGAATCCTGAGCGAACACCTCGGTTCCGTCAGTGTAGAGGTTCGCTTCGTGGAACGTGGTCAGGCGCTGCTGGGTGGCGAGGCCGAGAAGGAAGTCGGCAATACCCGAGCCCGTGTATCGGGCATCGGCGAAGTTCATTTCGCCGTTGAGTGAGCGGAGATCGATGTAGTCCACGGAGTCACGCCGTCTTTGCATACCGAACTTGAAGGAGTGGACGCCGCGGTTCCAGGCCAGCGAAGCCGAGAACTGCTTGATGCTCGAGGTCTGGAACTGGGGGCGGAAGAACGGCCCGCCCAGGCGAGTCAACCCGCCGATGCTCGTGTTCGGGATGCCGCCGCTGTACCGGGGATCGGTGGGGATGCCCTTGAGTCCAACCTGGGCATTGGTGTCCTCGCCGAACGCGGGATGGAAGGTATCGCCCTGGATCTTGTTCCAGGCTCCCCGCACGTCGAGCACCATGGTGCTGCTCAGGTTCCGGGTCAGGCCGATGACCGCGCTCTGTCCCGTGATATCGATGTTGGACGCGAAGTCACCCGACGCCACCGGGCCCAGCACCGGAGGCTCCCGGCGCTCCGTCTTCGAATACGAGTAGCGGGTGAAGAGGAGGGTCTTGCCCGACGTTCCCGGTCGCGCGTCGAGACGGACGTCGTAGGAATTGATCGTGTTCTTCAGGGGGTCGTTGTTGATGTAGTTGGGAAGGCCGAAGCTGCCCGGCTGTCCCGCCTTCGCCAATTCGGAGGCGATGTTGGGCAGGGGATAAAGAGCCATGAGCCTTGCCGCCACGGGGTCGATGCAGCCGGGGCTGATGACCTTGGTTGTGGGATTGATGCACCCGGCGGGGACGAACGGGTTGGTACCAGTGACGCTGCGCGACAACTCCACGAGATTGCCCGTTCGCATCAAGGCGGTGGGCACGACCGCCTGGTTGCTTTGCGCCTGGGTGGTGCGCGTCGCCTGATAGTCAACCAGGAAGAAGAGTTTGTCCTTCACGATCGGACCGCCGAGGACGCCGCCGGCCACGGTTTCGTCGAACTTCCCCTTGGGCCTGTTCGCGGCTTTGTTCGCGAAAGTATTCGCATTGAACCTCGAGTCGCGTCCGAAACCAAAGAGCACGCCCTTGAAGTCGTTCGTGCCCTGCTTTATGGATGCGTTCACCACGGCGCCGGCAGAGCGCCCGAACTCGGCGGAATAGGTGCGGGTCTGGATCTTGAACTCCTCCAGGGCGTCAACCGGCGGCGCTATCACCTGCGGCGTTCGTTCCTGGAGGTTGGTGGAGAAGGAGTTGTTGTCGCCGCCGTCGAGGACGAAATTGTTCCAGGTCGCGAAGTTCCCGTTCGAGTTGAAGAAGGTGTCCTCGCCGCGGGACGACATGCCCGCTCCGGAGGGAACCACTCCGGTTTGAAGGAGCGCGAGTTCGGTGTATCGGCGTCCCAGCAGCGGGAGATCATTGAGTTGCTTCGAATCGACCGAGTAGCCCATTTCACCCGTCTGGGTATTGAGCAGGGGCGCTTCGCCGCTGACCGTCACCTCCTCGGTCATGGCTCCTACCCCCAGGGTGAAGTCGGCCTTGATCGTCTCCTGGATTTTGAGTTGCACCGCGGATCGGACGGTCTTCTTGAACCCGGAGAGCTCCGCCGTGATCACGTACGAGCCGATGCGCAGGTTCCGAAAGCTGTACTGGCCCTTTGCGTTTGTGGTGGTCGTGAACGAAAAGCCGGTGCCCTCCTGGGTGGCCACCACGGTGGCGCCGGGCAGGGCGCCGCCCTGCGTGTCGGTCACGTCGCCCACAATGGAGCCGGAGTCGATCTGAGCCTGGGCCCTGCTTGGGGCAAGCGTCAGCGACAGGGCTAACAACACGGCGAAACCCAACGAGGCCGCCGGGGAGAGGGCGCCCAGGGCGCCCCGCGAGAATCGTGTCATGGTCGTCACTCCAGAAGTATCGGGCTTGAGGTAGTCGATTGGTTGCATGTCCATGGCCGCGTTCCTGCCCACGCGCCTCCGGATAATGGTCCGGACCATACGCCCGCGAATCCCCGCTGTCCAGAGGATTTGGAACGTTCCAGAAAAGAAGTCAGCGGTAAGACCAACGACTCCCCGGGGCTTCGGGCGCTCCGAACGGACGATGCGACCAGATCAATCGGGGTGGCCACAGAGAAATCGCCCCCCCCCACGCAAGCAAGTCGCGATTGTGATCGGGCATGTAGGCTCCCGAGCCATGAGCACTACCGACCTGATCTGCGTGGGAGAGTCGTTCGAGGATCTGATCTTCGCAGGGCTCGAGCGTCTACCGAGGCTCGGCGAGGAACTGCGCACGCAATCCTTCATGCGCACGTTCGGAGGCGGAGCGACCATCACCGCGGTGGCAGCGGCCAGACTGGGGATCTCCACCGGGATCGTGAGCGCCCTCGCCGACGGGGCGCAGGCCAGGCTTCGCTTGGAGGGGGTTCGAGTGACGAACCTTCGGAAACGCCACGAGCAGCACGCCATCACCGCCGCCCTTTCCACCCCGAAAGACCGGGCTTTCGCCACCTTCGACGGGGTCAACACCGTCCTAGGCCCACGCATCAACGCCGCTCTGGCCCGGGCGCAGGCCCGCGTCATCCACGTGGCCATGTGTCCACGCGACATTCCTCCCCTCGTTCGCGTGCTTGAAGGCGCGCGTGCGCGCGGGATCCTGGTCTCGCTCGACATGGGCTACGACCTGGATCTCGCGAAGGACAAGAACCTGCCGCTGCTGATCGGGGCCGCGGACTTTCTCCTCGTCAACGAGGACGAAGCGAAGCTCTACTCGAAGCGCCGGTCCCTCGCCCAGGCGGAGTCGTTCTTCAAGGCGCACGCTCCAAACACGGTCATCAAACTCGGGGCCAGGGGGAGCCGCTGGCTCACTTCCAAAGGGACCATCGAGGAGGCGGCGCCGAGAGTGAGCCCGGTCGACACCACTGGGGCGGGGGATGCCTTCAACGCGGGTTTTCTCGCCGGTCTTCTGAGCGACCTGCCCGCGAAGCGCGCCCTGCGGCTCGGCAACACGGTGGGGGCGAGGTCGACCCTCGTCGTGGGCGGACTCGACGGGCTGCCTCGTCTCGAAGATCTCTGAGGCCGGCCGACGAGTCGCGGAGATGCCATAATCGACCCAATGGAGCGCTCCAAATTGGATTCCCCGCCGATGGAGGTCTCCCGTCCCGTGACCCCATCTCTCACTTTCGCCATCATCGGCGGCGCGGGTGTGCGCACTCCGCTCCTCGTCCGCGGACTGTGCCGCTCGGGTCTCCCGATCGCCGAAGTGCGCGTCTTCGACGTCGATCGGGATCGACTCGGGCTGATCGCTCCGCTCATCGAGGGTGTCGCCTCGGTGAAGGTCCGTGTGGCGGAGACCGTCGCCGAATGCGTGGCGGGCGCCGATTTCGTCATCGCCAGCATCCGACCCGGGGGTATCGAACACCGGGCCCGCTACGAGCGGGTCGCTCTCGATCTGGGCGTGATCGGTCAAGAGACCGTGGGCGTGGGTGGCTGGGCCATGGCTCTCGCCACCATTCCGGCAATGGTGGAGTACGCGAAAGAAGTCGCGCGGGAAGCCCCCGACGCCTGGATGATCAGCTTCACCAATCCCGTCGGCATGGTCACCGAGGGCGTCTTGAAGGGCGCGGGCGTGTCCATGCTCGGCATCTGCGACACCCCGACGGAATTTTTCGAGGAAATCGCGCACGCGCTGGGCGTGCCCAAAGCGGAGTGCCATTTCGACTATTCCGGCCTCAACCACCTCGGCTGGGTTCGGGAGGTGTGGGTCGGGGGCGAACCGCGCATGGCCACGATCCTGAAGGACGACGCGATGCTCGCCCGTATCTACCGCGCTCCCCTCTTCGAAGCCGAGCGTCTCCGCGCGATAGGCGCCCTGCCCACTGAATATGTGTACTTCTACGAACGCACCGGGCGGGCGCTCGAGAACACCCTCCGGGGCGGCACCTCGCGGGGCGCGGAAGTGGCGCGCATGAACGCGGCCCTGTTCGAAGCGCTCCGGAACCGCGCCGAGGATCCGGTTCGGGTCTACGAGGCGTATCTCGCCGAACGAAACGGCACGTACTTCTCCCTCGAAGGGCGAGGTGAAGCGGCGGAGCGTCACGCGCCGAGCGAGGCCGCGCTGCTGACCGGCTACGACAAGATCGCGGTCTCGGTCATCGAAGCCATCCACGGGAACAAAGGCGATGTGATTCCCCTTTCCGTGGGCAACCGCGGCAATGTGGCGGGCCTGCTCGACGACGACGTGGTCGAAGTCCCTTGCCTGGTGAACCGGAACGGCGCTTTCCCCCTGCACGCCGGTTCGCCGCCCGAGACCGTGCGGACGATGCTGCGCCAGGTGAAAGCGTACGAGCGGGCCACGGTGGCCGCCGCCTTGAGCGGTTCCCGCGATGAGGCGATCGAAGCGCTCGCCCTCAATCCCCTCGTCGGGGAAAAAGCCCTGGCCGTTCGTCTGGCCAAGGCCCTGCTCTAGCCGGGACGCCGCCCCTTCTCCCTGAAACCGCACCTCCGGTTCCCTTCCGTCAACCCGCAATCACCGAGGCCCGAGACACTGATGACCGAAGCCACCGAAACCGCCCACCTCCGACGGGGCATGGGACTTCTGCCCGCCACCGCCACCAACATCATCGGCATGGTGGGGGTCGGCCCGTTCCTGGTGATTCCGTTCATGATCACGTCGATGGGAGGGCCGCACATCCTCTACGCGTGGATCGCGGGCGCCATCCTCGCCTTCGCCGACGGTCTCGTCTACTCGCACTTCGCCGCCGCCCTGCCCGGCAGCGGCGGGTCGTATCTCTATCTGCGGGAGGCCTATAAGCCGTTCAAGGTGGCGGGCCTGCCCCTGGGCGACCTGCTGGCCTTCGTCTTCATCTGCCAGGTAATCCTGGTGGCTCCGCTCTCGATCGCGAGCGGCGGCGTCGGTTTCGCGGACTACCTGCGTTTCTACTGGACCGACATGTCCTCCCTGCAGCACGATCTCGTGGCCGGGGGCTTGTGCGTGTTCGTCACCGCCCTCTTGTGGCGCAAGATCGAGGACGTCGGGAAGCTCGCGGTGATCCTCCTCGGCTTCGTCTTCCTGACCGTGGGCTGGGTGATCGTGGCCGGGCTCTTCAAGTTCTCCTTCGCCCAGGCCTTCGCCTGGCCGGATGCGGCCTACGAGTACAACGCCGACTTCTTCGCCAAACTCGGAGCCACCGCCATCCTCGCCATGTACAGCTACGGCGGGTACAACCAGGTCTGCAACATCGCCGAGGAAGTGAAAGATCCCGTTCGCACGATGCCGCGCTCGATCATCCTCTCGATCGTGGTGGTGGCCCTTCTCTACATGGTGATGTCGACGGTGATTCTGGGCATGGTGCCCTGGGAGGAAGCGAAGGAGTCGCGCACCATCGCCTCTCTTTTCATCGCCAAGACCTTCGCCGATCCCGCCCAGGGGCAGATCGCGGCTGTGATCATGACGGTGATGATCCAGTTCGTGGCCGCGGCGTCGCTCTACGCGGTGATCCTCGGCTATTCGAGAATCCCCTTCGCGGCCGCGCGCGAGGGACAGTTCTTCAAGGTGTTCGCCACCCTTCATCCGACCAAGGCGTTTCCCCACGTGGCCCTGCTGACCGTGGGCCTGCTCGCCGTTCCCTTCTGCTTCTTCTCGCTCGGCCAACTCGCGACCTGGCTGATCCAGGTTCAGGTGCTGCTGTGTTTCCTCTGGCAGTGCGCGGGCGTGATCCTGCTCCACCGCTACCGCAAGGATCTGCCTCAGCCGTTCGTGATGTGGCTCTACCCCATCCCCGCGCTCTTGTCGGGTGCATTGTGGTTCTACATCTTCATCTCCGGATCGACGGAAGGGATCATCTTCTCGTTCTGCTACCTCGCCGCCTCGATCGCCGCCTACGTGATCTTCCGGTCGCACAGCCTGAAAACACGCGCGGAGAGGTGACCCCGCCCACGCGGCGCCGCTCTCAAGCTTGAAGAGGGCGGTAGTGCTCATGCATCAGAGCCTGCCTGCCATTCTCAATTACAATTTTCACCTCACCCTTTGTGAAGGAGAAAGTTCCATGGCGGTAAGAGTAGGCATCAACGGCTTCGGCCGCATCGGTCGCAACATCCTGCGGGCCGCACTGGACGACAAGGAACTCGACATCGTCGCGGTCAACGACCTCGCCGACGCCAAGACCCTGGGGCACCTTTTGAAGTACGACTCGATCCTGGGCAACCTGGCCCAGGAAGTGCGGGTCGAAGGCGACACCATCCTGGTGGCCGGCCGCAAGGTGAAGGTCCTCTCCACCAAAGACCCCTCCGCGCTGCCCTGGAAGGATCTCGGCGTCGAATACGCCATCGAATCCACCGGTCTCTTCACCGACGCCGAGAAAGCGAAGGTTCACCTGGCCGCGGGGGCGAAGAAGGTCATCATCTCGGCTCCGGCCAAGAATGAAGATCTGACCGTGGTCATGGGCGTCAACCAGGACAAATACGACCCCACGCGTCACCACATCGTTTCAAACGCCTCCTGCACCACGAACTGCCTCGCCCCCATCGTCAAGGTCCTCCACGACTCGTTCGGGATCGTGCGTGGTCAGATGACCACCATCCACTCGTACACGAACGACCAGAAGATCCTCGACCTGCCCCACAAAGACCTGCGTCGGGCCCGCGCCGCCGCCTTGTCGATGATCCCCACTTCCACGGGGGCGGCCAAGGCCATCTATCTCGTCATCCCCGAGATGAAGGGTCGGCTCGACGGTGTGGCCATGCGTGTGCCCACGCCAAACGTCTCCGTGGTCGACCTCGTGGTTGAACTCAAGGGCGAGACCACGGCGGAGGCCATCAACGAGGCGATGAAGAAAGCCGCGGCCGGATCGCTCAAGGGCATTCTCGAGGTCAGCACTGAAGAACTCGTCTCCATCGACTTCCGCGGCAATCCCGCCTCGTCGATCCTCGACGCTCCGCTCACCCGCGTGCTTCAGGGCAACATGGCCAAAGTCTTCGCCTGGTACGACAACGAATGGGGCTTCTCGAGCCGCATGTGCGACCTGATCCATTACATGGCGAGCAAAGACCGGGCCTGAGACTCGTTCCCGAGGGGGTCACCCCTCGGGTCCTGACGTCCCTAGAAAAGGGGAGAAACCGTGGCAGCCAAGCAGACGATCCAGGCCCTCCAGGCGCTTTCGGGAACGCGCGTGTTCGTGCGCGTCGACTTCAATGTGCCGATGGAAGGCGCCACCATCACCGAGGACACGAGAATCCGGGCCGCCTTGCCCACCCTCAGGTTCCTCCACGATGCGGGGGCCGAACTCGTCCTGGCCTCGCACCTCGGGCGCCCAAAGAAAGGGCCCACCCCGGCCCTTTCCCTCGCCCCCATCGCCAGACGGCTCGCCGAGTTGATGGGATGCGAGGTCGATCTGGCCGCCGACAGCATCGGCGACGACGTGCGCAAACGCGCCGCGGCCATGAAACCCGGGGACATCCTCCTGCTCGAGAACGTGCGCTTCCACCCCGAGGAAGAGGCGAACGATCCAGCCTTCGCCGAGGCCCTCATCAAGGACAGCGGCGCGACGGTTTTCGTGAATGACGCTTTCGGCACCGCCCATCGCGCCCATGCGTCCACCGCGGGCGTCGCGCCTTTCGTGAAGCAGCGGGTGGCCGGTCTCCTGATGGAGAAGGAGATCCGGTATCTCGGGCTGGCTCTCGCGTCCCCCCCGCACCCCTACGTCGCCATCATCGGCGGGGCCAAGGTGTCCGACAAGATCACGGTCATCGAGAATCTGCTGCCCAAGGTCGATTCCCTGCTCATCGGCGGGGGTATGGCGTACACCTTCTTCAAGGCCATGGGCTACAACATTGGCAAGAGCCTGGTCGAAGAGGACAAAGTGCCTCTCGCGGCCAAGCTGCTCGACGCGGGCATGGGCAAGATCCTGCTGCCCTTCGACCACGTGGTGGCGAGTGCCTTCAAGGCGGACGCCGAAACGAAGACTGTGCCCGTCACCGAGATTCCCGAGGGATGGATGGGTCTCGACATCGGCCCGCAAACCGTGGAGATCTTCGGCAAGGAGATCCGCAAGGCGAAGCTCGTGCTCTGGAACGGACCCATGGGCGTCTTCGAGATGAAGCCGTTCGCCGCCGGAACATTCGCGATTGCCCAGGCGCTGGCCGACTCGCAGGCCACCACCATCGTGGGCGGCGGCGACTCCGTGGCCGCTGTTTCCGAATCGGGTCTGGTCGACCGGATCACCCACGTCTCGACCGGGGGCGGAGCGTCGCTCGAGTTCCTCGGGGGCGACACTCTGCCGGGTGTGGAGTGTCTGGACGACGACCCCAACCCGGCTCCGGTCGGCCACTAGTAGGGGCGGGCCTCGTGCCTGCCCTATCCACCACGGAGTAGAGTCCCAAGATGCCCCGCCCCCTCGTCGTCGGCAACTGGAAGATGCACAAGACGGTGGCCGAAGCCCGGGCACTCGCCACCGCAGTGCGAGACGGGGTCCGTGACTTGGCCGATATCGACGTCGCCATGGCCCCGCCCTTCACCGCTTTGGCCGCGGTGGGCGAGGTGCTCAGGGGATCCTCGGTGGGCCTTGCCGCCCAAACCATGCATGAGTCGGCCAAGGGAGCGTTCACGGGCGAGATCTCGCCGTCAATGCTCAAAGACGTCGGCTGCACCCACGTGATCCTCGGCCACTCCGAACGGCGCCACATCTTCGGCGAGACCGACCAGCTCATCATGAAGAAGGCGCGGGCCGCCTTCGACCATGCCCTGATCCCCATCCTCTGCGTGGGCGAGACCTTGCAGGAACGCGAGACCTCGCGGACCTTCGATGTGGTCGAGCGACAGACCGAACACGCCCTTCGCCACGTCACTCCCGAAGAGGCCATGCGGGCGGTGCTGGCCTACGAGCCCTTCTGGGCCATCGGCACCGGGAAAACCGCCTCGCCGGGGCAGGCCCAGGAAGTTCACACCTTCATCCGGAAACTGGTGGCCCGCTCGCACGGCGACGCGGTGGCGCGGGTCATCCGTATCCTCTACGGAGGCAGCGTCAAGGCCGACAACGCGGGGTCGTTGATCGCCGAACCTGACGTGGACGGAGCCCTCGTGGGCGGGGCCTGCCTCGAGGCTCCCTCGTTCCTGGGCATCGTAAACGCCTCCCGTTCGTAAGGACGGGGGCCCAAAGCCCGATCCCACCATCTTCGAGCCCCCCGCGATATACTTCCCCTCTTTCGGCCGCTCCGAGGCGCTCCATGCGCCAAAGGCACGGATCCGAGACCGTTTCGATCGACTGCACCGAGGCTAAAGGCAACAAAGCGATGACCGTTCTCTACTACCTTGTTCTGATCCTGCACCTGATTGCGTGCTTCTTCCTGATCGCGGTGGTCCTGCTTCAGCAGGGCAAGGGCCAGGATCTGGCCAGCGCCTTCGGCGGTGGCGGCACCCAGGCCGCCTTCGGGCCCCGCGGTTCGGCCACCTTGCTTTCGCGGGTCACCACCGGCCTCGCCGCGGTCTTCATGATCACGAGCATCTCGCTCACCGTCTTGAAGCAGAAGGAGTCCTCGGTCCTCGACACGATCCCCGCCGTGGCCTCCCCCACTCCGGCCGCCGGCCCGACCAACCTCCTCGGCATGCCCGTC